>NZ_JBSWCE010000002.1:0-297928 GCF_056780015.1 Micromonospora sp. R311
TTCGTCGCCGCGATGATCGCCTTCACATTCGCGACCTGCTCGTCGGAGAGGTCGATCCGCGACTGCTTGCCCTGCACACCGTGCGGAATCAGCTTGCCCTTGTCGGCCTTGTCGGCCTTGTCGGCCTGCACCACGGCAACCGGCTTCACCTGCTCCACCGCAGCAGCCTGCACGGTAGCCGGACCAGCGAACACACCACCGGCGAAGGCCAGACCAGCGACACCGAGAACGCTCTTACGCATGATCGTGTTCATCACGAAGCTCCTTGGGGGTCGACGCCACCAGCCCAGGGGGAGGGCGTGGTGGCGCAAGCACCGTCCGGCGCTCGAAAGTCTTGGGGGAAAGATCCGACGCTCGCGGGCGGGGGTGCCCTTGCGGCGCCGGGACCATGTGTAACGACCGGCCGGCCACCTTCATTCCGCGGCCCGGCCACGCAACCCCGATCCAGGCGGGGCGGGCTCTTGCTCGATCGTCCGCATGATGTAACGCCCCCGACCCGGCCCCGATTCCACCACCCGGACGCGGCCGGTCACACCCACAAACCGGATATACAGCCCACCACCCGACAGACCACGCCAGCAGACCGCACCGGTTCGGGGCACCGTGCCCGTTTACCGAGCAGGGCGACCCGACGACATCGACCAGCCCGCCACGGGGGCTTCATATCGCGGAAAGAGCGCGATACCTCAGAGTCATCAAAATGCCTCTCAGGTATCACCGTGAAAGACAACGTTGCCGACCCGTGACGACACGCCCATCCGACTGCGCCGACGGGAGTAGAGGGGGTGCGGTGCGGACGCTGCGCCGGCCGCGGCAGGCCCCCGCCGCCACACCTGATCGACTGGATGGGCGGGATGTCGGGCGGAGATCGACGCCACCTGCGGTATGTCCGGTGTCCGGCTACGGAATACACCGCCACGTGCCGCACATCGAGTGGATCTGGCCGGACAATCGGCGATCCGGCCAGGTGAGCCCAAGCGGGGACGGACCTGCTGGCACGGACCCGGCCGGACCACGACGGGGGTGTGGCCCGCCGTGACCGGCGCAGGGATCAAGCCTGACCGCCCGGACCCAAGCCCAGCGGCCCACGAACGCGGCACGGCGCAGCCACCACGCCAAACCACAAGCTGGCACACGCCCCGACCACGACGGCGGACAGCGGGCCCCACGTACCGCGCCGGCACTGAGATCATCTCCCGGTGCCCGTGAAGATCTTCCGCGTCCCGCTCCTCGCGGCCCTCGCCGCCGTCGTCGCGGCGGTGGCCCTGCTGGCCGGTCCGAGTCCGCTCCGCGCGCCGGCCAGCGCCGGCATCATCCGGATCCCGTCAGCCGGGCCGTCCGCGCAGTCCCCGGCAGCGGCGGCCTCGCCGACTCCGGCAGCGCCGGAACCGGACACAGCGGCGCCCGGCACGACCGTCCCGGGAGCGACGCCGCCCGGGACCAGGCCACCCGTCGTCGACCACGGGCCGCGTACCGGGAACAAGGTGGCGCTCACCTTCGACGCGGACATGACCGACGCGATGCGGCGCCAGTTGCGCAGCGGGGCGGTGCGGTCGTACGCGAATCTGAAGATCATCGACCTGCTGGAGCGGGAGCGGGTGCCCGCCACCTTCTTCCTGACCGGCCAGTGGGTCGAGCAGTACCCGGCGGTGACCCGACGGCTCGCCGCGAACCCGCGCTTCGAGTTGGCCAACCACACGTACGGGCATCTGGCCTTCACCCCGGACTGCTACGGACTGCCCCGGATCCCCGCCCGGGAGATGACCACCGACGTGGCCCGGACCTTCGACCTGGTGGCCGCGTACGGCGGGCGGCAGACCCGCTACTTCCGCTTCCCGGGCCTGTGCCACGACCGGGCTGCCCTGACCGCGCTGGCGCCCCTGGGGCTGACCGTGGTGGACGGCGACGTGGTGAGCGGCGACCCGTTCGCGATGTCCTGGCGGCCGGTGGTGCGGGCGGCGCTGGACGGGGTCCGCCCAGGTTCCGTGATCATCCTGCACGTGACGGAGGCGAACGCGCCGATGACCGACGAGGCCCTGCCGCACATCCTGGCCGGGCTGGCCGAGCGTGGCCTGGAGCCGGCCCCGCTCTCGGAGGTGCTCGGGCAGAGCTGAAACCAGGTCACGAATGTCGACAAATGCCTAGAATTCAGGCAAGACTAGAGGAGGTCGGCATGACCGCAGCGATGGAGATGCCCCGGGTGCAGGAGTGCGTGGTGGTGGCCTGCGGCTACAACCACACCGGCGACTGCCACGCGTTCGCCATCACGATCGGCAGCATGGACCACGCGCACTGCCGCACGTTCATCGAGATGCCCGCCGTCCGGGCCGGCGTGGACGGACTCATCGCGCAGGTCGGCGCCTGCCAGCGCGCCGACTGCCGGCACAACGACCAGTTGGAGTGCCACGCGCCGGCGATCAAGGTCGGCCCGGACGCCGACATGGCCGACTGCATCACCTACGACCAGCGCTGACCCACGGCACGACATCGCCGAAAGAGCGCTGACCCGCCGCCACCGCCCCGGCGGTCGGTGACGGCGGGGGTCTCAGCGCAGGCCGTTGGCCTCCCGCACCACGGTGACCAGCTCGTCGATGATGCCGGTGAGCGCGAAGTCCTTCGGCGTGAAGACCCGGGCCACCCCGGCGGCGCGCAACTGCTCCGCGTCGGCCGCGGGGATGATCCCGCCGACCACCACGGGCAGGTCCGGCCGGCCGGCGGCGCGCAGCCCGTCCAGCACCGCCGGCACCGCGGCCAGGTGCGAGCCGGAGAGCACCGAGAGCCCGACCAGGTCCACGTCCTCCTCGACGGCGGCCGCGACGATCTGCCCCGCGGTCAGCCGGATGCCCTGGTAGACCACCTCGAAGCCGGCGTCCCGGGCGCGTACCGCGATCTGCTCGGCGCCGTTGGAGTGCCCGTCCAGGCCGGGCTTGCCGACCAGCAGCCGCAGCCGGGCGCTGCCCAGCTCGCGGGCGGTGGCGGTGACCCGTTCCCGCACCGCGGCGAGCCCGGCGTCCGCGCCCGCCCCGGCCCCGCCGGCCAGCCCGGTCGGCGCCCGGTACTCGCCGAAGACCTGCCGCAGCGCGCCGGCCCACTCGCCGGTGGTCGCCCCGGCCCGCACGCACTCCAGCGTCGCCGGCATCAGGTTCACGCTGGTCGCGGCGTCCGCGCGCAGCCGGGCCAGCGCCGCGTGGACGGCGGCGGCGTCCCGGTTGGCCCGCCATTCGCGTACGGCGGCCGCGGCGGACTTCTCCACCGCCGGGTCCACCTGCTCGATCGCCTCGGCGCCGGCCGCGGTCAGCGGCGACGGCTCGGTCTCGGTGAACCGGTTGACGCCGACCACCACGTCGGTGCCGGCCTCCATCCGGCGACGCCGCTCGGCCAGCGAGGCGACCAGCGCGCTCTTCAGGTAGCCGGTCTCCACGGCGGCGACCACGCCGCCCATCTCCAGCACCTTCTCCAACTCGACCCGGGCGCCGGTGACGATCTCGTCGACCAGCGCGGTCATCACGTGCGAGCCGGCGAACAGGTCCGGGTATTCGAGCAGGTCCGACTCGTACGCCAGGACCTGCTGCATGCGCAGCGACCACTGCTGGTCCCACGGTCGGGGCAGGCCGAGCGCCTCGTTCCAGGCGGGCAGCTGCACGGCCCGGGCCCGGGCGTCCCGGGAGAGGGTGACGCCGAGCATCTCCAGCACGATCCGCTGGATGTTGTTCTCCGGCTGCGCCTCGGTCAGGCCGAGCGAGTTGACCTGCACGCCGTAGCGGAACCGGCGCTGCTTCTCCGCGGCGACGCCGTACCGGTCCCGGGTGATCTCGTCCCAGAGCGCGCCGAAGGCGCGCATCTTGGCGATCTCCTCGACGAAGCGCACCCCGGCGTTGACGAAGAACGAGATCCGCTGGACCACGTCGCCCATCCGCTCGGCGGGCACCTGGCCGGAGTCGCGCACCGCGTCCAGCACGGCGACCGCGGTGGCCAGCGCGAAACCGACCTCCTGCACCGGCGTCGCGCCGGCCTCCTGAAGGTGGTAGGAGCAGATGTTGACCGGGTTCCAGCGCGGCATCTCGCGCAGCGTGTACGCGATGACGTCGGCGGTGAGCCGCAGCGACGCCGCGGGCGGGAAGATGTACGTCCCCCGGGACAGGTACTCCTTGATGATGTCGTTCTGCGTCGTGCCGGCGCAGCGGGCCAGCTCGGCGCCCTGCTCCGCGCCGACCGTGCCGTAGAGGGCGAGCAGCCACATCGCCGGCGCGTTGATGGTCATCGAGGTGTTCATCTCGGCCAGCGGGATGCCGTCGAAGAGGGCCCGCATGTCGCCGAGGTGGGCGACCGGCACCCCGACCCGGCCGACCTCGCCGGCGGCCAGTTCGTGGTCGGGGTCGTAACCGGTCTGCGTGGGCAGATCGAAGGCGACCGACAGGCCGGTCTGCCCCTTGCCCAGGTTGCGACGGAAGAGCGCGTTGGTCGCGGCGGCCGAGGAGTGCCCGGCGTACGTGCGCATCACCCAGGGGCGGTCGCGCTCGGGCAGCCGGCCGGGGGAAGCCTTCTCGTCCATGGCCGGAGTCTAAGTTACCGTTCAGTCACCTGGGCTGTGGAAAACCACACAGCTCCATGGAGCGGACGTCCGGGTGGCAAGCGCCCGACATGGCGCGCACCACCACACCCCGGCCGGGCCGGGCCCACCGCCAGGTCGCACACTTGACGGCATGGATGACGAGCTCGCGATCTCCGTCCGGGGGCTGCGCAAGGCGTACGGGGACACCGTCGCGGTGGCGGGCGTCGACCTCGACGTGCACCGGGGCGAGGTGTTCGCCCTGCTCGGCCCGAACGGCGCGGGCAAGACCACCACGGTGGAGATCCTGGAGGGTTTCCGGCGGCGGGACGCGGGCGAGGTGTCGGTGCTCGGCAGCGACCCGGCCCGGCCGGCCGCGGACTGGCGCTCCCGGGTGGGCATCGTGCTCCAGGGCACCGGCGAGTTCGACGAGCTGACCGTCGGCGAGGTGGTGCGCCACTTCGCCGGCTTCTACACCGACGCCGACGACCCGGACAAGGTCGTCGAGCGGGTCGGCCTGGCCGGCAAGGCGAAGGCCCGGACGCACACCCTCTCCGGCGGGCAGAAGCGCCGGCTCGACGTGGCGCTCGGCATCGTCGGCCGGCCCGAGCTGCTCTTCCTCGACGAGCCGACCACCGGTTTCGACCCGGAGGCGCGGCGGGAGTTCTGGGAGCTGATCCGGGACCTGGCCGCGGCCGGCACCACCATCGTGCTCACCACCCACTACCTGGACGAGGCCGAGGCGCTGGCCGACCGGGTCGGGGTGATCGCGGACGGCCGGCTGGTCGAGGTCGCCGCGCCGAACCGGCTGGGCAACCGGCAGGAGGCCCTGGCGACGGTCTCCTGGCGTACGCCGGAGGGGACGCTGGAGAGCGTCGAGAGCGCGACGCCGACGGCGCTGGTGGCGGAGCTGGCCGCGCGCCACGGCGGCGAGGTGCCCGGCCTCACGGTGACCCGGCCGACCCTGGAGGACATCTACCTCACCATGATCGGACACGCATGACCGCCACCATGAAGCCGGCCGCGCCGGCCGCCGCGGGGCCGGTCCGGCGGCGGGGCCCGGTGGCCCTCGCCGTGCGGCAGGGCCGGCTGGAGATCACCCAGTTCCTGCGCAGCCGGGAGTCCGTCGTGTTCACGATGGGCTTCCCGGTCATCATGATCCTGATCTTCGCGGCGATCTTCCGCGACGAGATCGCCCCCGGGGTCAGCTACACCCAGTACTTCATCACCGGCATGATCGCCACCGGCCTGATGACGGTGAGCTTCCAGAACCTCGGCATCTGGATCCCGATCGAGCGTGACCGGGGAGTGCTCAAGCGCTACCGGGGCACGCCGATGCCGAAGTGGGTGTGGTTCGCCGGGAAGGTGTTGATGGTGGTCGCCATCGGCGTCGCCGAGACCGTGCTGCTGCTGGCCGTCTCGGTGGCGCTGTTCGACCTGGACCTGCCCGGCACCGCCGCGAAGTGGCTCACCTTCGGCTGGGTGTCGGTGCTCGGCGTGACCGCCTGCACCCTGTGCGGCATCGCCATCTCGTCGCTGGCCCGCACCGCGCGCAGCGGCTCGGCGGTGGTCACCCCGGTCGCCCTGGTGCTCCAGTTCATCTCCGGGGTGTTCTTCGTCTTCACCGAGCTGCCGTCCTGGATGCAGCAGGTGGCGGCCCTGTTCCCGCTGAAGTGGATGTGCCAGGGGCTGCGGTCGGTCTTCCTGCCGGAGAGCTTCGGCGGCCAGGAGCCGGCGGGCTCGTTCGAGCTGGGCCGGGTCGCCCTGGTGCTCGCCGCGTGGTGCGTCGTCGGCCTGGTGCTCTGCCTGACCACCTTCCGCTGGACCACCAGGCGCGACGGCTGACCCCGGCGGGGCGGCCCCGGCGCCGCCGGCCGGACGACCCCGCTCACCCGCCGGCGGCGAGCGCGACGCCGAGCGGCGTACGCCAGTAGAGCACCTCGCGCCCGGAGCGCCGCTTGCTGACGGCGCCCGCGTCCAGCAGCACCCGCAGGTGGTCACTCACCGTCCCGAGGGACAGCCCGGTCACCACCACGAGCTGCGAGGTGCTCAGCGGCGTGTCCAGCCTGGCGAGGATGTTGGCCCGGTTCGCGCCGATCAGCCGGGCAAGCCCGTCTGGTGCCGGTGAGGTGGGATCGACCAGGATCCCGCGCGCCGGATACACCATCCCGAACCGGGTCGGCCTGTCCCAGACCACCCAGCCGCGACGGCAGTGCGCCGGGAGGAAGACCAGCTGCTCGGCCCCGTCCAGCGACAGCGACGGCTCCGGATAGTCGTTGATCTGGAGACGACCGTCACCCAGCCAGCGCATGTCGCGGTTGAGGTCGGCGAACACCCCGGCCCAGCCGCGCGCGCTCAACGCGGCGGTGCGGGCCACGATGTCCGCCCGGAGCCGGCGTTCCCGCTCCGGCCACTCCGGCTCGACGGTGTGCGTCCAGACCCAGTCGAGGAGCTCCACCACCTGCCCGGTGAGACCGTCCGCCAGCAACTCGGCGGCGAGCGGCTCCGGGCGGGTGGCCCGCAGGTCGGCCCGGAGCCGCTCGTCGGACAACCGCCCGACGGCCGCCAGCTCCGACCGGAACGTCGGTTCCGGCGAGGCGGGCGCGATGGTGAGGAAGTCCGCGGTCCACCGGGGGTTGAACGACGCGGGCAGCAGTGCCCGGGCCACGGGCCGGGCGGCCAGCATCTGCCGGAATGCCTCGAGGTGCGGCCCTCGCCAGGCCCGCTGCCAGGGATTGCGCGGGTTGTAGAGCGCGCGCAGCGCGGCCACCGTGTCGACCATCGGCGAGACCGTGAAACGGCTGCGCGCGAGAAGATCCGACGGCACCTGCCAGACGCCCACGTTTCGCCTCCAGGCGTAACTCTACGAGATCCACCCGGCACCCCGCACGATCGTGCCCGTGAGAACGTACGCAGACCTGTTCGCGGCCCGTGAGTTCCGCAACCTGTTCCTCGCCAACTGCGCCGGGATCGCCGCGCACACCACGTCAGCGCTGGCGCTGGGCGCGTTGACCTACGCGTCGACCGGCTCGGCGCTGCTCACCGCGCTGAGCATGTTCGGCGCACCGCTGGCCGGCGTGCTCGGCAGCCTGACGTTGCTGTCGGCCGCGGACAGCCTGCCGCCCCGCCGGGCGCTGACCCTCGCCGCGGTGCTGGTCACCGTCGGAGCGGCGGTGCAGGCCGTGCCCGGGCTGCCGCTGTGGGCCCGCTTCGCGATCATCTTCGTCAGCGCGTACGTCGGCTCGATCACCGGCGGGGCCCGGTGGGCGCTGCTCACCGACATCCTGCCGGCCAACGCCTACGTACTGGCCCGGGCCACCATGAACACGAGCGTCGGGGTGATGCAGATCGCCGGGTTCGGGCTGGCCGGCGCCCTGCTCGTCTGGCTGAGCCCGGAGCAGGTGTTCCTGCTCGCCGCGGTGCTCCGGGCGGTGGCCGCCGCGGTGGGCTGGTTCGGGCTGTCCGAACGCCCGGTCCGGGTCACCGAGCGGACGACGATCGCCCGCACCGCGCGGGTGAACCGGGAACTCTGGGCGGACCCGGGCCGCCGGTCGCTCTTCCTGAACCTGTGGGTACCCGGCGGTCTGATCGTCGGGTGCGAGGCGCTCTTCGTCCCGTACGCCGGTGATCGCGCCGGCTTCCTGTTCGCCGCCGCCGCCCTCGGCATGCTGACCGGGGACGTGGTGGTGGGGCGGTTCCTGACCGGGGCCCGCCGGGAGCGGTGGATTCCCGGACTGCGGTTGCTGCTCGCCGTCCCCTATCTGGTCTTCCTGCTGTCGCCGCCGCTACCGCTGGCCATGGTCGTCGCGCTGACCGCGTCGGTCGGCTTCGCCGCCGGGCTGCCGTTGCAGGAACGGCTGATCGCCCACTCGCCGGCCGAGGCCCGCGGTCAGGTGCTCGGCCTGCACCACAACGGCATGCTGGCCGGGCAGGCGGTGTGCGCCGCACTCGCCGGCACGGTCGCGGACCTGGTCCCGGCGAACCGGGCCGTCGCGCTGCTCGCCGGGGCGGCGCTGGCGGCCACGCTCGCGCTCACCGCCGGCCTGCGGCGGACCGCCCCCGCGCCGGCGGGGGCGGTCCGCTGAGCGGCCGGCGAACGCGGACGCCCGTCAGTACGTGTAGAAGCCCTTGCCGGTCTTGCGGCCCAGGTCGCCGGCGGTGACCATGCGCTGGAGCAGCTCCGGCGGGAAGAACTTCTCGTCGGCGGTGTCGGTGTAGATGTTCTTCGAGGCGTGCAGCAGCACGTCCACGCCGGTCAGGTCGGTGGTGGCCAGCGGGCCCATGGCGTGGCCGAAGCCGAGCCGGCACGCGGTGTCCAGGTCCTCCGCCGAGACCACGCCGGACTCGACCAGCTTGACCGCCTCGACCACCAGCGCGGCGATCAGCCGGGTGGTGACGAAGCCGGCGATGTCCCGGTTCACCACGACCACCGTCTTGCCGATCTCCTCGGCGAACGCCTTCACGGTGGCCAGCGTCTCGTCGCTGGTCTTGTAGCCGCGGACCAGCTCGCAGAGCTTCATCATCGGCACCGGCGAGAAGAAGTGCGTACCGACCACGGCCTCGGGGCGCTCGGTGACCGCGGCGATCTGGGTCACCGGGATGGCCGAGGTGTTGGTGGCCAGCACCGCGTCCGACTTGCAGATCTTGTCCAGCGCCCGGAACACCTCGTGCTTGACGTCCAGTCGCTCGAAGACCGCCTCGACCACGATGTCCGCGTCCGCGACCGCCTCCAGGTCGGTGGTCGGGGTGATCCGGCCGAGCGCCGCCTCGACGTCCGACGCCTCGATCTTGCCCTTCTCGGCGAACTTCTCCAGCGACTTCCGGATGCCGTCCAGCCCGCGCCGGGTGGCCGCGTCGTCCAGGTCCCGCAGCGTCACCTGCCAGCCCGCCTGCGCCGCCACCTGGGCGATTCCCGAGCCCATCAGCCCGGCCCCGACGACCGCGAGTCGACCCGCCATCTGCTTACTCCCTCGCCTGAATGAGTGTCTGTCAGCACCCTAGTCGGCGAGCCTGAACGACTGCTAAGGCCCTCAGATGGCGACCGCCGGCTCCTCCGGGGCGGTGCCCCGCTCCACCTCGACGCCGAGCGCCCGCAGGTCGGCCACGAAGTCCGGGTAGCCGCGATCCACGTGGTGCACGTGGGAGACCTCGGTGACCCCGTCCGCGCAGAGGCCGGCGATGATCAGCCCGGCGCCGGCCCGGATGTCGGTGGCGCGTACCGGGGCGCCGGAGAGCCGCTCCCGGCCACGGACCACGGCATGGTGCCCGTCGGTCTTGATGTCCGCGCCGAGCCGCATCATCTCGTTGGCGAACATGAACCGGCCGTCGAAGATGTTCTCGGTGATCAGCGAGGCGCCGTCGCTGACCGCCGCCAGCCCGATCGCCATCGGCAGCAGGTCGGTGGCGAAGCCGGGGTAGGGCAGGGTCACCACGTCCACCGCGGTGGGCCGGTCGTCCATCCGGATCCGGAAGGCGCCCGACCGCGTCTCCACCAGGCCGCCGGCCGACACCACTTTGTCCAGCGCGACCTCCAGGAACGTCGGGTCCACCCCGGTCACCGTCACGTCGCCCCGGGTCATCGCCGCGCCGAAGGCCCAGGTGCCGGCGACGATCCGGTCCCCGACCGTGGCGTGCCGCACCGGCCGCAGGTCGGGCACGCCCTCGATGCGCAGGGTCGAGGTGCCGGCCCCGGTGATCCGGGCGCCCATCTGGTTGAGCATGGTGCAGATGTCGACGATCTCCGGTTCCCGCGCGGCGTTGTCGATCACGCTCGCCCCGCGGGCCAGCACCGCCGCCATCACCAGGTTCTCGGTCGCCCCGACGCTGGGGAAGTCCAGCACGATGTCGGCCCCGTGCAGGCCGCGCGGCGCGGCGGCGATCACGAAGCCGTGTTCGCCGGAGATCTCGGCGCCCATCCGGGTCAGCCCGGAGATGTGCATGTCCAGGCCGCGGGAGCCGATCGCGTCGCCGCCCGGATGGGCGACCCGCACGTACCCGCGCCGGGCGAGCAGCGGACCGAGCACGCAGATCGACGCGCGCAGCCGGCGGACCAGGTCGTAGTCGGCCTCCGCGCCCGGTTGCTCGGGCACGTCGATGGTGACCGACCGGGAGCGGGCCACCCCGCCCCGCGCCACCATCGGGTCGACCGGGTCGTCGGCGTCGAAGCTCACCGTGCAGCCGAGCCGGCGGAGCACCTCCCCCATGATCGCGATGTCGGTGATCCGGGGCACGTTGGTGATCACGCTGGGGCCGGGCGCGAGCAGGGCCGCCGCCATCAGCTTCAGCGCCGAGTTCTTGGCGCCCACCACGTGCACGGTGCCGGCCAGCCGGGCGTCACCGGGCACCCGGATCACGTCGACGTCGTTAACCGCCGGGGCGCCCGCGCCGCCGGGGCCGAACGCGGCCGGCCACCCGGCGGCCGTGTCCGGCCGCGCCGGGATCGTCAGGTCCGGTATCCGTAGGCTGTGCGTCATGGCCGTCCACCTCACGCGCATCTACACCAAGGCCGGCGACGCCGGCATGACCAGGCTGAGCAACAACGAGCAGGTGCCGAAGACCGATCCCCGGATCGCCGCGTACGCGGACGTCGACGAGTGCAACGCGGCGATCGGCGTCGCGCTGGCCCTCGGCCAGCTCGACGAGGAGTTGCGGGCGGTGCTCGGGTCCATCCAGAACGACCTGTTCGACGTGGGCGCCGACCTGGCCACCCCGGTCGAGCCGGATCCGAAGTACCCGCCGCTGCGGGTGACCGAGGAGTACGTGGAGCGCCTCGAGGGCTGGTGCGACGAGTACAACGCACGCCTGCGCAAGCTGGACTCCTTCATCCTCCCCGGCGGCACCGCGGGCGCGGCGCTGCTGCACGTGGCGCGGACGACCGCCCGACGCGCCGAGCGTGCGGCGTGGGCCCTGGTCGGCCACGACCCCGACCGGACCAGCCCTCTTCCGGCAAAGTATCTCAACCGGCTCTCCGATTTGCTCTTTATCCTGGCAAGAACGGCAAATCCGGACGGAGATGTGCTATGGGTTCCCGGCGGTGACCGCTGACCGCGCGACCGCCGACGCCCGGCGTGGGCACGTTGCACCACGTCGAGGTCTGGGTGCCCGACCTGGCCGCCGCCCGCCACAGCTGGGGTTGGCTCCTCGGTGAGCTGGGCTGGACGCCGTTCCAGGAGTGGCCGGCCGGCAGCTCCTGGCGGCTCGGCTCGACCTACCTGGTCCTGGAGGAGTCCCCCGCGCTCTCCGGGCGGCGGCACGACCGGCTCGCCCCCGGCCTCAACCACCTGGCCTTCCACGCCGGCCCGCCGGCCGCCGTGGACCGGCTGGTGGCGGCCGCGCCGGCGTACGGCTGGACGCTGCTCTTCCCGGACCGGCACCCGCACGCCGGCGGCCCGCAGGCCTACGCCGGCTACCTCACCGACAACCAGGGGTACGAGGTCGAACTGGTGGCGGCCGACTGAGGCGCCGGAGGGCTTGCGGTGGGGTGTTTCCGGGGAGCCCACTCACTCCGGGCGGTCAGGCTTGATCCCTCCGCGAGCGGGCTCCCCGGAAACACCGTCGGGGTCGCTCTCGTCGGGAAACCGCCGGCCGGCCGGCGTGGGGAGAAGAAATCTCAGGGGTGGCCCGGGTCAGGCCGCGGGCCAGTCCTGGGAGGCCAGACGTGGCGAGACCGCCCCGGGCGGGGCGGCCTCGAGCCAGGAGAGGAATCCGGTGACCGTGGATCGCGCCATGGCGATCTCGACCGGTGCGTGGTGACTGGTGCACCGGAGGATGACCCAGTCGGCGGGCATGGAGAGCCGCTCCTGCCCCTCGGGGAGCCGGCGCCGCTCCACCGCGAGCCCCTTGCGGGAGAGCACCCGTTTGGGTCGCAGCGCGAAGCTGAACATCCGGTACCAGCGGAGCTCGTCGCCGACGAACCGCCCGAAGCCGGGCGACCAGCCGCGGCCGTCGAGCATGGTGGAGACCCGGACGCTGAGCCGGATGATGCCACCGCTGCGGGTGACCAGGGCTCGCCGGACGAAGAGGATCAACAGCGCGCCGAGAATGACGGCGATGCCGATTCCGATCCCTTCGACGATCTCCATCGGCGGTGCGGTCAGCGGCTCTGCGCGGCGGAGACCGGGGTGGCGCTCTCGGCCAGGACGGTCACGCCCTCGGCGCTGACCGACAGGAAGCCGCCGGCCACCTCGTAGGCGACCTGCTCGCCGCCGGCGAGCTTGATGCGTACCTGGCCCGGCTCGGCGAGCTGGCCGAGCAGCGGCGCGTGCCCCGGCAGCACACCCAGCTCACCCTCGGTCGTCCGGGCGACGACCATCTCGGCCTCGCCGGACCAGACCTTCTCCTCGACGGCTACGAGCTCGACGTGAAGCTGCTGTGCCACGCTGTCTCCTTGCTGCGGCGGCGGATTGCCGAAAGTCTAGTCCCGCGGCCGAGCCGCCCCCAAGGCGGGTGGCGAGAGCTACGCCACGCCCTACTTGGTCTTGTTCTGGAAGCCCGGGTGCTCGAGCAGGAACGCGTCCAGCTGCTCCTTGTGCAGGGCGGTGAAGAAGTCGTCCACCTCGGGCTTGAAGCGCTCGCCGCGGTACTTGCCGTTCTCGATCACCCCGCCGCCGGGCAGCTTGACCATCTGGATCGTGTCCGGGCGGATGTTCTTGAGCGCGAGCCCGAAGTCGACGACGCTGTGGCCCCGGCCGCTGAAGATCAGCGACTGCCCGGCGGCGCGGAGCACCTTGTCCAGCTTGAGCGGGTTGGTCACCACGTCGGCACTGAACGCCTGGCCCACCATGGCCTTGACGAACTGCTGCTGGTGGCGCTGCCGGCCGTAGTCGCCGTCCGGGACGCCGTTCTTCGGGTAGCGCTGGCGGACGTAGTCCAGCGCCTGCCAGCCCTTGAGGTGCTGGTTGCCCTTCTTGTATTCCGCCTGCGGCCCGATGTAGCCCTCGCCGTTCGGGTTGCCCTCGCGGTGCGTGCCGTCCGGCTTCCGGTGCTCCGAGCGCACGTCGCGCTCGATGTACATGTCGACGCCACCCATCGCGTCGACGATCTTCTGGAAGCCGGTGAAGTTGATGATCGCGCCGGCGTCGAAACGCTTGATCCCGGTCACGTCCTGCACGGTCTCCGCGAGCAGTTCGAAGCCGCGGGCGGCGTCGGGGTTCTTGCCCGGCACCCGGCTGCCGTACGACATCGCCGCGTTGAGCTTGTCGGTGCCGCCGTTGAAGTTGGCCTTGGTGAACTGCGGGATCTCCACGAGGAGGTCGCGCGGCAGCGAGAAGAGGTAGGCCCGGTCCATCGAGGCGGGCACGTGCAGCACCATGATCGAGTCGGCCAGCGGGGGCGTCTCCGGGTTGCGGGGGTCGATGCCGACCAGCAGGATGTTCAGCGGGCCCTTGATGTCGCTCTTGCGCTCCTTCGCGCCGGCGGCCTGGTCGCCGAAGAGGTCGGCCTTGCCCACCGCACCCTCGTAGCGGGCCATCAGCGCCTCCATGCCGACCAGGACCACCCCGCTGAGCAGCATCAGCACGGCGCCGAACACCGTGCTGGCCCGGGCCCACCGGGGCACGCCCGACCACATGGACGGCCGCTTGCCGACCTTGCCGGCCTTACCCACGAGCATCTCCGTTCGTCACGCCCACGATCAGGAGACGGGCGCGCGCAGCCGAATGGTTGCAAGGATCAGCGCTCATCGGGGGCTGAGCGCGCGGATCGACGGTACCTCGCACCCGGCGTGATCGCCGACCACAGGAAACCGGCCAGCGGCAATGGTAGGGCGTGAAGATGAACAAAAGGTCGCCCCGGCGTTGCCGGGGCGACCTTTTGTGTGACGTTCGGGGCGGCTCAGCCCTCCGCCATCAGTTCCTTCGCCTTGCGCTCCAGGTCCTCCAGACCACCGCACATGAAGAAGGCCTGCTCGGGGAAGTGGTCGTACTCGCCCTCGCTGATCTTGCGGAACGCCTCGATGGTCTCCTTGATCGGGACCGTCGAGCCCGGCACGCCGGTGAACTGCTCGGCCGCGTAGGTGTTCTGCGAGAGGAAGCGCTCGATCCGGCGGGCCCGGCCGACCGTGACCTTGTCCTCCTCCGAGAGCTCCTCGATGCCGAGGATGGCGATGATGTCCTGCAGGTCCTTGTAGCGCTGCAGGATCCGCTTCACCTCGGTGGCGACCTGGAAGTGCTCCTGGCCGACGAACTCCGGGGCGAGGATCCGGGACGAGGACGCCAGCGGGTCCACGGCCGGGTAGATGCCCTTGTCGGAGATCGACCGCTCCAGGTTGGTGGTCGCGTCGAGGTGGGCGAACGTGGTGGCCGGGGCGGGGTCGGTGTAGTCGTCCGCCGGCACGTAGATCGCCTGCATCGAGGTGATGGCCTGGCCCCGGACGGAGGTGATCCGCTCCTGGAGCTCGCCCATCTCGTCGGCCAGGGTCGGCTGGTAGCCCACCGCGCTCGGCATCCGGCCGAGCAGGGTGGAGACCTCGGAGCCGGCCTGGGTGAAGCGGAAGATGTTGTCGATGAAGAGCAGCACCTCCTGCTTCTTCACGTCCCGGAAGTACTCCGCCATGGTCAGCGCGGAGAGGGCGACCCGGAGCCGGGTGCCCGGCGGCTCGTCCATCTGGCCGTAGACCAGCGCGGTCTTGTCGATGACGCCGGACTCGGTCATCTCGGCGATGAGGTCGTTGCCCTCACGGGTCCGCTCCCCCACGCCGGCGAAGACCGACGTACCACCGAAGTTGCGGGCCACGCGGGTGATCATCTCCTGGATGAGCACCGTCTTGCCCACGCCGGCGCCGCCGAACAGGCCGATCTTGCCGCCCTTGACGTACGGGGCGAGCAGGTCGATGACCTTGATGCCGGTCTCCAGCATCTCGGTCTTCGGCTCCAGGTCGGCGAAGGCCGGGGCCTTGCGGTGGATGCCCCACCGGTCGTCGGCCTGGATGGTCTCGCCCTCGGTGAGGTTGAGGCACTCGCCGATCGCGTTGAACACGTGACCCTTGACCGCGTCGCCCACCGGCACGGTGATCGGCTCGCCGCGGTCACGCACCTCCGCGCCGCGGACCAGGCCGTCCGTCGGCTGCATCGAGATCGCGCGGACCATGTTGTCACCCAGGTGCTGGGCGACCTCCAGGGTCAGCGTCTTCTCGCCGCCGGACAGGTTCACGTCGACGTTCAGGGCGTTGAACAGGGCCGGCATGGCGTCGCGCGGGAACTCGGCGTCGACGACCGGGCCGATGACCCGGACCACGCGACCGGTGGCCGTCTTGGTCTCTACTGGGGCAGTCATCACACTTCACTTCCCGACGCGGCCAGCGCGTTCGCGCCGCCGACGATCTCGCTGATCTCCTGGGTGATCCCGGCCTGGCGGGCCGTGTTCATCTCGCGCGTGTACTTCTCGATCATCTCTTCGGCGTTGTCGGTGGCGCTCTTCATCGCCCGCCGCCGGGCCGCCGACTCGCTCGCCGCAGACTCGATCAACGCCGCGTAGATCCGCGTGTTGATGTACCTCGGCAGCAGCGCGTCGAGCAGCGCGTCCGCCTCCGGCTCGAACTCGTACGCCGGGAGCAGGCCCTCGGACCGCGGGCGGTCCTCGACCTGCATCGGGCCGATGATCTTCGCGACCGGGGTCTGGGTCATCAGGGACTTGAACTCGGTGTAGACGATGTGCAGCTCGTCGATCCCGAGCACCCCGTCCGGCCCGGTGCCGCCGTCGACGTCGTCCGCGCCGGCCGAGAACGCCTTGATCAGCGTCTCGCCCACCTCGCGGGCGTCGGCGAACGACGGCTGCTCGCTGAAGCCGGTCCAGTTCGCCTCGATCGGCCGGTTGCGGAACCGGTAGAACGTGACGCCCTTGCGCCCGATGACGTAGAGCACCGGCTCCTTGCCGTCGGCCTTCAGCCGGGCGATCAGCGACTCGGCGGTCTTGATCGCGTTGGTGCTGTAGCCGCCGGCCAGGCCCCGGTCACTGGTGACCAGCAGGACGCCGGCCCGCCGCACCCGCGGACGCGGGGTCAGCAGCGGGTGGTCGATCCGCGCGTTGGACGCCAGCGCCGTGAGCACGTTGGTGATGGCCTGGGCGTACGGCAGGGACGCCTCCACCCGGGCCTGGGCCTTGGCGATCCGGCTCGTCGCCACGAGCTCCATCGCCTTGGTGATCTTCTTCATCGACTTCGCCGAGCGGATCCGTTGACGAAGAACGCGTACCTGGGCCGCCATGAATCAGCCCTTACTGGTTCTCGACCGGGCGGTCGGTCGTGCCGTCGCGGAAGCGGGTCACCGTCTCGCGGTTCTCCTCGCCCTCGAGCGGCGCGGCCGGCGCCTCGTTGATCCGGCGCTCCTCCTCCTTGCCGAGGAAGAGCTGCTTGAACTCCGTGATGGCGGCGTCCAGCGAGCCGATGATGTCGTCGTCCCACTTGTTGTCGGCGATGGCCGCGAGGACGCCCTCGTGCTTGTGCCGCAGGTACTGCAGGAACTCCGACTCGAACCGCCGGATCTCACCCACCGGGATGTCGTCCAGCTTGCCCTCGGTGCCCGCCCAGACCGAGACGACCTGCTCCTGCACCGGGTACGGCGAGTAGTTCGGCTGCTTCAGCAGCTCGACCAGGCGGGAGCCGCGCTCCAGCTGGGCGCGGGACGCCTTGTCCAGGTCCGAGGCGAAGGCGGCGAACGCCTCCAGCTCGCGGTACTGGGCCAGGTTCAGCCGCAGCGAGCCGGCGACCTTCTTCATCGGCTTCACCTGCGCGGCGCCACCGACCCGGGAGACCGAGGTGCCGACGTTGATGGCCGGCCGGACGCCCTGGTTGAACAGGTCGGTCTCGAGGAAGATCTGGCCGTCGGTGATCGAGATGACGTTGGTCGGGATGAAGGCCGAGATGTCGTTGGCCTTCGTCTCGATGATCGGCAGACCGGTCATCGACCCGCCGCCCAGCTCGTCGGAGAGCTTCGCGCAGCGCTCCAGCAGCCGGGAGTGCAGGTAGAAGACGTCACCCGGGTAGGCTTCGCGGCCCGGCGGGCGACGCAGCAGCAGCGACACGGCGCGGTACGCCTCGGCCTGCTTGCTCAGGTCGTCGAAGACGATCAGGACGTGCTTGCCGCCGTACATCCAGTGCTGCCCGATGGACGAGCCGGTGTAGGGGGCGATGTACTTGAAGCCGGCCGGGTCCGACGCCGGGGAAGCCACGATGGTGGTGTACTCCATCGCGCCCGCCTCTTCCAGCTGGCCCTTGATCGAGGCGATCGTGGAGGCCTTCTGGCCGATGGCGACGTAGATGCAGCGGACCTGCTTCTTCGGGTCGCCGGAGCGCCAGTTCTCCCGCTGGTTGAGGATGGCGTCCAGAGCGACCGTGGTCTTGCCGGTCTTCCGGTCACCGATGATCAGCTGCCGCTGGCCACGGCCGATCGGCGTCATGGCGTCGATGGCCTTGATGCCGGTCTGCAGCGGCTCGAACACCGACTGCCGGGCCATCACGTTCGGAGCCTGCAGCTCCAGCTCGCGGTAGCCCTCGTCAGCGATGTCGCCCAGGCCGTCGATCGGCTGGCCGAGCGCGTTCACCACGCGGCCGAGGAAGGCGTCGCCGACCGGCACGGAGAGCACCCGGTCGGTGCGCTTGACGCGTTGCCCCTCCTCGAGCTTGGCGGAGTCACCGAGAACGACGACGCCGATGTCCCGGACGTCGAGGTTCAGCGCCACGCCGAGCGTGCCGTCCTCGAACTCCAGCAGCTCGTTGGTCTTGGTCGAGGGGAGGCCCTCGACGTGGGCGATGCCGTCGCCGGTGTCGGCGACGGTGCCGACCTCCTCGCGGGAGACGTCGGACGTGTAGGAGGAGACGTAGCGCTCCAGGGCGCCGCGGATCTCCTCCGTCGAGATGGTCAGCTCGGCCATCCTCTGCTTCCTTAAGTATCAGGGGCCCGGGATACCTAGTACCGACCGGTCCGAATGGCGTCTATTCAGGGCGCTGGGCGGCTGTGCCGGTCAGCGCTTCGCGAGCGCGTTGCGGCTCTCGTTGAGGCGGCGCAGGACGGTGCCGTCGTACAGGTCGGAGCCGACCCGCACGCTCACGCCACCGAGAACTTCGGGGTTCACCGTCTGCTTGACGGATACCTCCCGACCGTATATCGCGGAGAGGCTGGCGCCCAGTCGGCGCTCCTCCTCGTCACTCAACAGGGCCGCGACGGTCACGTACGCCACCTGCCGGTCCCGCCGGTCGGCGGCGAGCTCGACCAGCCGGGTGAGCGCCCCGGTGAAGGAGCGTCCCCCGAACCCGCCCAGCGCCGCCTCGACGAGGCGGACGGTGACCGGGTGGGCCTTGCCGGCGAGCAGTTCACGGGCCAGGGCGGCCCGCCGCTCGATCGGAGCCACCGGGTCGGCCAGCGCGTTGGAGAGCGCCGACTGACCGGCGACCACCTGACCGAAGCGGAACAACTCGTCCTCGACCTCCCCGAGGTCGCCGGCCGAGTCGGCGCTGGCGAGCAGCGCCTCCACGCCGAGCCGCTCGGCGCCGTCGAGCAGTTCCGACGGCGCCGACCACCGGCCGGAAACCAGCGTGGCGAGCAGGTCCAGCGCCTCCGCGTCGATCTTGCCGCGCAGCATGTCGCCGAGCAGGCCGGCCCGGTCCGCGCCGGACCGTGCCGGCTCGGAGAGCGCCCGGCGCAGCCGCGGCTCGCGCCGCAGCAGGGCGGCGACGGAGAGGATGCCGGCGGCGGCGTTGGCCACCGCCAGCGGCTCCGCGCCGCGGACGTACGTCTCCAGGTGCTCCGCCGCGGCCTGGTACGACTCCCGGCTGGCGGCCTGCATCAGCGGGCCCCCGCGCTCTCGAGACCGCTCAGGAACCGGTCCACGGTGCCCTTGCGACGCGCCTCGTCGGCGAGCGACTCACCGACGATCTTGCTGGCCAGGTCGACCGCGATCGTGCCGACCTCGGTGCGCAGCTCGCGCACGATGGTGGCCCGCTCGGCGGCGAGCTGCTCCTTGCCGGCCGCGATGATCCGGTCGGACTCCTCCCGCGCCTTGGCGAGGATGTCCTGCCGGATGCCCTCGGCGTCGGCCCGGGCGTCGTCCCGGATCTTGGCGGCGTCGGTGCGCGCCTCGGCGAGCTGCGCGCGGTACTGCTCGAGGAGCTGGTTGGCCTCGGCCTGGGCGGCCTCGGCCCGCTTGATGCCGCCCTCGATCGCGTCGACCCGAGCCTGGAACGTCTGCTCCATGCGAGGGAAGACGAACTTCATCAGCACGAAGCAGAGCACGGCGAAGGCGACCGTGCCAACCACGAGCTCCTGCCAGAGCGGGACGATCGGGTTGTGGGTCGACTCACCACCCTCAGCGGCGAGCAGGAACATGGGAAACCTCCCGGTCGAAGGGCGGGATCAGTTGCCAGCCCAGATGAAGCCGAAGGCGATGCCCAGCAGCGCGAGCGCCTCGATGACGGCGAAGCCGATCCAGACGTACGGCAGGGTCATCCGGGACGACTCCGGCTGGCGGGCCGTCGACTGGATGTAGGCGGCGAAGACCAGGCCGACACCGATGCCCGGGCCGATGGCCGCGAGACCGTAGCCGATGGCGGCGGTGCTGCCCTCTACCGCGGCGTAGATGTCCATTAGTGGGTTCCTCCTGGTTATCACGCGTGACGGTCACGCGGGACGACAACGGTTGGTGCGAAGTGCGTCAGTGTTCCTCGGCGAGCGCGCCCTGTACGTAGCTGGCCGTGAGCACGGTGAAGACGTAGGCCTGCAGGACGATCACCAGGAACTCGAGGAAGGTGAGCGCGATGGTCATCACCCAGGACAGCACCGAGACCGGCGCCAGCCAGGCGTTGGCGTTGAGCATCGCGAAGCCGCCGAGCGTGAAGACCAGCAGGAGCATGTGGCCGGCGAACATGTTCGCGAAGAGACGGACGGCCAGCGAGAACGGCCGGACGAGGAAGGTCGAGAAGAACTCGATCGGGATCAGCAGCGGCAGGATGTACCAGGGCGCCGGCGGGATGAGGGAGTTCTTGAAGAACTTGCCGGCACCGTGGTGCCGGATGCCCGCGTAGATGAAGAGCACGTAGCTGATCACCGCGAGGATCGCCGGGAAGGCGATGTGCGAGTTCGGCGAGATCTGCAAGCCCGGCAGGATGGCGAAGAAGTTGGTCAGCAGGATGAAGCAGAACAGCGTGGTGAAGTACGGCGCGAACCGCACCCCCGCGTGCCCGATCATGTCGACCGCGATGTTGTTGCGCACGAAGCCGTAGATCGACTCGGCGAACCACTGCTTCTTCGTCGGCACCAGCTGCGGCTTCCGGTAGCTGGCCAGGAAGAAGATGATCAGGATGCCGACGGCCAGCCAGACCATCGCCGTGATCTTGGTGAACCAGTAGGAGTTCTCCGCACCCCAGGGGAGGATGCTGGGCAGGTAGAAGTCCTCCACGCTGGGTGGGAATGCTGCCTCGCCCTGTGCCAGGACGTTCGCCTGTCCGAACACCGCGTCCCTTCCTAAGTAGGCGTGCCGAGCTTGCGGATGACCAGGACGATCCCCCCGGCCATGCCGAGCACGACGCCGATCCCGGTGGCGACGCCCCCGGAGTCGAGCCACTGGTCGACCAGCCAGCCGATGAAGCCCCACACGAGCATGCCCGCGATCAGGTAGCTGAGCGCGGTCCAACCCTGGCCGGCGCCGGACGGAACATCGTCCCGGTCGCCGCTGGGTCGGGGGGTTTGGTCACCAGCCATGACGGGGCGAACGATATCAGTCGGGAAGACGAGGCTGTGCCTCACCCCCCGCACAACCGTGGTTGTGTGGGCCTCGGGCGGGCAGGCGCATCTGTGGGCACGCTACTCCCCTTCGAGCGACCTGAGAATGACCGATGGCGGACACATTTCCGCGCCGCCCGAGGTGTGGGATTCCCGCGGTCAGCGGGCCCCGCGCACGTGCACGGCGGTGAGCCACCAGATGTGCACGCCGGTCCAGACCACCACCCCGGCGGCGATGCCCAGGCAGAGCGGGATCAGGCCGGGCCAGCCGGTGGACGCCACGGCCACCATCACCACCCCCAGGAGGGTGAACTTGGCCGCGTAGAGGCCGAGTCCGAAGGGGAGCACGAGCTGCGGGTTCACCGAGTCGGCCCAGGCCAGCACCAGGGTGGTCAGCGTGTAGCTGGCCACCGTGACGCCCACCCCGGCCGCCGCGCCGAGCGCCGCCGGGGTGCCGCCGGTGACCGCGCCGGCCAGCGCGGCCAGCGCGGTCAGCAGGGCACTCGCGGCCAGCAGCACCGGCAGGTGACGCAACCGCCACCGCCGGTCGGCCGACGCGGTCGGCGCCGGCTCGCGCACCCCGGGCTCAGCCACGGGGGTACGCCGGGAAGGCGGTGACCAGCTCGGTCACCTCGGAGGCGATCCCGGCCAGCGCGTCGGCCCCGCCCGGGGCGGCCGGGTCGGTGCGCACCGCCCGCGCGATCAGCCCGGCGATCCGGCGCATCTCCCCCTCCCGCATGCCCTGGGTGGTGACGCTGGGCGTGCCGACCCGGATGCCGGAGGCCACCATCGGCTTCTGCGGGTCGTACGGGATGGCGTTCTTGTTCAGCGTGACGCCGGCCGCGTCGCAGCGCGCCTCGGCGTCCGCGCCGGTCACCCCCACCCCGGTCAGGTCGATCAGGGCGAGATGGGTGTCGGTGCCCCCGGAGACCGGGCGCATGCCCTCGGCGGCCAGGCCGCCGGCCAGCGCCTGCGCGTTGGCCACCACCTGGGCCGCGTACGTCTGGAACCCGGGCTGGGCGGCCTCGCGCAGCGCGACGGCCTTGGCCGCGACGGCGTGCATCAGCGGGCCGCCCTGGGTGAACGGGAAGACCGCCTTGTCGATCCGCTGGGCCAGCGACTCCCGGCACAGGATCATGCCGCCGCGCGGCCCGCGCAGCACCTTGTGGGTGGTGCAGCAGACCACGTCGGCGTACGGCACCGGGGAGGGGATGGCCCGGCCGGCGACCAGGCCGATGAAGTGCGCGGCGTCCACCATGAGGTACGCGCCGACCTCGTCGGCGATCTCGCGGAACCGGGCGAAGTCGATCAGCCGCGGGTAGGCGGTCGCCCCACAGATGATCATCTTGGGCCGGTGCGCCAGGGCGAGGTCCCGCACCTCGTCGTAGTCGATCAGCTCGGTGTCCCGCCGGACGGTGTACCCGACCGTGGCGAACCACTTGCCGGAGAAGTTCACCCGGCTGCCGTGGGTCAGGTGCCCGCCGTGCGGCAGGTCCATGGCGAGCACCGTGTCGCCCGGCTGCACCAGTGCCGCGTACGCGGCCAGGTTGGCGCTCGCCCCGGAGTGCGGCTGGAGGTTGGCGTGCTCCGCGCCGAAGAGGTCCTTGGCCCGGGCGATGCCGATCTCCTCGGCCCGGTCCACCTCGGCGCAGCCGCCGTAGTAGCGCCGGCCCGGGTAGCCCTCGGCGTACTTGTTGGTGAGCGTCGAGCCGAGCGCGGCCAGCACGGCCGGCGAGGTGAGGTTCTCGCTGGCGATCAGCTGGAGGCCGCCACGGAGCCGGTCCAGCTCACCGAGCACCACCCCGGCGATCTCCGGGTCGGTGGCCCGGAGCTGGTCGAAATCCGGCCCCCAAAAGGTGCTCCTCGCGGTGTCCACAGCGCCAGAGTCTATTGGGCCGCAGACTGGAAGCCGTGAGATGCCTGGTCACCGGAGCGACGGGTTACATCGGCGGGCGCCTCGTGCCCCGGCTGCTGACCGACGGGCACGCCGTACGCTGCCTGGCCCGCAAGGCCGGCCGGCTGCGCGACGTGCCGTGGGCGAGCCGGGTCGAGATCGCCGAGGGCGACCTGCGCAAGCCGGAGACGCTGCCGGCCGCGTTCGCCGGCGTGGAGGTCGCGTACTACCTGGTGCACTCGCTCGGCCAGGCCGGTTTCGAAGCGGCCGACCGGGAGGCCGCGGAGAACTTCGCGACGGCGGCCCGCGCCGCGGGGGTGCGCCGGATCGTCTACCTGGGCGGCCCGGAGCCGGCCGCCGACCGCTCGGTCCCCTCGGCGCACCTGCGCTCCCGCGCCGAGGTGGGGCGGATCCTGCTGGACAGCGGGGTGCCGACCGCGGTGCTGCGGGCCGCGGTGATCATCGGCTCCGGGTCGGCGTCGTTCGAGATGCTGCGCCACCTGACCGAGCGGCTGCCGGTGATGGTCACCCCGCGCTGGGTGCGCAACCGGATCCAGCCGATCGCGGTCCGCGACGTGCTGCGCTACCTGGTCGGTTGCGCGGACCTGCCGCCGGAGGTCAACCGGGCCTTCGACATCGGCGGGCCGGACGTGCTCACCTTCCAGGACATGATGCAGCGCTACGCCCGGGTGGCCCGGCTGCCCCGGCGGCTGGTCCTGCCGGTCCGGCCGCTGACCCCGTCGCTCTCCTCGCTCTGGGTCGGCCTGATCACCCCGGTGCCGAACGCGATCGCCCGGCCGCTGGTGGAGAGCCTGGTGCACGAGGCGGTCGCGCGCGAGCACGACATCGCCCGGTACGTCCCGGACCCGCCGGAGGGGCTGACCGGCTTCGACCGGGCGGTGCAGCTGGCACTGGTCAAGGTCCGCGACGCCGCCGTGGAGACCCGGTGGTCGAACGCGAGCGGCCCGGACGCGCCGGCCGAACCGCTGCCCAGCGACCCGAAGTGGTCCGGCGGCACGACGTACACCGACGTGCGGGAACGGGCGGTGGCCGCGCCACCGGAGGCGCTCTGGCGGGTGATCGAGGGGGTCGGCGGGGAGCACGGCTGGTACTCCTTCCCGCTCGCCTGGTCGATCCGGGGCTGGCTGGACCGGCTGGTCGGCGGGGTCGGGCTGCGCCGGGGCCGGCGCGACCCGCACCGGCTCCAGGTCGGCGAGGCGCTGGACTTCTGGCGGGTGGAGGAAATCGTCCCCGGCGAGCTGCTGCGGCTGCGCGCCGAGATGCGGCTGCCCGGCCGGGCCTGGCTGGAGATGCGGGTGCTGCCGGCCGACAACGGGCACAGCCGCTACCACCAGCGGGCCGTCTTCCTGCCGCACGGCCTGACCGGGCACGCGTACTGGGGCGGGGTGGCCCCGTTCCACGCGGTGGTCTTCGGCGGGATGGCCCGCAACATCGCCCGGGGCGCCGAGCAGCTGACCGGTGCGGTCAGTTCCCGGTCCGCGCCCCGGTGACCTGCAAGGCGGTCACCTCGCTCGGCGGTACGAAGTCCCGCACCGGCTCGTCGCGCAGGGCGAACGACATCAGCTCGCCCACCGCCACCACCATCCGGTCCTGCACCGCCCGGCCCACCGCGTCCCGGGGGTCGTCCGGGTTGGTGGCGATCGCGGCCACCGCCAGCTGCGGGGTGAAGGCCACCACGGTCTCCGTCGCGTACCGCTCGGAGCTGCCCGTCTTGCCGGCCACCGGCCGGCCCACCCGCTCCCGCAGCCGGCTGGCGGTGCCGCCGTCGCAGCGGTTGTACATGGACTGGTCGCCGACCGGGCAGCGGGCCGCGTCCGCCGCCGCGCGGGCCACGTCGGTGTCGAGCACCTGGCGGCAGTCCGGCCGGGCCGCCTCGATCGGGCGGCCGGCGGCGTCGGTGATCGAGGTGACCGGCAGCGGTGCGCACCAGGTCCCCTCGGCCGCCACCGTGGCGTACGCGCCGGCCAGGTCGAGCGGGGTGGTCGCGGCCACGCCGAGGGTGAACGGCCCCCAGTTGCGGGCGCCGTGGCGGGCGAGCCGGGCGTCGTCCTCGGCCCGCAGCACGATGCCGAGCCGCTCGGCCATCTCCACCACCCGGTCCGCGCCGACCCGCTCGGTCAGCCAGGCGAAGTAGGTGTTCACCGAATCGCCGAAGGCGGTCCACATGTCGTGCCGGCCCGCCACCGACGAGCTGGCGTTCTCCGGGCACCAGTAGCCGTCGCAGCTCGCCTCGCCGGAGACCGGGTAGCGGGTGACGAACCGGTCCGGCGAGTCGAACTCGGTCCGCAGCGGCAGCCCGGACTCCAGGGCGGCCAGCAGGGCGAAGAGCTTGAAGGTCGAGCCGGCCTGGTAGCCCTCGATCGCCCCGCCGCCGGCGACGAGCTGGTTGACCGTGTTCGGGTGGTTCTTCTGCCCGGGCGGGTTGGCGTCGACGCTGTAAACGCGGTTCACCGCCATCGCGAGGACCCGGCCGGTGCCCGGCTGCACCACGGCGGTCGGCATCGCCCGGCGGTCGTCCACCCGGTAGATCCGGCGCACCTGCTCGACGGTGGCGCGCTGCACGGCCGGGTCGAGCGAGGAGACGATCGAGAAGCCGCCCCGGCGCAGGGTGCGCTGCCGCTCGTCCACGCTCGCGCCGAACGCCGGCTGGGCGTTCCACCACCGGGTGAACCAGTCGCAGAAGAAGCCCCAGTCGTTGTGCCCCTCGGGCACCGCCGTGCAGTCGTTCGGCGTCTCGCTGGGGCGCAGCTTCAGCGGCTCGGCCGCGGCACGGGCGGCCTCGGCGGGCGGCACCTGACCCGACTCCACCAGCCGGTCCAGCACGTACGCCCGGCGGCGCAGCGCGCTGTCCGCGTCCCCGTTGATCGGGTCGTCGCTGTGCGGCGAGCGGACCAGTCCGGCCAGCAGGGCCGCCTCGCCGAGGGTGAGGTCGACCGGCGCCTTGGAGAAGTAGCGCTTGCTGGCGGCCGCCACCCCGTACGCCCCGGCGCCGAAGTACGCGATGTTCAGGTAGCGGGCGAGGATCTCGTCCTTGCTCAGCTCCCGCTCCAGCGCCAGCGCGTACCGCATCTCCTGGATCTTGCGCGCGGTGGTCACCTCGGTGGCCGCGGCGCGCTGCGCCTCGCTGAGCCGGGGATCGCTGCTCAGCACGTTGCGGACGTACTGCATGGTCAGCGTGGAGGCGCCCTGCCGGGTCTCGCCGGCCCCACGGTTGACGGTGAAGGCCCGGACCACACCGCGCAGGTCGACCCCGCTGTGCTCGTGGAACCGTTCGTCCTCGGCGGCGACGATCGCCTGGCGCATCACCGGGGCCACCTCCGCCAGCGGCACGTCCACCCGGTCCTCCTGGTAGAAGGAGGTGATCAGGGTGGTGCCGTCGTTGGCGTACAGGTTCGACCGCTGGGCGGTGGGCGGGGTGCGCAGCGTGTTCGGCAGCTCCGCGTACGGCGCGGCGAGCGCCGAGAACCCGACCCCGAACACCAGCGCGGCCGGCAGGGCCGCCGCCGCCAGCGCCAGTCCGGCCAGCACGCCGGCGATCAGGACGGTCAGCAGTCGGTGCAGATGGGCCCGGGTCATCAGCTCTCCCCGCAGGAGCCGGATCGCGCTAGGACCCGTTCAGAATGACCCGAAACACCCCTTTCGCCCCCGGCTTTCGGCAAACCCGCAGGAAATTCGCGAGGCGGACACGGCGCGCGCCGACGGACACGCCGGCAGCCGCCCGCGCGATGCCGACGGGCCGCCGACCGACCGGCTCAGGGCAGCAGCGCCGCCGCCAGCGGGTGCACGGTCTCCTCGATCTCGTCGGCGACCCGGCTGAAGCACTGGTCGCCCCGGCCCCACGGGTCGTCCAGGTCGTCCGTGGGCAGCGGGGTGGTGCCCTGGCGGGCCGCGTCGGCCGCCGCCACCAGGGCCACGCCGCGGGCGTGCACCGCCTCGCCGGTGGCCTCGGCCGGCGGCAGCGCGGCGGCGTCCACCGCGGCCAGCAGCCGGCCGAACTCCCCCAGCACGAAGGTGCGCGCGGCGGCGTCCGGGCGCAGCGCCACCACGTACTCCTGCTGGTCGGCGGTGGCGGTGAGGACCAGGTCGGCCGCGTCGATGTGGTCCGAGCGGAGCTTGCGGGCGGCGAACCCATCGACGCTGCCGCCCCGGGTGGTCACCTGGCGGGCCGCCGGCGGATTCATCTCCTCGCCCGCGTGCCAGCCGCCGGTGCCGGCGCTGTGGCTGTGCAGCAGCTCCTCGGCGCCGGCCGGGTCCAGCCCGCGCCGGGACAGCCGCTCCCGGACGGCGAGGGCGAGCAGCCGCTCGGCCATCGGCGACCGGCAGATGTTGCCCATGCAGACGTGCAGCACGGTGAACGGGGGCACTCAGGCCACCTGGCTCTCGACGATGTCCGGCACCACGTCGCGGAGCTTCTCCAGCGGGATGGCGCCCAGCCGCAGGAGCTGCGGCACCTCGCCGGTGAGGTCCACGATCGTGCTCGGCACCGGGTCCGGGCACGGCCCGGCCTCCAGGTACGCGCGCACCGAGTAGCCGAGCTGGTCGCGCGCCTCCTCGGCGGTGACCGCGGCCGGCTGGCCGGTCTTGTTCGCCGACGAGACCGCCATCGGGCCGGTCTCCCGCAGCACCTCCAGGGCCACCGGGTGCAGCGGCATCCGCACCGCCACCGTGCCGGTCTTGTCCCCGAGGTCCCACTGCAGGCTCGGCGAGTGCTCGACCACGATGGTCAGCGCACCCGGCCAGAACGCCTCGACCAGATCCCGGGCCGCCCGGGGCAGCGAGAGGACCAGCCCGTCGAGGGTCTGCCGGGAGCCGATCAGCACCGGGGGCGGCATCTGCCGGCCCCGGCCCTTGGCGTCGAGCAGCGCCTTGACCGCGTACGGGGTGAACGCGTCCGCGCCGATCCCGTAGACCGTGTCCGTCGGCAGGACGACCAGTTCGCCGTTCTTGACCGCCTCGATGGCCGCAGCGATGCCGCGGTCCCGGTCGGCGGGCGACCGGCAGTCGTAGAGCATCACGAGGAGCCAGTCTGCCACGCCGCGCCGGCGAACCGGTGCCGACCGTCCGCCCGCCGGGACGCGGTGGCGAACCGGGGGCGGCCGGCCAGGTCCGGATGGTCGGCGACGGCGGCGTACCGGCCGTCCGCGGCGAGCAGCTCCGGCACCACCCGGCCGTGCGTGTCGTCGTGCTCGACTCCGAGCGCCCCGCCCGGCCGCAGCAGCACCGCCGCCCGGGCCACCACCGGGCGGATCACCGCCAGCCCGTCCGGCCCGCCGAAGACCGCGGTCGCCGGATCGTGCCGGGCCACCTCGGGCGGCACCGCCACCGCGGCCGGCACGTACGGCGGGTTGCAGAGCAGCACGTCCACCCGGCCGGCCAGCTCGGCCAGCAGGTCCGGCGCGGTGACGTCCGCCTCGATGACCTCGATCGGCCGGTCCCCCGCCGCGGCCCGCTCGGCCGCGTTGCGGCGCAGCCAGGGCAGCGCCGCCGGCGAGCTCTCCACCGCCAGCACCCGGGCCGACGGCAGCTCCTGGGCCACCGCGAGCGCGATCGCGCCGGAGCCGCTGCACAGGTCCACCACCAGCGGATCGGCCATCCGTCCGCCCTGCTCGACGCCCCAGCCGGCGAGCAGCTCGGTCTCCGGCCGGGGCACGAACACGCCGGGGCCGACGGCCAGCTCCAGGTGCCGGAAGGCGGCCCGGCCGGTGAGGTGCTGCAACGGCTCCCGGTCCGCCCGGCGGGCGACCAGCGCGGCGTACCGCTCATGCTCGGCCGGGGTGAACCCGTCCGCCAGGGCCAGCCGGCCGCGCGGCACGTCCAGCACGTACGCGGCCAGCAGCTCGGCCTCGGCGCGGGCCGCCTCGATGCCGGCGTCGGCCAGGACGCGGGCCGCCCGGGCCACCGCCACGGACGGGCGCTCCCGGTTCGTCCCTTCGGACGGGTGTTGCGGCACGGTGGTCACGACATAATCATGAAGCGTCGCGGTTCACATCACGAGCGGGTGCGTGCGGGCGCACACCGACAGGAGGTCGCGGGTGGGCTGGCTCGACCGGGTCACAGACCAGGTTGACGCCCTGAGGCAGTCCCGGGCGTTGCAGGAGGCGAGCCGGTCCGCCGAGGCGTACACCCTGGTCGACAGGGTCATCCGCACCACCAGCGATCCGTACGCCCGGGCCGACGCGCTCGTGCAGCGGCTCTCCGCGCTGATCAATCTCGGTCGCACCGCGGAGTTCACCCGGGCCATCGAGGAGGCCTCCGGTGCCGTCCGCGACCTCGCCGAGCCCTACCTGCACGGGCACCTGAACGCGCTGGCCGCGCTCGCCGCCCACCACCAGGGCGCGCTGGACCGCTGCGTCACCCACCTGGTCAAGGCCGCCCGGGCGCTGACCGCGGTGGAGGACCCCGACCGGGACACCGCCTGGGGCTGGCACGACCTGGCGATGGCCTACTCCTACCTCAGCTTCCACGGCTACGCCCTCGGCGCCATCGAGCGGGCCCGGCAGCTCGGGCAGGGCGCCGGGATCCCCGAGGAGACCTTCGCCGCGCCGGGCATCCGGCTGCGCAACGCGGTGGCGCTGGACCACAACGGTGACAGCGACGGTTGCCTGCGGGTGCTCCGCGACGTCGCCGCCGACCTCGGCCGGTTCGTCCGCAGCGGGCGGGCCGGGCGGCTGCGCCCGAGCAGCCTCGCCGCCTACGGCTACGCCGCCGCCCGCCAGGCGTCGCTGGGCGACCGGCTGGAGGTGGGCGGCGACGCCGCCCCGGCCCGGCTGCTCGGCCACGGCGGGGACAGCGCCCGCGCCCGCGACATGCGCGAGCTCGGCCAGGTCTGCCTGGCCATCGCCGAGGGCCGGCCGATCGAGGCGGTCAGCCGGCTGGAGACGGTCCGGGTCTCCAGCGAGACGCTCGGCGCGGCCGAGCCGGCCCGGCTGCGCAGCATCGCGCTGTCCCGGGCCGGTGACCACGCGGCAGCGCACCGGGCCGACCGGCTGGCGTTCCGGCTCGCCGCGCAGCGCAACGACCGGCTCCGGGACGTCTACATCGACGGCATCGCCGCCCGGATCGACCACGAGGAGATGCGCCGCGAGGCGGCCCGCTACGAGGGTGAGGCGCTGACCGACCCGCTGACCGGGCTGCCCAACCGCCGCCGCCTGGAGCGCTACATCGCCGCCGTGGTCGCCCGCGGCGAGCAGGTGGTGATCGGCGTCTGCGACCTGGACGGCTTCAAGGCGGTCAACACCCGGCACGGGCACCACTCCGGCGACCTGGTGCTGCAACGCGTCGCCGGGGTGATCAACCGGGTGATGCGCCGGGGTGACTTCGTGGCCCGCTACGGCGGCGACGAGTTCGTGGTGGTGCTGCCGGGCACCGGGATGACCGAGGCCGCCGAGGTGGCCCGCCGGATCGAGGCCGCAGTGCGCACCGAGGACTGGGAGTCGCTGGTGCCGGGCACCCCGGTCGGGGTGAGCATCGGGTTCGCCGAGGTCTCCGGCGCGGGCGCCGGGCTGCGCGACGCGCTGAGCACCGCCTTCGAGATCGCCGACCGGGAGATGCTCCGGGCCAAGACCCGCCCCCGCGCCTCCTGAGCCGGGCGGGCGGGAGCGGTCAGCGGCGGGTGAGTTCGCTGTCGCCGGCCAGGCGGGCGGCGCGGTCCGCCTCGGCCAGGGCGTCCAGCACGCCGTCCAGGTCGCCGGCCAGGGCCAGGTCGAGGTTGTACGCGGTGTAGCCGATCCGGTGGTCGGTGATCCGGTTCTGCGGGAAGTTGTAGGTGCGGATCCGCTCCGAGCGGTCCACGGTGCGCACCTGGGCCTTGCGGGCGTCCGAGGCGGCCGCGTCGGCCTGCTCCTGGGCCGCCGCCAGCAGCCGGGCGCGCAGGATCCGCATCGCCTGCTCGCGGTTCTGCAACTGGGACTTCTCGTTCTGGCAGGAGACCACGATCCCGCTCGGCAGGTGGGTGATCCGCACCGCCGAGTCGGTGGTGTTCACCGACTGCCCGCCCGGGCCGGACGAGCGGAACACGTCGATCCGCAGCTCGTTCGGGTCGATGGTGACGTCGACGTCCTCGGCCTCCGGCAGCACCAGCACGCCGGCCGCGCTGGTGTGGATCCGGCCCTGCGACTCGGTGACCGGGACGCGCTGCACCCGGTGCACGCCGCCCTCCCACTTCAGCCGCGACCAGACCCCGTTGCCGCCCTCGGGCACGCCCTTGGTCTTGATCGCCAGCGAGACGTCCTTCACCCCGCCGAGGTCGGAGTCCTGGGCGTCGATCACCTCGGTCAGCCAGCCGCGCCGCTCGGCGTACCGGGTGTACATCCGCAGCAGGTCACCGGCGAAGAGCGCGGACTCCTCACCGCCCTCGCCGGCCTTGATCTCGACGATCACGTCCTTGGCGTCGTGCGGGTCACGCGGGATCAGCAGCTCGGCGAGGCGCTCCTCCAGCGCCGGCAGGGACGCCGCGATGGACTCGGCCTCGGTCGCGAAGGCGGGATCCTCGGCGGCCAGCTCGCGGGCGGCGGCCAGGTCGGCCCGGGCCTGCTCCAGCTCGCCGGCGGCCTTGTGCAGCGGCACCAGTTCGGCGTAGCGCCGACCGACCCGGCGGGCGGTGCCCTGGTCGGCGTGGATGGCCGGGTCGGCCAGCCGCTTCTCCAGCTCGGCGTACTCGTCGAGGAGGGCGGCCAGGCGCTCGCTGCTCATGCTGGGGTTGCTCCTTCGACGCGACGGACCGGGGGACATACGGACGGCGCCCGCGTCCGGCAGGAAACCGGACGCGGGCGCCGAACGAGAGGTTACTTGCCCTTCTTGGCCTGAACCTTGGCGTACTTCTGCTGGAACTTCGCGACCCGACCGGCGGTGTCGAGCACGCGCTGCTTGCCGGTGTAGAACGGGTGGCAGGCGCTGCAGGTCTCGACGTGGATCGAGCCGCCCTTGGCGGTGCTGCGGGTCGTGAAGGTGTTGCCGCAGGAGCAGGTGACGTCGGTGGTCACGTACTCCGGGTGGATGTTGGGCTTCATGTCGCCTCGGTCCTCTCGTCGGTGGTCGCCGGGTCGCCGTCACCGCCCGCCGCACCCTGCGACGGGCTCGGGCGTGAACCGGAACCGGTGGCCGATTGACCAGTGTGCCATGGGCGTACGCCGACCCGGCAATCGGGCCGCACAGCGGGTCCGGCATCGACAACGCCGGCCTCCCCGTCCGCATTCCCGCCGCGTGCCGGGGCATTCACCCACACGCCGCCGCGCCCGTGCCCCGCCCGGGGTACGCGACGTCCGGTGGCCGCGCGGGCGCCCACGGCCGGCAGTCGGGCCGACGCGGGCTCCCGGACCGCCCGTTCGAGCAGACACGGAGTGAGTGATGGCCCGCCTGATCGCGACCCGGGGACTGCCCGCCTCCGGCAAGACCACCTTCGCCCGCACCCTGCAACCCTCCGTGGTCCGGGTGAACCGGGACGACCTGCGCCGGATGCTGCACGGCGAGCGGCTCTTCACCCAGTGGGCCGAGGCGCAGGTGACCGTCGTGCAACGGGCCCAGGTGGAGGCGTTGCTGCGGGCCCGGGCCGACGTCTGCGTGGACGACACCAACCTGCGCTCCCGCACGCTGCGGGAGCTGGCCGACCTGGCCGCCCGGTGCGGGGCCGAGTTCGAGGTACACGACTTCACCGACGTGCCGCTGGAGGAGTGCCTGCGCCGGGACGCGGCGCGGCCGGAGGCGGACCGGGTCGGCGAGGAGTGGATCCGCCGGCTGCACGAGCGCTACCTGGTGGGGCGCACCCTGCCGCTGCCGGTGCCGCAGGCCCGTACCGGACGGCCGGCCCGGGTGCACGAGCCGTCGGCCGGGGCGCCGGAGATCGTGCTGGTGGACATCGACGGCACGGTGGCGCTGAACGTCTCGCGCAGCCCGTACGACATGACCCGGGTGGGCGAGGACGAACCCAACCCGGCGGTGATCGCGGCGGTGCGGGCGATGAACGCCGCCGGCTACGGGGTGGTCTTCTGCTCCGGCCGGGACGCCTCGGCCCGGGCCGACACCGAGGCCTGGCTGGAGCGGCACGTAGGGGTGCCGTACCTGGACCTGCACCTGCGGGCCGTCGGCGACTCGCGGAAGGACTCGGTCGTCAAGCGGGAGATCTACGAACGTGAGGTCAGGAACCGCTACCGGGTGGTCGGCGTCTTCGACGACCGCCAGCAGGTGGTGCGGATGTGGCGCGCCCTCGGTCTGACCGTCTTCCAGGTGGCCGAGGGCGACTTCTGACCCCGGTGGGCTCCCCGCGGTCCGCGGGGAGCCCACCGGCGCGGTCAGGCGGCGGGCGCCTCCGCCGCCGTCGCCGCGGTCAGGGCGATGCTCGCCTGGGCCCGTTCGCCGTTGACCTCGACGGCGAGGGTGACCTGGGCGCCCGGGCGCAGCGCGGTGAGCCGCCCGGTGGCCGGGTCGAAGCGGGCCACGTGCCAGGGCCTCAGCCCGGCCGCCGAGCCGACGTGCAGGTTCGGTGAGGCGGACCAGTCCGCGCTCACCGGCGCGGCCACCGGCACCGTACGCCCGCCCGGCTGGGCGAGCGTGGCCGTGACGGTCGCCGGGGCGCCGACCTCGACGCTCGCCGGCGCCGCCAGCGCGAGCTGGTCGACGTGCGCGTGCGTCTCGGCGGCCACCCAGCGCGGCCCCTCGGCGAGCGGGTCACGGCGGGCCCGGTCGGCCTCCGCCAGGCTCACCGGGTCCACCCCGAACTCCGTCCAGCCGGTGAACCCGCCCTGGTCGGCCGGGGTGGACGGGTTCTTGCCCGAGTTGCCGTTGATCACGTACGGCACCCCGTCGACCCGGTCGGCGTGGAAGGTGCCGACGTGCCCGCCGACGAAGAGCGCCCCCTTGCCGGTGCGGTGCTGGAAGTCGGCCAGCCACTGCTCCAGCAGCGCCGCCTCCTTCCGGTCGCCGAGCTGGCTGGCCTTGGCCGGGCTCGGGTCGCGCGGCGGGTGGTGGTGCAGCACGACCACCGAGCCGACGGCCGGGTCGCCGGCGGCCGAGTCCAGCGCCTCGCGCAGCATCCGCACCTGGTCGAAGCCGCCGCCCCGCAGCGACCCGGTCGACGAGTTCAGCGTGACGAACCGGGTGCCCTTGTGGTCGAAGGTCCGCTCGGTGTCGCCGAAGACGGCCCGGAAGTTGCTGATCGGGGCGCCCATGATCTCGTGGTTGCCGGGCACGTAGTAGTACGGCAGTTCCCCGCCGAGTTCCTCGTCCAGCACCCGCTTCGCCAGCGCGAAGTCCGCCGGGTACGCGGTGTCGACGAAGTCGCCGTTGATCACCAGGAAGTCCGGCCGGGCCGCCTTGACCTCGCGCAGCGTACGGCGGGCCTGGGCGACCAGGTCGCTGTCCGGGTCGGCGGCCACGAACTGCGCGTCGGACATCACCGCGAACCGCCACGGCGCGCCGTCCACGGTGCCGTCGCGCAGCACCACCCGGTCGGTACGCGGCGCCTCGGCCGGCACGTCGACCGTCGGCGGCACCTTGGCCACCAGGTCGTCGATGACCACCTCGCTCCGGTACTGCGCGGCGGCGTTGGTCTCCGCCACGTAGAACCGGCGGATCCGCACCGGGTACTGCACCCCGGCCGGCACGGTGAACTCGACGTACCGCCAGCCGGTCCAGGTGATGTACGGGCCGCGCAGCACGTGCTGGGTGTCCTGCGCGTCGTGCAGGTGCAGGCTCGGCCACTCGCCGGTGCCGTTGCCGTGGATCCACATGCCGAACGCCTGCGGCTGGCCGGCGACCGGGATCCAGGCCGGCGGGTCCGCGTACGCGGCCCGGGTGCCGGTGGACTGGCTGAAGTCGTACGACATCCGCAGGCCGGTGCCGGTGTGGCCGGGCGCCGGGGCGACGGCGCCGCTGGCCCGGGCCTGGCTGAACCGCCAGGACGCCGCGTCGTCGAAGGTGGCCACCGGCACGTCGGTCAGCCCGACGGTGACCGGCACGACCGTGCTGCTCCGGCCGACGTGGACGGTGACCAGGGCCGAGCCGGTGTCGCGCAGCGCGGCGACGGAGAGGTTGCCGTCCGCGGTCGGGGTGATCTTCAGCAGCTCGCGGTCGTACTCGAGGCGCAGGTCGGCGGGCTCGATCGGGGCGGTGTTGCCCTCGGCGTCGTAGCCGACCACCCCGAACAGCGCGGTGCCGCCCGAGCCGGTCAGCCCGACACGCTCCACGGTGGAGTCGAGCCGGGCCAGCGGCCCGAGCACGGTCAGGTCGAGGGTGCCGCTGGCCTCGTCGCGCCACGCGGTGACCGTGGTGCGTCCGGGCAGGCCGGCCCGGAAGCGGCCGTCGGCGTCGACGATGCCGTGCACCGCCGGGTTGGCCCGCCACTTCGGCGTGCCGGCCGCCGGGCCGTACGTCTCGTCGTGGCCGGCGGCGGTGAGCCGCCGGGTGAGGCCGGGGAAGACCCGGTCGGGGCGGCCGCCGCGCACCGGAGAGACGCCCGGCGCGCTGGTCGGGTCGCTGGCGGTCTCCAGCCAGTAGCCGGTGAGCCGGCCGCTGCCCTTGGGCGCGTAGAGGGCGAGGCCGTTGGGCACGGCGCGCTCGGTGCCGTCCGAGGGGCTGTTCGCGACCTGCACGGTGGCCGCACCGGGCTCCCGGGCGAGCAGGGTGGACGAGCCGCCGCCGTCGAGGTTCAGCGCGTGGTGCGCGCCGAGTTCGGCCATCATCCGGCCCATCTCGGTCTGCGTGACGCCACGGCTGTCGACCTGCCGGCCGTCCACGGTGAGCATGATCATGCGGCGGCCGTCGGCGGAGAACCCGACCGCGGTCCGCGGCGCCAGCGACGCGTCGGCGATGCTCTGCACCACGCCGTCGCGGACCAGCACGTTGCCACCGCCGACCGCCGCGTGCAGGGTGCTGCCGTCGGCGGGCTTCGGCTGGTAGGCCACCTCCACCGGGTCGCCGGGGCGCAGCCCGGCGAGCGCGTCGGCGCCGGCCTCGCGGCCGAGCAGCACGGTGGTGCCGGCCGGGATCGGTCCGCTGCCGGCGGTCGTGCTCACGCTCGCCACCCGGCCGTCGACCACCGCGACCTCGGTGACCCGAGCGGCTCCGGCGACCGCGCGCTCCCGGGTGTACGACCCCCAGAGCGCGGTGAACACGCCGACGCCGTTGGCCTGGACCATGTTGTTGAACTGGGTCAGCGTCACCGGCCCGGTGGGCAGCGTGGCGGTGCCGTCGAAGTTCACCTCGATCACCCGGCCGAGCCCCTCGGTGGTGATCGCCACGGCGTTGCGGTGCCCGCTGACCGCGGACTGGACCAGCTTGCCGCCCTGGATGCCGACGCCCTGGGCCGCGCCGGAGTTGTTGATGTCGAAGAAGTCCCCGTTGACCGCGGCGACCGCGCGGGAGGCGTCCACCGCCCCGCGCAGCGGCTCGGCGCGACTGACCACGCCGGAGTTGACGTAGTCGACGGTGACGTCGCCGGTCAGGTCGGCGGTGAGCGCGTCGGCTCGCAACCAGCCGTCCGCGTCGTACCGGTCGAAGGAGGTGAGCTCCAGACCCGGCGCGACCGGGCGGGTGGTCTTCGCGGTCTCCAGGCCGCCGGCCGGCTCGACGCCGGTCGGCACCGCGGCGGTCGCCGTGCTCGCGGCCGGGTCGCCGGCCAGCGTCACAAAGTTCGAAGGGTGGGAGGAGGCGCGGGGCGCGTCCTCGGCTGCGGTGGCGAAGTGGTCGGTGGCCGGGGCGGCGGGCGCCCCGGCGCTCGCCGGCACGGGGCCGGCCATGGTGATCAGCGGCGTCAACAGCAGGACGCCGGCGAGCCGGGCGGATCGTCTGCGGGTACGCATGGACGACAGTCAACCGGACCGTGAATAGAAGTTTCAATACCTACCGGCTGAAGCGAAGGAAAACTTCGCGCTCCGCCGTCTGTCGCACGCGTCGCCGCCGCCGGCGACGCCTGTTGGACCCCCTTTGCACTGCTTCAACCCACGCAACGCTTGGCACCGACTTTCGCTGCGTGGGTTGAAGCAGAGCAAAGGACCGGCCGGGGGGTTCCTTGCCGCCGGCGGGCGGCGGACCGCCGGGACCGTCGGAGTCACGCCGGCACGACGAAGGGGCACGGCCGGACGGCCGTGCCCCTTCGTCAGTCAACCGGAAAGGTTCACTCCCCCGGCGTCGACTTGGCGATCTGCATCAGGAACTCGATGTTGGTCCGGGTCTGCTTGAGCTTGTCGAGCAGCAGGTCCAGGGCCGCCTGCGAGTCCAGCGAGTGCAGCACCTTGCGGAGCTTGTGGACGATGGCCAGCTCCTCCGGCGCGAGCAGGATCTCCTCCTTGCGCGTACCGGACGGGTGGATGTCGATGGCCGGGAAGGTCCGCTTGTCGGCGATCTTCCGATCCAGCTTCAGCTCCGCGTTACCGGTGCCCTTGAACTCCTCGAAGATGACCGTGTCCGCCATCGACCCGGTCTCCACCAGCGCGGTGGCGAGGATGGTCAGCGAGCCGCCGTTCTCGATGTTGCGGGCCGCGCCGAGGAAGCGCTTCGGCGGGTAGAGCGCGGTGGAGTCGATACCACCCGACATGATCCGGCCACTGGCCGGCGCCGCCAGGTTGTACGACCGACCCAGCCGGGTCACCGAGTCGAGCAGCACGACCACGTCGTGGCCCAGCTCGACCAGCCGCTTCGCCCGCTCGATCGCCAGCTCCGCCACGGTGGTGTGGTCCTGCGGCGGACGGTCGAACGTCGCCGCGATGACCTCGCCCTTCACCGACCGCTGCATGTCGGTGACCTCTTCGGGCCGCTCGTCGACCAGCACCACCATCAGGTGGCACTCCGGGTTGTTGTGGGTGATCGCGTTCGCGATCGCCTGCAGCACCATCGTCTTACCGGCCTTCGGCGGCGAGACGATGAGCGCCCGCTGGCCCTTGCCGATCGGCATGACCAGGTCGATCACCCGCGTGGTGAGGATGTGCGGCTCGGTCTCCAGCCGCAGCCGCTCCTGCGGGTACAGCGGGGTCAGCTTGTAGAACTCCGGCCGGCGCTTGGCCTCCTCGGGCTCCATCCCGTTGATGGTGTCCAGCCGGACCAGCGGGTTGTACTTGTCCCGCCGCTGCTCGCCGTCCCGCGCCGCGCGCACCGCACCGGTGATCGCGTCACCGCGCCGCAGGCCGTACTTCTTGATCTGGGACATCGAGACGTAGACGTCGTTCGGGCCGGCCAGGTAGCCGGTGGTCCGCACGAAGGCGTAGTTGTCGAGCACGTCGATGATGCCGGCCACCGGGACGAGCACGTCGTCCTCGCTGACCTGCGGCTCGCGCCCGCCGTCGCCGCCGCCCTCGGCGCGCTCACCACGGCCCCGCCGCCGGTCGCGGAACCGGCTGCGCCGGCCACGCCGGCCGCCGCCCTCGCCGTCGTCGTCGGAGTCGGTGTCGCGCTCGGCGCGCTGACCCCGGTCGTTACGGTCGCCGCGCTCGCCCCGCTCGTTGCGGTCGCCACGCTCACCGCGCTCGGCACGCTCGCCCCGCTCGTTGCGGTCGGCACGCTCACCGCGCTCGGCACGCTCGCCCCGCTCGTTGCGGTCGCCGCGCTCGCCCCGCTCGGCACGCTCGCCCCGCTCGGCACGCTCGCCGCGCTCGGCCCGGTCACCGCCACGCTCGGCGCGCTCGGCCCGGTCACCGCCACGCTCGGCGCGGTCGCGACCGCCCCGGCCCTCGCCGCGCTCGGCCCGCTCACCGGTCTCGGCGGTGGTCTCCTCGGCCCGCGCCTCGGCGGCGGTGGCCCGGCTGCGCCGGGAACGGCTCCGGCCCTCGGACTCGGTGGCCGCCGGCTCCGCGGACGGCTGCTCCGCGGTACGCCGCTCGGCCTCCGGCCGCTCGCCGGTGTCCCGGACCTCGGCGTGGACCTCTTCGCGGGTGGGAGCGGCCGCGGCCGCGACCTCGGCCCGCGGTCGAGGGGTGCCGGCGGCGGCGCCGCCCTGCCGCTCGGAGATCGCGCTGATCAGCTCGCCCTTACGCATGCGAGCCGTACCGGAGATGCCGAGCGACGCGGCCAGGCTCTGCAGCTCTGGCAGCAGCATCGCCGACAGACCGGTGCCGCTGCGCCGACGACGGGCGGGAGCGGCGGTGGTGGCATCGCCAGCGACGTTGGAAACATCCGACGTCACGTCGGTGGTGTCGCTCAATGGATTCCTTCCCTCGATAGGCCGGGACTGCCCGGAGTCGAAAAGCAAGGTGGCCGGGCGGCCTCGGTGCACCCGCCTCGCATGGACGCGTCGCGGGAGTCTGTGACACAGCAGCCGGTCGGTTTCCCAACTCACCAGCATCGGTGAGCAGGTCTCGCCGTCTGCGGCGACCTGTGGAGACTGCGGTGCGGCGTGGCCTAGGCAGGGGTGACGGGCTTACCGCCGAAAGCTTCGGGGGTGCGCCGACCCGCAGGAGATCGCATGCTTCGCGGCTGTGCTAAGTCTAGAGCGTAATCAACTCTTCCGACCTGCGGCAACAGGGTCCCGCTCCGCGTGTCCAAGTCTACCCCGAGCGGCCTGTGCGCCGCGCACGTCTGTCATCAACTGCCGAACCTGCCATCCTGTTCCCGCCTCGAAGCCCTCCGGCGGCTCGGTCAGCGCCAGAACGGTCGGCCCCGCCCCACTGACCACAGCCGCCACACCCGCCGCACGCAGCGCATTCACCAGGGCGGCCGTGCCGGGCATGCCGGGCGCGCGGTATTCCTGGTGCAGCCGGTCGACGGTGGCCGGCAACAGCAGCGTCGGATCGGTGCTGAGCGCGTGCACCAGCAGCGCGGCCCGGCCGGCGTTGAACGCGGCGTCGCGGTGCGGCACGGTCGCCGGCAACGCCGCCCGCGCGGTGGCGGTCAGGCCCCGCTCCGCGGGCACGAAGACGGTGGGGTGCACCTCCTCGGCGACCGGCAGCGACACCGCCCGGGCGCCGGACGGCTCCGTCCAGGCCAGGGTGAAGCCGCCGAGCAGGCAGGGGGCCACGTTGTCGGGGTGGCCCTCGATCTCGGCCGCCAGCCGCAGCACGCCGGCGGCGTCGAGCCGCTGCTCACCGTCGACCACCAACGCCCGGGCCAGCAGCACGCCGGCCACGATCGCCGCCGAGGAGGACCCGAGGCCGCGGGCCTGCGGGATGCGGTTGACGCACTCGACCGCCAGCCCCGGCGGCTGCCCGCCGAGGGCGTCGAAGGCGGCCCGCATGGCGCGGACCACCAGGTGCCGGTCGTCGGCCGGCAACTCCCCCGCGCCCTGCCCGGCCACGCTCACCGTCACGCCACCCGCGGTGACCTCGGCCGCCACGTCGTCGTGGAGGGCCAGGGCCAGCCCGAGCGCGTCGAACCCCGGCCCCAGGTTGGCGCTGGTGGCGGGAACCCGGACCCGGACCGGCCCGGCGGTGAAAGTCGTCGGCACGGGCTCATGCTATGGCCCGGCACCGACAGGACGGACGACCGTCCGGACCCTGGGAAACCGGCCTAGCCCTGGCGCACGGCGGTCGGGTCCGGCTCGGCGGCCGGGTCGGAGAGCGACAGCCGCCGGGTGGCGATCCGCCAGCCCACCGCGTAGACGAGCGTGACCAGGCCGCAACCGGCCAGCACCACCCGCTCGTCCACGGTGTCGACCACCGCGGCCACCACCAGCTGGCTGACCGAGATGGCCAGGGTCGCCAGCATCATGTCGGTGGCGAAGACCCGCCCGCGCAGCCGGTCCGGCACCTCGCCCTGCAGGGCGAAGTTCGACATCACCCAGTTGCTGCCGCCGGCGAAGTGGGCGACGAAGACCAGGGCCAGCACCAGCGGGAACCAGTCGACCACCGAGGTGCCCAGGTAGGCCAGCCCGTACAGCGACATCGACAGCGCCAGCCCCGGCAGCAGCCAGGACCGGTTGGTCAGCACCCGGCGCATCAGGATCGGCCCGACCAGCGCGCCCGCCCCGCGTACCGCGAAGAGCAGGCCGGCGCCCGCCGGGCCGGCCCCGTACACCCCGGCCAGCAGCGGGAAGATCGTCAGCACCCCGTTGCCCAGGCCCACCGCCGACTTCACCGTCACCAGCGCCAGCACCCGCGGCCGGTGCCCGATGTAGCGCAGCGCCTCGCCGACCGCCGCCCAGGTCTGCGGCGTCGGCGACCCGCTCTCCCGGGGCGCCTGCAACGGCCGGCGGATGAACGCGGCCAGGCCGGCCGCGAGCACCAGGCCGACCGCGGCGACCCAGAAGCAGGCGTACGGGCCGACCTCGCCGCTCAGCACCCCGCCGAGCGAGGCGCCGACGATGGTCATCGTGCCCCAGGCCGAGCCGGCGACCGCGTTGCCGGCGGCCAGCTCGTCGGGTTCGAGGACGTTGGGCAGGGCGGCCTGGGCCGCCGGGGAGTAGAACGCCTTGGCCACCGCGACCACCCCGATGCCCAGCATGGCCAGCCAGGCGGTGCCGGCGCTCCGGACGCCGAGCAGCAGCAGCACGCCGAGCAACGCGGCGACGTTCGAGGCGATCATGATCTTCCGGCGGTCGAACCGGTCGGCGACCGTGCCGGTGTACGGCAGCAGCAGCGCCACGATCCCGGTGTCCACCGCGAGCACCAGCGCGCCCCACACTCCGCTGCCGGTCAACTTCGGCAGCAGCACGAGCAGCGGCACCATGACGAACCAGTCGGCGCCGAAGACCACCAGCTCGGCCAGGAAGAGGTTGCGGAAGTTCCGGTTCCGGGTGAGGACCGAGAGGGTGGACGCCACGACCGGACCCTACCCGGCCGGCCCTCGGCGAACCGTCGTCGCGCGGACAGCGAACGCCCCCGACGGGCGGACCGCCGAGGGCGTTCGCAGACGTGCCGGCCTACTCGGTCGGCGGCAGCGGCGACCTGCGGCTCTTCGGCAGCCGCAGCACCTCGAACTGGTCGGTGCCGTCCACCAGCGCGGCCGAGGGACGGAGCGCCGGCCCGGCGGGCTCCCGGTCACCGGCCTCGGCGGCCGGGGCGGCCGCGGGGACCGGCACCGGCTCGGCCGCGGCCGGCCCGCCGGTGACCGGCTCGGCCGGCTCCGCCGGACCCGACCCGCCGGCGCGGCGCCGCCGGGCCCGGAGCGACTCCTTGGTGTGCTCCACCATCGCGTAGAGCGTCGGCACCAGGATCAGGGTCAGCAGCGTGGAGCTGAGCAGACCGCCGATCACCACGACCGCCAGCGGCTTGGAGATGAAGCCGCCCTCCCCGGTGAGCCCGAACGCCATCGGCAGCAGCGCGAAGATGGTGGCCACCGCGGTCATCAGGATCGGCCGCAGCCGGCGCCGGCCGCCCTCGACCACCGCCTCGCGCACCCCGAGACCCTGGGCCCGGTACTGGTTGACCAGATCCAGCAGCACGATCGCGTTGGTCACCACGATGCCGACCAGCATGAGCACGCCGATCAGCGCCGGCACGCCGAGCGGGGTCCCGGTGGCCAGCAGCAGCCCGATCGCGCCGGTGGCGGCGAACGGGATGGAGATCAGCAGGATCAGCGCCTGGGTGAGGCTGCGGAACGTCGCCACCATGATCAGGAAGACGATCGCGATCGCCGCCAGCACCGCCAGCCCGAGGTCGGCGAAGGCCTCCTCCTGGTCGGCGCTGACGCCGCCGATGGTGAACGTCGCCCCCGGCACGTCGATGCCGTCCAGCCGGCGCTGCAGCTCCTGGCTGGTCGCGCCGAGGTTGGAGCCGGTGGCCGTGCCGGTCACCGAGACGCTGCGCTCGCCGCCGATCCGGGTCACCTGCTGCGGGCCCTCGGCCTCGGTGACGTCGGCGATGTCGTCCAGCTTCACCGGGCCCACGGGCAGCGCGCGCAGCTGCTCCACCGTCGTCGGCGGCACGGCGGCCGGCCGCAGCACCACGTCCCGCTGGCCGCCGTCGAGCGTCACCTGACCGAGCGGAGCGCCGCGGAACGCCTGCGCCACCAGCTGGCCGACGGCCGCCTCGGTGAGCCCGACCCGGCCGGCGGCGACCCGGTCGACGGTCACGTCCACCCGTTCCACCCGGTCGGCCAGGCTGGTGGACACGTCCTCCACGCCGGCGATCCCGGCCATCGCCGCCTCGGCCTCGGCGGCGGCCCGGGACAACGTCTCCGGGTCGCTGGCCTGGACGACCACCTCGATCTGGTTGGCGGCCGCGCCCTGCCCGGCGCCGAAGCTGAACTCGCCCGCCCCCTCGCCGAGGGCGTCGAGCTCCCGGCGCAGGACGCCGCGTACCTCCTTGGCGTCCGTGTCGTCGCCGAGCGACAGCGACCAGGTGGCGACGTTGTTGCCGCCGCCGCCCGCCCACGGGTTGTCCCCGCTGCCGGCGGTGACCGTGTACGTCTCGACGCCCTCGGTGCGCTCCAGCACCGCCTCGACCCGGCGGGCCGCCTCGTCGGTGCCGGCCAGGCCGGTGCCCGCCGGCAGCTCCTGGGTGATGCTCAGGGTGTCCTGCCCGGAGTCGTCCAGGAAGTTGGTCTCCAGCTGCCGGGAGAGCCCGAACGTGCCGAACAGCACCAGCACGCCGAGCCCCAGGGTGATCCAGCGGGTCGCCCGCTTCCGGGTGGCGAACCCGATCACCGGCAGGTACGCCCGCTGCAACGGGCTGCGCAGCTCCTTCTGCTCCGCCGCCCGGCGTACCGCCTCGTCGTCCGGCGTGCCGGACGGCGGCTTGAGGAACCAGTAGGCGAGCACCGGGATGACGGTCAGCGAGACCAGCAGCGAGGCGAGCAGGGCCACCGTGACGGTGATCGCGAACGGCGCGAAGAGCTGCCCGACGAAGCCGCCGACCAGTGCGATCGGGGCGAAGACGGCGACCGTGGTGAGGGTCGACGCCGTCACCGCGCCGGCCACCTCCCGGACGGCGGTGCGGATCGCGCGGACCTTCTCCTCGCCGTACTCCAGGTGCCGCTTGATGTTCTCCAACACCACGATCGAGTCGTCGACCACCCGGCCGACGGCGATGGTCAGCGCCCCGAGGGTGAGCAGGTTGAGCGAATAGTCGCCGATCCAGAGGGCGATCAGCGCGACCACCACGGAGAGCGGGATGGAGACCGCGGTGACCAGGGTGGAGCGCACCGACAGCAGGAAGACCAGGATCACCACGACCGCCATCACCAGGCCGAGCAGGCCCTCGGTGGTCAGGCTCTCGATGGACTTCTCGACGAACGGCGCCTGGTCGAAGACGATGGTCAGCTCGGCGCCGGAGGCCTCCCGCAGTTCGGCGAGCCGGTCCCGGATCTCGCGGGAGATCTCCACGGCGTTGCCGTCCGGGGACGCGGTGACCGCGATGCCGAGGCTGTCCTTGCCGTTGGTCCGGGTGATCGCGGTGGCGGGGGCGAGCTGCTCGGAGACGGTGGCCACGTCACCCAGGCGCACCGGAGCCGCCCTGCCGGCGGCCGGGGCGACCACGATGCCGCGCAGGTCGTCCAGGGTGCCGAGCGGGGTGCCGACCTGCACCGGCAGCGCCTTGCTGCCGTCGGCGACCGTGCCGACCGGGATCGTCACGCCGTTGGTCTGCAGCGCGGCGCCGATCGCGGTCGGGGAGAGCTTCGCCGCCGCCAGCTTCGCCGGGTCGGGGGTGACCACCACGACGTCGTCCCGGGTGCCGGTGACGTCGACCGACCGCACCCCGTCGATCGCCTCCAGCTCCGACACCACCGTGCCGCGCAGCCGCTCGACCAGGACACGCTGGTCGTCGCCGCCCGACGCGGCCAGCACCACGGCCGGCAGGTCGTCGGTGCTGCCCGCGATGACCTGCGGGTCGACGCTCGCCGGCAACCGGGCGTCGATCCGGCTCAGCGCGGTCTGCATCTTGTTGACCACGTCGTCCAGGTCGGTGCCGAACTCGTACTGCACCTGGATGGTCGCGGAGCCCTCGCGGGAGGTCGAGGTGACCTTCTCCAGCCCCGGGATGCCCTGGAGACTGTTCTCGATCGGCTCGGTGACCTGCGACTCGACGACTTCCGGGCCGGCACCGGGGTAGGCGGCCACGACGAACGCGGCCGGGAACTCCAGCGACGGCAGCAGTTGCTGCTTGAGCGACGGTACGGCGAACGCTCCGAACGCCGTGGCCACCACCGCGATGAGGGCGACCAGCCCCCGGTTGGCGAGGCTGAATCTGGCGAGCAGCGACATCGGCTCGGCTCACTCCTGAGGAAAGTGTATGGGGTACGCAGAGTGTGCCCGACCCGGTCCACGACGCCCCGCCCGCCCCCGTTCCGCGTCCCACCAACAGGACCCACCCGTCCCGCCCCGCCGAGCGCTTGCTGATCATGAAGTTTGCGTAAGACCGACGCGGGCGGATTCCTGACGCAAACTTCATGATCACGGGGGTGGGAGAGCGCGGGAGGTGGGTGGTGGGTGGTGCGCGGGCCGTCAGGCGAGGTCGAGGGAGCGGGCGGCGGCGAGGGGGTCGTTGGCGATGGTGACCGGGGCCGGGGCGGTGGAGATGGCCCACTCCGGGTCCTTCAGGCCGTGCCCGGTGACCGTGCAGACCACGGTGGAACCGGCCGGGACCCGGCCCGCTGCCGCCTGCTGGAGCAGGCCGGCTACGCTGGCCGCGCTGCCCAGCTCCACGAAGACCCCGACCTCGCGGGCCAGCAGCCGGTACGCGGCCAGGATCTCCCGGTCGGTGACCGCCTCGATCAACCCGCCGGAGGCGTCCCGGGCGTCCAGGGCCCGGGTCCAGCTGGCCGGGTTGCCGATCCGGATGGCGGTGGCGATGGTGGACGGCTCCCGGACCACCTCGCCGGTCACGATCGGCGCCGCGCCGGCGGCCTGGAAGCCGTACATCTTGGGGGTGCGGGTGGCGTTGCCGTCGTCGAGCTCCTCGGCGTAGCCCATCCAGTAGGCCGAGATGTTGCCGGCGTTGCCGACCGGCAGGCAGTGGATGTCGGGGGCGTCGCCGAGCGCCCCGACGATCTCGAACGCGGCGGTCTTCTGGCCGTGCAGCCGGTCGATGTTGACCGAGTTGACCAGGGCCACCGGGTAGTCCTGGGCGAGCTTGGCGGCCAGCGACAGGCAGTCGTCGAAGTTGCCGTTGACCTGGAGCAGCTTCGCGCCGTGCACCAGCGCCTGGGCCAGCTTGCCCAGCGCGATCTTGCCCTGCGGCACCAGCACCGCGCAGGTCAGCCCGGCCCGGGCCGCGTACGCCGCCGCCGAGGCGCTGGTGTTGCCGGTGGACGCGCAGATGATCGCCTTGTTACCGGCCTCGACCGCCTTGGAGACCGCGAGCGTCATGCCCCGGTCCTTGAACGAGCCGGTCGGGTTGGCCCCCTCCACCTTCAGGTGGACGTCGCAGCCGAGGCGGGCGGAGAGCACCGGCGCGGGCAGCAGCGGGGTGTTCCCCTCGTGCAGGGTGACGACGGGGGTGGCGTCGGTGACCGGCAGCCGGTCCCGGAAGGCGTCGATCAGGCCCCGCCACATGTCGCTCTCCTCGCCTCTACCGCCCCGCCCAGCCGGGAGCGCCTCCAGCCTGGACCAGCCTCGCCGGGCCGGCCGCGGCACACCCGCCATTAACCACCTGGCGGGACAAGAGCACCAGCCCACACGCCGGGCGGACCGTCACAGCCCGCCCTCGACCCGCAGCACGCTGGTCACGGTCCGGACGATGTCCAGTCCGCGCAGCTCGCGGACGGTGGCGGCGAGCGCGGCGTCCGGCGCCACGTGGGTCACGATGACCAGTTCCGCGTCGTCGCCCCGGCCGGCGGCGCCGGAGCTGCCGGCCTCCGCCGAGCCCTGCCGGACGGTCGCGATCGAGACGTCGTGCCGGGCGAACACCCCGGCCACCGCGGCCAGCACACCGGGACGGTCGGCCACGTCCAGGCTGATGTGGTAGCGGGTGAGCGCCTCCCCCATCGGCCGCACCGACAGGTCGGCGTACGCGCTCTCGCTGGCCGCGCGGACCCCGGCGAGCCGGTTGCGGGCGACCGCCACCACGTCGCCGAGCACGGCGCTGGCGGTCGGCGCGCCGCCGGCGCCCCGGCCGTAGAACATCAGCTGCCCGGCCGCCTCGGCCTCGACGAAGACGGCGTTGAACGCGTCGCCGACGCCGGCCAGCGGGTGGGTCCGCGGGATCATCGCCGGGTGCACCCGCACGCTGACCGTCTCCCGGCCGGCGGCGTCCGCGCCCCGGGCCGCGATGCAGAGCAGCTTGATCGTGCAGCCCATGGCCTTGGCGCTGGCCACGTCGGCGGCGGTCACCTCGGTGATGCCCTCCCGGTGCACGTCGGCGGCGCCCACTCGGGTGTGGAAGGCCAGTGACGCCAGGATGGCCGCCTTGGCCGCCGCGTCGAAGCCCTCCACGTCGGCGGTCGGGTCGGCCTCGGCGTACCCCAGCTCGGTCGCCTCCTCCAGCGCCTCGGCGAAGCCGGCCCCGGTGGCGTCCATGGCGGAGAGGATGAAGTTGGTGGTGCCGTTGACGATGCCGGTGACCCGGTTGATCCGGTCGCCGTGCAGCGACTCGCGCAGCGGGCGCAGCAGCGGGATCGCCCCGGCCACGGACGCCTCGTAGTAGAGGTCGCCGCCGCCCTCGGCGGCCGCGTCGTGCAGCGCCGCGCCGTCCTCGGCGAGCAACGCCTTGTTGGCGGTGACCACGCTCTTGCCGGCCCGCAGCGCCTCCACCAGCCAGCCCCGGGCCGGCTCGATGCCGCCGACCACCTCGACCACCACGTCGACGTCGTCCCGCTTGATCAGGCCGAGCGGGTCGGTGGTGAACAGCGCCGGATCGACCGGCAGGTCACCGCGGTCGCGGCCGAGCCGCCGGACGGCGATACCGGCGATCTCGATCGGGGCACCGATCCGGGCGGCGAGGTCGGCCGACTGCTCGTGCAGCAGCCGGACCACCTCGCTACCGACGGTGCCGCAGCCGAGCAGCGCCAGGCGCACAGGTGACGTCATCCAACATCCAATGCCAGCAGGTCCTCTTCGGTCTCCCGCCGGACGATCACGCGCGCCTGGCCGCCCCGCACCGCGACCACCGGGGGGCGGGGCACGTGGTTGTAGTTGCTGGCCATGCTCCGGCAGTAGGCGCCGGTGCCGGGCACCGCGACAAGATCTCCGGGCTGCACGTCGGCGGGCAGGAATTCATCCTTCACCACGATGTCCCCGGACTCACAATGCTTTCCCACCACGCGGGCGAGCATCGGCTCGGCGGCCGACGCCCGGGAGGCCAGGGTGGCGGAGTAGGACGCGTCGTAGAGCGCGGTGCGGATGTTGTCGCTCATCCCGCCGTCGACGCTGACGTACGTGCGGATGCCGTCGACGTCCTTGACCGTGCCGACCTCGTAGAGGGTGAACACGGCCGGCCCGACGATGGCCCGGCCCGGCTCGATGGAGAGCCGGGGCACGGCGAGTCGTTCGGCCGCGCACTCCCCGTCGACGATCTTGCGCAGCCGCTTGGCCAGGTCGTGCGGGGCGGCCGGGTCGTCCTGGGTGGTGTAGGCGATGCCGAAGCCGCCGCCGAGGTCCAGCTCGGGCAGCTCCACCCCGCGCGCGTCGCGGATCTGCGCCTGCAGGGCGAGCACCCGGCGGGCGGAGACCTCGAACCCGCTGGCGTCGAAGATCTGCGACCCGATGTGCGAGTGCAGGCCGCGCAGCTCCAGGACGTCCTCGTCGAGGATCTTGAAGGCGGCGGCCGCGGCCGCCCCGCCGGCCAGCGAGAAGCCGAACTTCTGGTCCTCGTGGGCGGTGGCGATGAACTCGTGGGTGTGCGCCTCGACGCCGACGGTGACCCGGATCAGCACCTTCGGCCGGACGCCGCGCTCGCGGGCCAGCGCGGTGAGCCGGTCGATCTCGGTGAACGAGTCGACGATGATCCGGCCCACCCCGGCGTCCACCGCCCGGGTCAGCTCGGCGACCGACTTGTTGTTGCCGTGGAAGCCGATCCGCGCCGGCTCCATCCCGGCGGCCAGCGCGGTGGCCAGCTCGCCACCGCTGCACACGTCCAGGTGCAGGCCCTCCTCGTCGATCATCCGCACCACGGCACGGCAGAGGAACGCCTTGCCGGCGTAGTAGACGTCGACGTCCGGGAACGCGGCCCGGAAGTCGCGGCAGCGCGAGCGCAGGTCGTCCTCGTCGAGCACGTACGCCGGGGTGCCGAACTCGGCGGCGAGGTCGCGCACGCGCAGGCCCGCGACGGTGAGCTGGCCGTCCGCGTCGCGCGCCACGGTGCGCGGCCAGAGCTGCGGCACCAGGGCGTTGACGTCGTCCGGGGTACGCAGCCAGGCCGGCCCCCGGCTGCCGATGTCGCCGTGCAGCGCACCGGCTTCGTGAGCCCGCATGTCACATCCTCTCGGGGGCGGAGACGCCGAGCAGGTGCAGCCCGTTGGCGATCACCACGCGGGTGGCGTCGTTCAGCCAGAGCCGGGCCCGGTGCAGGTCGGCGACCTCCTCGTCGCCGCGCGGCAGGATCCGGCAGTTGTCGTAGAACCGGTGGTAGGCCCCGGACAGGTCCTCCAGGTAGCGGGCCACCCGGTGCGGCTCGCGCAGCTCGGCCGCGGTGGACACCACCGCCGGGAACTGGGCGAGCGCCTTGAGCAGCTCGTTCTCCTTCTCGTGGTCGAGCAGGTCGGGGCGGAACGCGGCGGCGTCGCCGCGGGTGAGCCCGACCTCGGCGGCGTTGCGCCCGACGCTGGCCGTCCGGGCCGCCACGTACTGCACGTAGTAGACCGGGTTGTCGCGGGTGGCCCGGGTCCACAGCTCGACGTCGATGTCGATCGGGGAGTCGCTGGAGTAGCGGGCCAGCGCGTACCGGGCGGCGTCCACCCCGATCGCGTCGACCAGGTCCTCCAGGGTGACCACGGTGCCGGCCCGCTTGCTCATCCGCATCGGGGCGCCGTCGCGGACCAGGTTGACCAGCTGGCCGATGAGGATCTCCAGGTTTCGCTCCGGGTCGTCGCCGAAGCAGGCGGCCATCGCCCTCATCCGGCCGATGTAGCCGTGGTGGTCGGCGCCGAGCATGATGACCACCCGCTCGAAGCCGCGCTCGCGCTTGTCGAGGTAGTAGGCGCAGTCGGCGGCGAAGTAGGTCCACTCGCCGTTGGACTTGCGCAGCACCCGGTCCTTGTCGTCGCCGAACTCGGTGGTGCGCAGCCAGGTGGCGCCCTCGGCCTCGAAGACGTGGCCCTGCTGCCGCAGCCGGCTCAGCGCCAGGTCGAGCTCGCCCCGGTCGTGCAGGTCCTTCTCGTTGAAGTAGGTGTCGAACTCGACGCCGAAGTCGCGCAGCGACGAGCGGATCTCGTCGAACATCAGCGCCACGCCCTCGACCCGGAAGACCTCCTGGGCCGCCGCGTCGTCCAGCGTCAGCACGTCCGGCCGGCGGGCCCGCACCTCCGCGGCGATCTCGCCGAGGTACGCCCCGGCGTAACCGTCCTCCGGAGTCGGCTCGCCCCGGGCGGCGGCGAGCAGCGAGCGGGCGAACCGGTCGATCTGCGAGCCGGCGTCGTTGAAGTAGTACTCGGTGCCCACCTCGGCGCCGGTGGCGCGCAGCAGCCGGCCCAGCGCGTCGCCGACCGCGGCCCAGCGGACCCCGCCGATGTGCACCGGGCCGGTCGGGTTGGCCGAGACGAACTCGAGGTTGATCCGCTGCCCGGCGAGCCGGTCGCTGCGGCCGTACTCCGGGCCGGCCTCGACGATCGCCCGGGCGAGCTGGCCGGCCGCGGCCGCGTCGAGCCGGATGTTGAGGAAGCCGGGGCCGGCGATCTCCACCGACTTGATCCCGGCGGACCGGCCGAGCTGCTCGGCCAGCGCGGTGGCGAGTTCCCGCGGCGGGACGCCCACCTTCTTGCTGAGCTGGAGCGCCAGCGTCGAGGCGTAGTCGCCGTGCTCGGGGTTGCGGGGTCGCTCCACCGCCGTCCGCTCCGGCAGGGCGGAGCGATCCAGGCCCCGCTCGGTGAAGACGGCGTGGGCTGCGGAGAGGACGACCTCGGCGAGTTCTGCGGGAGTCACCGAACCATGTTATCGGGGGTAGACTCGGCACCCGCGGCGGCGACCCAGCATGTGAACCCGACCCGCCGGTTCCCCTGACCGACCGACCTGACGAGGCACGATGAGCATCAGCACCCCGGGCGGCGAGCAGCGCCGTCCGACCGTGGTCAGCACCGGCAAGAAGCCGGCGGCCCGGCCGGCCGCTGCCGGCAAGCCGGCCGGCGGCAAGGCCGGGTCCGGCAAGTCGACCGGTCCCCGCCCGGGCGCCGGGGGCAAGGGCCGCAAGCCGATCACCCCGGTCAAGGTCAGCCAGGGCCGCTCCTGGGGCCCGATCGCGCTCTTCGTCGCCGTGGGCGTGCTCGCCGCCTCGATCATCGGCTACGGCGCCTGGGCGGCGTTCCAGGGCTCGAAGCCGTGGGAGGAGCGGGCGGCCGACATCTCCGGCATCGTGAACTACCGCGAGCTGGACAAGGAGCTGGTCAAGGGGAGCAACCACCAGCCCGGCCCGATCAAGTACGAGATCTCCCCGCCGGTGGCCGGCCCGCACAACGCGGCCTGGCAGAACTGCATGGGCGACGTCTACGACGCCCCGATCGCCAGCGAGCACGCGGTGCACAGCCTGGAGCACGGCGCGGTCTGGATCACCTACCGGCCGGACCTGCCCGCCGACCAGGTGGCCAAGCTGCGCGGCAAGGTCGAGGGCGTGGAGAAGACCATGCTCAGCCCGTTCGAGGGGCTGGACAAGCCGATCTCGCTGCAGGCCTGGGGCTACCAGCTCAAGGTCGACAACGCCGACGACAAGCGGATCGACGAGTTCATCAAGACGCTGCGGGTGAACGCCTCGATCGAGGGGCCGACGGCGCTGTGCAACCAGGGGATCACCGCGACCGGCACCACCCCGCGCGACAACGCGGGGACGCAGGGCTGAGACGACGATGAGCGCACCGACCACGACCGAGACCGTCGACCTCGACGACCCGACCCCGCCGGGGCGCCGGTCCACCGCGCGCCGCTGGGGCACGGTCGCCCTGGCCCTGGCCGTCGTGGTCGGGCTGCTCCTCGGGTACGCCGGCGGCCTGCTGACGCCCCGGCTGACCCGGCCCGGGGACGCCTCGGTGGAGGCGGGCTTCGCCCGGGACATGAGCACCCACCACGCGCAGGCGGTGGAGATGGGCCTGATCGCCTTCCAGCGCGGCACCGACCCCGAGGTCCGCAGCATCGGCGGCGACATCGCCCTCGGCCAGCAGGGCGAACTCGGGGCCATGCAGACCTGGCTGCGGTCGTGGGGGCTGGACCCGACCGGCTCGCAGCCGCCGATGTCCTGGATGCCGGACGGCGAGTTGTCGGTGCAGAACGGCCTGATGCCGGGGATGGCCACGCCCGAGGAGATGGCGGCCCTGCGCGCCGCCCAGGGGCGGGACCTGGACGTCCGGTTCCTGCAAATGATGATCAAGCACCACCTGGGCGGGATCCACATGATCGACGGGGTGCTCGACGCCAGCGACGAGCCGGACGTGGTCCGCACCGCGCAGACCATGAAGAACACCCAGCAGACCGACCTCACCAACCTCCAGAACGCCCTCAAGCGCCTCGGCGGCTGATCCGCTCCACCTCCGCGTCGACCGAGAGGTCTGCGTCACCACCGGTCCTCCCGGATGACGCAGACCTCTTGATCATTTCGGACCCGGTGGGACCGGAGAAGTCTTCCGCTTTGTTCGCTGTATCCCATTTATGAGTTTTGCGGGGTGTGGGCGATTGCTTTGCTAAGAGAGTTTTCTCCGCACATATCGTGACCAGTTGCGATTCGGGCTCGTTGCGCAGGACGTGGGGGTTGCACTCAGAGACGCGCGGCGTTCGGTCACCAGCTGGTGCCGACGCCACACCATCGGCGGTGACGGGGCGGTGGCAGCCGTCCGTCGCGGACAGCGGCAGAGCGAGTCGGGATCGCTCAGCCGCGAACAGGAACTCGAACTGATCGACGTGCTGCGGGGCGTCCACCCCGACGAGTTCGGCCTGGACGAGGAGCTGTGGACGCGGCAGAGCCTCCAGACGCTCATCCAGCGCCGGTTCGACCTGTCGCTGGACGCCGGCGCGGTCGGGGCGTACCTGCGGGCCTGGGGGTTGGGTCCGCGGGAGCCCCGGGAGCGGGCCTGCGGGCTCTGCGTGGGCGCGGTCGAGCGCTGGGTCCGCAGCGAGTACCCGGTCATCACCCGAGCGGCCCAGGAGCACCTCGCCGAGGTCTACTGGATCGGCCGGGTCCGGCTGCGCGGCACCATGCCGGCGGCCGACGTGATCTCCGCCGTCTCGTCCCGCGGCCGGGTCCGCTTCATGATCACAACACCTACGGTCGACCCGCCGCTCCCCCGCGAGTTCGTGCTCCGGCTCAGCGGCGAGGAGCAGCGCACCGTGCACCTCATCGTGGACGGCTCGTGGCCCCGCAACGAGTGGCCCCGCCGACTGCCCCGGCGCATCGTGCTGCACCCGCTGCCCAGCTGCGGCCGCGCCGTCGCCGCCTGACCCGGGGGCGCACCGCCCACAGGCGCGCCGTCGCCGCCTGACCCGCGGCGCACCGCCCACAGGCGCGCCGTCGTCGTCGACGGCGGCATCCGCAGCCGTCGGCCCGGGCGCCGCGACACGGGTCGACCACGGATACCGATTCGGCGTTCGGTGGGGACGTTTGCTAGTCTTCTCCAGTCGCTGAGCCCCCGTAGCTCAGGGGATAGAGCACCGCCCTCCGGAGGCGGGGGCGCAGGTTCGAATCCTGCCGGGGGCACCGAGAACCACCGCGTTCGGGACCCGCCGCTGCCGGCGGGTCCCGTTTCGTCTGCGCCACCCTCAGCCCCGCTGGGCGGTCACCGGCCGGTTGCGCCGGCCGCCGGTGGTGCTCAGCATGCCGGCCGAGATGGCGATCCGCTTCGCCAGCCCGTAGGTCTTGATCGGGCTGCTGCTGACGGTCTCCTTGTAGAACACGGCCGCCCGGCCGGTGAGCAGCCAGCGCCGGGGAGTGTCGTCGGCGTACGTGAACTGGATGACCGCGTCCCTGCGCCCGATGCTGACCGGTTGGTGGAGGTAGCCGAACCGGAACGGCTTGAGCACCTTGCCGCGCACCTGGCGGGCGACGTTCTCGGCGGCGTGGGCGGCGGTCGGCAGGCCGCTCTGGCACGTGCCGTGGATGACGCCGTAGGCCTGCCGGATCGCGGCGGCGTCCCCGATGGCGTAGATCTCCGGGTGCGACACGGAGCGCAGGGTGGCGTCGGTCACGATCCTGCCGGTCTCGTCGGTGGTGATCCCGGCCTCGACCGCCAGGGGCGGCACCCGCACCCCGGTGGTCCACAGGGTTCCGTCGCCCGGCACGACCTCGCCCCCGGCCAGTTCGACACCCTCCGGTAGCACCTTGGCCACCTCGACGCCGGCGCGGACGGTCACGCCCAACCGGTCGAGCGACGCCCGCAGATAGGCGCGGGCCCGGGGGCCCATCATCGCGCCCGGCTCGCCGCGGCTCAGCAGCGTCACGGCGACGTCCGGGTGGCACTCGGCGATCTCGGCGGCCGCCTCGATCCCGGTGAGCCCACCCCCGCACACCAGGAAGCTGCCCCGACCGGCGGCCTTGAGGTGCTCGGCCATGCGCTGTGCGCTCCGGGGGCTGTTGAGGGTGTAGGCGTGCGCGTCGGCTCCCGGCACGCGGGCGGTGTCCGTGGTGCTGCCGATCGCGTAGACCAGCGTGTCGTAGTCCACGGCGATCCGACCATCCACGGTGACCGTCCGCGCGGCGGTGTCGATGCCGGTCGCCCAGCCCTGGACGAAGGCGATCCCGGTGCCGGTCAACAGGTCCGGGATGCGGTGCTCGGCGAGCTGTTGTCCGGTCGCGATCTGGTGCATCCGCAGCCGCTCGGTGAACCTCTCCCAGGGGTTGATCAGCGTCACGCGCACCCGGCCCCCGCCCCGACGCGCCGCGCCGAGAGCCGCCAGCATGCCGGTGTAGCCGGCGCCGACAACAACGATTCGTGTCCGCTCTGTGTTCGTCATGCCCCACGGACGGGACCGCGGGCGTGGCACGTGAGCTGCTGTGAGCGGCGTCACATCCCGCCGACGGCGGTGAGTTTCTCCGGGTTGCTGATCAGGTGGATCTCCCGGGCGCGCCCGTCGACAAGGTGCAGCACGACGACCGCCACCGGGGTCTCGGCGGAGTAGATGACGACGCCGGGGCCGCCATTGACCTCCGTGACGACGACGCGCGGCGACTCCGGCATGCGCCCGGCGAACGTGACCAGCGCCCGCACCACCAGATCGATGCCGTCGATCGCCCTGCGGGGCGCGGGCGCCAGGCCGCCGCCGTCGCAGACCAACCTGACGTCGGGCGCGAGCACCTCCATCAGGGCGGCCAGGTCGCCGCCGGCACTGGCCGACATGAACGACTCGGTGACCTTGCGTCGCGTTCCCTGATCGGTGTCATAGCGCCGGCGGCGTCCGCTCACGTGCTGGCGCGCGCGCACCGCCGTCTGGCGTACCGACTCCGGGCTCCGGTCGACGATGTCGGCGATCTCGTTGTGGGAGTAGCCGAACGCCTCGTGCAGCACGAAAACCGCCCGCTCCAGCGGCGACAACGACTCCAGGATGAGCAGCAGGGCCAGCGACACCGACTCGGACCTGGCCACATCGTCGGCGACATCCGGCGCGGTGAGAATCGGCTCGGGCAGCCACGGCCCGACGTACGACTCGCGCCGGGCGGCCGCGCTGCGCAACCGGTCGATGGCCAGCCGGGTGGTCACCCGGACCAGGTAGCCCTCCGGGTTCTCGACCTGTCCGGTGTCGACGGCACTCCACCGCAGCCAGGCGTCCTGCACCACGTCCTCGGCGTCGCTGGAGCGGCCCAGCACCCGGTAGGCGACGCCCACCAGGAGCGCGCGATGTTCGGCGAAGACCGTGTCGTGTCGCACCCGCAAAGAATACGAAGGCGCCGGGCTCGTCGGGTTGGCGTGCGGGCGGCGGTCCACGGTCGGCCTCGGGCTGCTTCGGGTGGGCGGCCGGGCGTACCTCAGCCGGCGGCGCGGCGGGCGCCGGCCCGGCGCTTGCCCTCGTGCATGGCCTGCACCCGGGCGACCGGGATGGTGTGCCCCTCGGCGACCAGGTCCGCCGGGAGCGGCTGCGGCGCGGGCAGCTGCTCGGCCCACGGGTCGCGGTCGGCGACCAGGCCGGGCGCGGTACGGATGGTGAAGTCGGCCGGGGTGACGTCGCCCAGGTCGGCCCAGTCCACCGGGAACGACACCGGCACCCCCGGCCGCAGCCGCGGGCTGTACGCGGCCACCACGGTCGCCCCGCCGGCCCGGGTGGAGTCCACGAAGACCTTGCCGCCCCGGTCCTCCCGGATGAACGCGGTGGTGGCCAGCGCGGGATCGAGCCGCTCGGCGCGGGCCGCGATCGCCCGGGTGGCGGCGGCCATGTCCACGGCGGTGGCCCCCGCCGCCACCGGTACGAAGACGTGCACACCCTTGGCCCCGCTGGTCTTGACCGCGCCGACGAGCCCGGCGTCCGCCAGCGCCTGCCGGACCAGCCGGGCGGCGGCCACGGCGAGGGCAAACGAGTCCCCCTCGGGCGGGTCGAGGTCGAGCACCAGATGGGTCGGGCGGTGCAGGTCGGCGACGGTGGCCAGGGTCGGGTGGTACTCCACCGCCCGCTGGTTGGCGAACCAGAGCAGGGTCCGCCGGTCGTCGCAGAGCCCGTACGACACCTCGCGGTGCGACGCCTCGGCCCAGACCGGCGCCCGGCGCACCCACTCCGGGGTGTACTTCGGCAGGTTCTTCTGCATGAACGGCGGCTGCCCGGGACGCACCCGGATCACCGACAGCGGCCGGTCCCGCAGCTGCGGCACGATCCGGTCGCGGACCGCGTCGAGGTAGTCGACCAGGTCCCGCTTGGTCGCGTCGGCCCCGTCGAACAGCGCCTGGTCCAGGTTGGTCAGCGCCACCCCGTCCCGGGTCTCGTCAGCCCCGCTCATCCGATCACCTTCCCGGCCCGGGGCCCGCCGGTCAACCGGACACGACCGACGACCGGCGGGCAGGTCCCGCGTCAGGGCGCCGGTTCGCCGGTGGCGACCGCGTCGAGCAACCGGGCGGTGTACGCGCGCGTGGCGGCGTACAGGCCGGAGCCGTAGCTGACCCGGGCCACCCCGAGCGCGGCCAGCCCGGCCGGCGCGGGGCCGCCCGGACGGGCCAGCACGTTCACCGGCCCGGCCACCGCGTCGACGAAGCTCCGCAACTCCCCCGGGTCGGCCAGCAGGATCGGGTAGACGCAGTCCGCGCCGGCGGCGAGGTAGCGCCGGCCCCGGCGGACCGCCTCGGCGAGCCGGTCGGCCGGGGCCCCGGTGGGCCGCAGGAAGACGTCCACCCGGGCGTTGAGCACCACCGGCACCCCCGCCGCGTCGGCCGCCGCCCGCACCTCGGCCAGCAGGTCGGCCTGCTCCCCGGCGTCGACCAGCGCGCCGGTCCGCGGGTCGGAGTCCTCCAGGTTGAGCCCGACCGCCCCGGCGGCGAGCAGCCGGTCGACCAGTTCGGCGGGGCGCAGCCCGTACCCTCGCTCGAGGTCGGCGGTGACCGGCACCTCGACCGCGCGGGCGATCCGGGCGACCGCGTCGACCATCTCGCCGACCGGAGTGGTCTCGCCGTCGGCGTGGCCGAGCGACTCGGCGACGGCGGCGCTGCTGGTGGCCACGGCCGGGAAGCCGGCGGCGGCGACGGCCCGGGCCGAGCCGGCGTCCCAGGCGTTGGGCAGGATCAGCGGGTCACCGGGCCGGTGCAGCGCGCGCAGCGCCGCCGCCCGACCCGTCAGGGTGGCGGTCATCCGCCGATTGTCGGCCCTCCGGCGGCCCGCCCTAAGCTCCAATTCCGTGCCGATGGACTGGGCCGCTTTCGGGGTCGACCTGCACCTGGAGCTGGACGCGACGGCCGGCCGCCGGGCCGGGCTGGAACGCGCGCTGCGCGAGGCGATCCGGGACGGTCGGCTGGCCCCGTCGACCAGGCTGCCCGCCACCCGGACGCTCGCCGCCGAGCTGGGCCTGTCCCGGGGCACGGTCAGCGCGGCGTACGACCAACTGGTCGCCGAGGGGTGGCTGGTGGCCCGGGTGGGCGCCGGCACCGAGGTGAGCCCGCTGCGGCGCGCCGCACCCCCGCCGGCCGCCGCCCCGCCCGGCCCGGCCGCGCACCGCTACGACCTGCGCCCGGGCAGCCCCGACGTGGCCGCCTTCCCGGTCACCGCCTGGCTGCGCGCCACCCGGCGGGCGCTGGCCGCCGCCCCGGCGAGCGCCTACGGCTACGGCGATCCGCGCGGGCGGATCGAGCTGCGCACCGCGCTGGCCGGTTATCTGGGCCGGGCCCGGGGCGTGCTGGCCGACCCCGACCGGATCGTCGTCACCACCGGGTACGTGCAGGCGCTGGCGCTGCTGGTGGGCGTGCTCCGCGACGCGGGCCGGCCGATGTTGGCGATGGAGGACCCGGGGCTCGCCTTCCACCGGGAGGTGGCCCGCCGGCACGGCGGCAGCGTGCTGCCGTTGCCGGTGGACGACCGGGGTGCCCGCACCGACCTGCTCGGCACCGGTGAGCTGGCCGACGTGGCCGCCGTCGTGGTGACCCCGGCCCACCAGTACCCGACCGGGGTAACGCTGGCGCCCGAGCGCCGGCACGCGCTGACCCGCTGGGCGCGGGAGCGGGACGCGCTGGTGGTGGAGGACGACTACGACGGCGAGTTCCGCTACGACCGGCAGCCGGTCGGCGCGGTGCAGGGCACGGCGCCGGAGCAGGTGGCGTACGTCGGCACCGCCGCCAAGACCCTCGGCCCGGCGCTGCGGCTGGCCTGGCTGGTGCTGCCGGCCCGGCTGGTCGAGCCGGTGGTGGAGGCGAAGCGGCACCTGGACCTGCACTCGGAGACGATCGGGCAGTTGGCGCTCGCCGACCTGGTCACCGGCCACGGCTACGACCGGCAGATCCGGGCGGTCCGCCGGCACTACCGCCGGCGCCGGGACCTGCTGCTCGACCGGCTCGACGGGACCGGCCGGCGGTACGCCGTCGGCGGGGTCTCCGCCGGCCTGCACGCGCTGCTGCAGCTGCCGCCGGACGGACCGGGCGAGGCCGAACTGCTCGCCGAGGCCGAGCGGCGAGGTCTGGCCCTGGGCGGCCTGGCCGGTCACCGGCACCGCCCCGGGGCCCACCCGCCCGGCCTGGTCGTCGGCTACGCCACCCCGCCCGCGCACGCCTACCCCGCCGCCCTCGACACCCTGCTCGCCGTCCTCCGCGCCGCCGGGTCGCGCTGACCTCCCGCGATCGTGCAGGTCCGGTCCTCACTTCGCGACCTTCGTCCGAGATGCCGGGGCGGAAAGCGCAAGATCACGGGGGTCGGAGGGGCCGGGGCCGGCGGACGCGGTCGGGGTGGGGCGGCGGGTGAGGGTGGTCAGGGCCAGCAGCAGGGCCGCGGTGACCAGGGCGGCGGCCACGGCGAAGGCGGTCCGGTAGCCGGCGGCGAGGGCGGCGGTCTCCGCCCAGCCGGCACCCCGCAGGCCGTCGGTGCGACTGGCGGCCAGGGTGGCGAGCGCGGCCAGCCCGACCGCGCCGCCGACCTGCTGGGTGGTGTTCGCCAGCCCCGACGCGAGCCCGGCGTCCGCCTCGCCGGCGCCGGCCATGGCCAGCGTGGTCACCGCCGGCAGCGTCAGCCCGCCGGCGGCGCCGAAGACCAGGATCGCGGGGAGCACGTCGACCGGGTAGCCGCCGTCGACCGGCAGCCGGGCCAGCAGCAGGAACCCGACCACGGCGAGCGCCAGCCCGGTGAGCAGCACCGCCCGGGCGCCGAACCGGGCCACCAGCCGGCCGGCGAGGCCGAGCGAGACCACCGCGATCATCACCGGGGTGGGCAGGAAGGCCAGCCCGGTGGCCGCCGCGTCCAGCCCGAGGACCAGCTGGAGCTCCAGGGCGAGCAGGAACTGGAAGCCGAAGAACGCGGCGACCATGAGGAACTGGACCGCGTTCGCGGCGACCAGGTCGGGGGCGCGCAGCAGCCGGGGCGGCAGCAGCGGGGTGGCGGTCGTTCGCTGGCGGAGCGCGAAGCCGCCGAGCAGGGCGGCGGCGAGGCCGGCGGCGCCGAGCGTCCGGGCCGAGGTCCAGCCGTGCTCGCCGGTGCCGACGATCGCCAGCACGGCGGCCATCAGTCCGGCGGTGACCAGCGCCGCGCCGAGCACGTCCAGGCCGGCGCGCAGCCCGACCCCCCGGTCCGGCGCGATCCGGCGCACCGCGGCGACCAGGATGACCAGCCCGATCGGCAGGTTGATCAGGAAGATCGCGGGCCAGCCCGCGAGGTCGGTGAGCACGCCGCCGGCCAGCATGCCGATCGAGGAGCCGGCGGCCCCGGTGAAGCTGAACACCGCGATCGCCCGGGCCCGCTCGGCCGGTTCCGGGAAGAGCCGGACGATCATGCCGAGGCTGACCGCCATGGTGAGCGCCCCGCCGACGCCCTGGGCGAACCGCGCGACGACCAGCACCGCCGGCCCGGTCGCCACCGCGCAGAGCAACGAGGCGAGGGTGAAGAGCGCGACCCCGGCGAGGAAGACCTGCCGGCGGCCGAGCAGGTCGCCGAGGCGCCCGGCGAGCAGCAGCAGCCCGCCGAAGGCGACCAGGTAGGCGTTGACCACCCAGGCCAGGCCGGTGGCGGTGAAGCCGAGGTCCCGCTGGATGGCGGGCAGCGCCACCGCGACGATGCTGCCGTCGAGGATGATCATGAGGCTGCCGGCGCAGAGCACGAGCAGCGCGGGCCAGCGGGACGGATCGGTGCGGGTCATCGGAGCCCCCTAGGTGCATGGTTTGTTACCGGAGACATCCTCTGTGACTATTAGGCGGAGCGTAAGGAGGCACTTTGATGTCCCAGGGGAACAGCGATGTGCCCGTGACCGGCGACCGGAGCCAGTCGTGCGGGGTCGGCGACCTGCCCTTCACCCCGGACCAGGCGCGGGCCTGCACGGTCCGCGAGGTGCTCGACCGGGTGGGCGGCAAGTGGAGCATCGGCATCCTGGTCGCCGCGTCCCAGGGCCCGGTGCGCTTCACCGAGCTGGAGCGCTGCGTGGAGGGGATCAGCCGGCGGATGCTCACGCTGACCCTGCGCAACCTGGAGCGCGACGGCCTGCTGCACCGGCGGGTCTACCCCACCGTGCCGCCCAGGGTGGAGTACACCGCCACCCCGATCGCCCTGGAGCTCTACGGGTCGCTGGTCGCCCTCACCAACTGGGCCGAACGGCACCGCACGGCGATCGCCGAGGCGCGGGCCGCGTACGACCGGGAGCACGGCGTCCCGAGCTAGGCCCGCGCCGCCGGTAGCCCCGCTGTGGCAAACGCCACCCGACCCATCTGACCGATCGGTCAGCACCTGACCGATCGGTCAGGCATGCTGGTTCGGAAGGGGGTGACCGGCATGGCACGGGCGGTACCGGAGACGCGGGACGAGATCCTCGCCGCGGCGGCGCGGCGGTTCGCGGTCAGCGGCTACCGGGGCACGTCGTTGCAGGACATCGCCCGCGAGGTGGGCTGTTCCAAGGCGGCCGTGCTCTACCACTTCGCCAACAAGGACGCCATCCTCACCGAGCTGATGGCTCCGGCGATCGAGGTGCTCCAGGCGCTGGACGAGCGGATCGCCGGGCAGACCGGTGCGGCCGCCCAGCGGATCGCCGCCGAGGGCTTCGTCGACCTGGCCGTCCGGTTCCGGCGGGAGATCACACTGCTCCGCGGCGAGTTCCCGGAGCTGCTCCAGCAGCCGGCGTTCGCGCACATCCAGCGCATCTCCGAACGGCTGCGCGACGCGTTCGCCGGGAACTGCGACCGGCCGGACGCCCGGATCGCCGCGTTCGTGCTGCTCGCCGGCATCCCGGAGGCGTGCGCGGAGTTCGTCGACGTGCCCGACGCCGAGCTGCGCCCGGCGTTGCTGGCGCTGATCCGGCGCGGCCTCGTCCCCCTGGACTGACCCGTCCATCCACCCACGACCGAGGACAAGGAAACCTTCATGGCGACCCTGCTCTACCGGCTCGGCCGGGGCGCGCTGCGCCGGCGGCGACTCGTCGCGGCGATCTGGCTCGTCGTACTCGTCGGCTTCGGCCTGGCCGCCGCGACCCTGCGCGGCCCGACGGCGAGCAACTTCACCATGCCCGGCACGGAGTCCCAGCGCGCGCTCGACCTGCTCGCCGAGCAGTTCCCGGACGCCAGCGGGGCCACCGGCACCATCGCGGTCAAGGCGCCGGCCGACGGCCAACTCGGCACGCCCGAGGGGCAGGCCGTGGTCGGGGAGATCACCAGGGAGGCGGCGGCGCTGCCCGGCGTGGTCGCCGCGGTCGACCCGTTCCAGGCCCGGGCGGTCACCCCGGACGGCCGGTACGCGCTGGTCCAGGTCCAGTTCGCCACCGGCGCCGACGAGGTCACCGACGAGCAGCGCGCGGCGTACGAGAAGATCGGCGCGCCGGCCGAGGAGCGGGGCTGGCAGGTCGCCCCGGGCGGTGAGGTGCTCAACAGCGAGCCCGAGGTCGGCTCGACCGAGGCGCTCGGCGTGCTGGTCGCCGCGATCGTCCTGGTGATCACCTTCGGGTCGCTGGTGGCGGCCGGGATGACCATGCTCAACGCGCTGATCGGGGTGGGCGTCGGGATGGCCGGCCTCTTCGCGCTCAGCGACGTGGTCGAGCTGACCAGCACCGCACCGATCCTCGCCCTGATGCTCGGCCTGGCCGTCGGCATCGACTACTCGCTCTTCATCACCTCCCGGCACCGGCAGAACCTGCTGGACGGCCTGCCTCCGGACGAGGCGGTCGGCCGCGCGGTGGGCACTGCCGGTTCGGCGGTGGTCTTCGCCGGCGCCACCGTGGTCATCGCCCTGGCCGGGCTGGCCGTGGTCGACATCCCGTTCCTCACCGTGATGGGTCTGGCCGCCGCCGGCACGGTCACCGTGGCCGTGCTGGTGGCGATCACCCTCCAGCCGGCGCTGCTCGGCTTCGCCGGCAGCCGGGTGCTCCCCCGCAAGCTGCGCGCCGCGGCGCGGGCCGGGGACATCGCGACGGACGGGGAGCGCCCGCCCGCGCCGGCCGAGGACCGGTCCGGCTTCGGGTTCCGCTGGGCCCGCGCGGTCACCCGGTTCCGGGTGCCGGTCATCCTGGTCGGCCTGCTCGGGCTCGGGCTGCTCGCGCTCCCGGCGCCGGACATGCGGCTGGCCCTGCCCGACGCCGGCACCGCCCCGGCCGGCTCCCCGGCCCGGGTGTCGAACGACCTGATCACCGAGGGCTTCGGGCCGGGCTTCACCGGCCGGCTGGCGGTGGTCGTCGCCGGTGACACCGCGCAGGACACCGCCGCCGCCGTACCGCAGGTGACCGCGCTGGTCCAGCGCACCGACAACGTCCTCGCGGTGGCTCCGCCGCAGCTCAGCCCGGACGGCCGGACCGCGCTGCTCGGGGTCGTGCCGAAGACCGGCCCGACCGACGCGGCGACCGAGACGCTGGTCCACGACGTCCGGGCCGCGGTCGGCGGGATCCCGAACGCGGACGTGCTGCTGACCGGCGTCACCGCGATCGGCATCGACGTCTCGGACAAGCTCTCCGACGCGCTGCCGGTCTACCTGCTGCTGGTGGTCGGGCTCTCGGTGCTGCTGCTGATGCTGGTGTTCCGGTCGCTGCTGGTGCCGGTCAAGGCCGCGGCCGGCTTCCTGCTCACCGTTGCCGCGACCTTCGGCATCACGGTGGCGGTGTTCCAGCAGGGTCACCTCGCCGACCTGGCCGGCCTGGACACGCCCGGCCCGCTGATCAGCTTCCTGCCGATCCTGCTGATCGGCATCCTGTTCGGCCTGGCGATGGATTACGAGGTCTTCCTGGTCTCCCGGATGCGCGAGGACTTCGTGCACGGCGACACCGCCCACCAGGCCACCATCAACGGGATGGGGCACGGTGCCCGGGTGGTCACCGCCGCCGCCCTGATCATGATCTCGGTCTTCGGGGGCTTCGTCTTCCTCGACGACCCGGTGATCAAGTCGATGGGCTTCGCGCTCGCCGTCGGCGTCGCGATCGACGCCTTCGTGGTGCGGATGACCATCGTCCCGGCGGTGATGTCGCTGCTCGGCAGGGGGGCGTGGTGGCTGCCGCGCTGGCTCGACCGGGCGCTGCCCAACGTGGACGTCGAGGGCGAGGGCCTCCGCGCCCACCTGCACGAACCGGCCGCGGTCGGCCCGCGCGGCTGAGCCGGCCGACAGCGCGGACGGGCCCGCCCGGCGTCGCCGGGCGGGCCCGTCCGCGGCCACCTACCGGGTGCGTGCCGGCCACCAGGTGCACCCCGACCAGCGGGCAGGCCAGCACCAGCCAGGAGGCGCGGGGAGGCGCGGCAGGCGGTCGGAGCGACTCGCCGCCGCGCCGCGGTCCGGTCAGCCGCGCACGGCCCGCTCCAGCTCGGCGGGGGTGCCGGCCATGATGATCCGGGCGTGCCGGGCCACCTGCTCCGCCGGCCAGTTCCACCAGGCGAGGTCGAGCAGCCGCCGCACGTCGTCCTCGGCGAAGCGCCGCCGGATCGGCCGCGCCGGGTTCCCGCCGACCACGCTGTACGGCTCGACGTCGGCCGTCACCACCGACCCGGCCGCGACGATCGCGCCGTCGCCGATCCGTACGCCGGGCATGACCAGGCAGCCGTAGCCGAACCAGACGTCGTTGCCGACCACGGTGTCACCCCGGCTCGGCATGCCCATGGCGAGGTCCAGCGTGGCGTCCCGCCAGGCGCCCTCGAACATCGCGAACGGGTAGGTGGAGACCCCGACCGTGGGATGGGCTCCGCCGGCCATCAGGAACCGGGTGCCGGTGGCGATCGCGCAGTACCGGCCGATGACCAACCGCTCCGGCCCGTACGCGTAGAGCACGTTGAGCCGCTCGAAGTCGGCCGGCCCGGCCGGGTCGTCGTAGTAGGTGTACTCCCCGACCTCGATCGTCGGCGAGGTGACCACGGGCTTGAGGAAGGCGACCCGGTCGAAGCCGGGCAGGGGGTGGCGGGTCGTCGGGTCCGGAACGGTGGTCATGCGACTCCTCTCCGCCGAGCGGCGGCACGGCACCCCTAAAAGCAACTCGTGTTGCGATAGCATCCAGGATGCCTGCCGTTCCGCCCTAACGCAACTGGAGTTGCTTTTGCCTGCCGACCGCGCCGCCCGCCCCGGCGGCCGCACCGCCCGGGTACGCGCCGCCGTCCGCGCGGCCACCCTGGCCGAACTGGCCGAGAAGGGCTACCAGGGGCTGACCGTCGACGCGGTCGCCGAACGCTCCGGCGTGCACAAGACCACCGTCTACCGGCGCTGGGGCAGCGTCGAGGGACTGATCACCGACGCCCTGGAACTGGCCGCCGGCGAGCCGTGGCCGGTCCCGGACACCGGCGACCTCGCCACCGACCTGCGGGCGCTGACCCGGGAGGTGCTGGCCGGGTTCACCGACCCGGAGACCGGGCCGGTCGCGACGGCCTTCGTCTCGGCGGCGGTGCAGAATCCGGCGGCCGCCCGCGCCCTGCACGCCTTCCTCGCCGCCCGGCACGAGCAGTCGGCGCCGGTGGTGCGGCGGGCGGTCGCGCGGGGTGAACTGCCCGCCGGCACCGACGCCGCCGAGGTGGTCCGGGTGGCCGTCGCCCCGCTCTACTACCGGCTCTTCGTCAGCGGGGAGCCGATCGACCCGGCGACCGCCGACCGGGCCGCCGACGCCGCGCTGGCGGCCGCCCGGGCGGGCGTCTTTCGGGTCGCGCCGGCTGCGGAGGGCTCGCCCGCTCAGACGCCGGCCGGGTAGGTCTCCATCTCGCCCGGCGCGCCGAGTGCCGGCAGCGGGTGCAGGGCGGTCGCCTCGTCGCACCAGATGAACGCGTCGTACCGCTCCCCCAGCCGGGTCGGCACGTAGTTGCCCCACGACTCGAAGGACGGGTCGTAGACCACCCCGATCGCCCGGTGGTCGACGGTGTCGGTGACCCAGCCGGGCTGGTCGTCGCCGCCGAAGACCAGCACCGCCCGCTCCGGCATCAGCTCGTGCAGCCGCCGCTCGATCGAGCCGGGACGGGCCGGCGGCACCACCATCGCCTCGGCCGGCGAACCCCAGCGGGGCGCGGCGACCACGTTGCCCCGGTAGCTGCCGAAGCCGACCAGGACCACCTCGTCCGCGCCGTGCCGCTCCCGACCCAGCTGGCCGATGTTGGTCATCCCGTCGGCGGCCATGTCGGTGGCCCGGGCGTCGCCGACGTGGGTGTTGTGCGCCCAGACGATCCCCCGCGAGTCCGGGCCGTAACGGTCCAGCAGCCGGTCCAGGGTGTCCGCCATGTGGATGTCCCGGACGTTCCACGACTCCGGCCCGCCGGCCACCATCGCCCGGTAGTAGCGCTCGGCGCCGGCCACCACCTCGGCGTTCTGCCAGACCGAGAAGCTGTCCGCGCCGTCCGCCGCGGCCTGTTCCCGGGTCCGCGCCAGCAGCCGGACCACCTCTTCCTCGCACCGGGCGGAGACGAACCGGCTGGCCGCCCCGTACTCCTCGACCCGCTTGCCGTACGGCTCGAAGCAGCGGTACGCGTCCTGGGCCGCCTCCAGCGACGCCGGGTCCTCCTCGCCCAGGTAGTCGAAGATCGCCTGCATCGACTCCCACAGGCTGTAGACGTCGAGGCCGTGGAACCCGGCCCGGGCCCCCTCGGGCCGTTCCAGGTTCCACGCCCGCAACCAGCGGCAGAAGCGGGCCACCTCGGCGTTCGCCCACATCCACGTCGGCCAGCGTTCGAACCGCTCCAGCGCGGTCACCGGCTCGACCACGCCACCCGGTGCCCCGGTGACCGAGCGGTGCACCCGGTCGCAGTCCGGCCAGTCCCCCTCCACCGCCACGAAGGAGAAGCCGCACTCGGCGATCAACCGCCGGGTGAGCTGCTCGCGGAGCCGGTAGTAGTCGTAGCTGCCGTGCGTCGCCTCGCCGATCATCACTATCCGGGCGTCCCGGACGCGTTCCAGCAACGGGTCGAAGTCGCTCGGCGCGCCGAGCCGCTGAACCAGCATGCCCGCGGCTACCCGGCGGGTCGGGCGGGCAAACCGGCGGCCGGGCGGCCCCGGGGTGGTGTGTCCGACGGCTGGGCGGGTAGCCGGCGGACATGACCGTCACCGGGGTGCAGTTGCAGGAGTACCTGGCCGGGCTCGACTACCCGGTCTCCCGCGAGGACCTGGTCCGCTGGGGTCAGGAGAACGGGGCCAGCACCGAGATGCTCCAGATGCTGCGGGCGCTGCCGGCGGAGCAGTTCGACGACCCGGCCGAGCTCAGCGAGGCGCTCAACACCCTGGCCTGACGCCGGCCGGCCCCTCGACGTGCCCGTGGGGCCGGCCGGGTCGCCGGTCAGCGCGCGTGCAGCAGGCGGAACAGCACCAGCCACTGCTCCGGCCAGACGTGCCCGACCGGGGTGCCCGGGTCGAGCCGGGTCGCCCGCAGCGCCGCGGCCAGCCGGGCCCGCGGGTGGTGCCGCGCCAGCGAGGCCGCGAGCGAGCCGCCGACACCGTCGAACCCGGTCTCCACCATCCGGCGGTAAGCGGGCAGCGCCGCCGGGGGCAGCAGCGGCTCGGACCGTCGTTCCAGGCGCAGGATGCCGGCGTCCACCCGGGGCACCGGCCGGAACGCGGTGCGGGGCACCCGCCCGGCCAGCCGCCACCCGAACTCCGGCCAGGTCGACACGGTGAGCCGGGTCCACCGGCCGTAGTCGCCGCTGCGCCGGCGGGCGTACTCCAGCTGGGTGAGCAGCGTCGCCGCGCGCAGCCCCGGGGCGGCCAGGCACCAGCGGACCACGGCCGAGGTGAGTGACCAGGGAATGTTGCCGACCACCTCGAACGGCTCCGGCGGCGGCTCGGTGGCCAGGAAGTCGGCCTGCCGGTGGGTCACGCTGGGCAGCGCCGCGCAGGTCGCGGCCAGCTCCGCGCCGGCCACCGGATCCACCTCGTACGCGACCAGGCGCCGGCAGCGGGCGGCCAGCGGCCGGGTCAGCTGGCCGCGGCCGGCGCCCACCTCCAGCACCAGCCGGTCGGGGTCGGGGCGGGCCGCCCGGACCATCCGCGCGATCGCGGCCGGGTCGGCGAGGAAGTTCTGGGAGAGTACGCGACGGGACCGGTCGCGTTCGGTTGCTCGGGTACGGCGGGGCGCCACGGGTCGTCGTCCTGTCTGTCGCCGGTGGGCGACGGTACGGACAGGCGGCCGGAATCGGGCCTGTCCGGGTGGTCGGGGACTCGGACGGCCCTGGGTGATGGCACGGGACGGTTCGGCGCGGACAGCACGGCACGCCGGGCGGGTGCCCGGGGCGGCAGGTCACCCCCGGGTGGTGCCCGGGCGGGGTGGCGCTGCGTGCGGGAGGTGGATCAGGCGCGGGTCGCGTCCCGGCCGGCCAGGGCCGGACGCCGGACTCGCGGGCGGGCCACCAGCAGCGGCCCGAAGGCGGCCGGCGTGCCGACCCCCTCGATCAGAGCGTGCGCGAACATGCCCGCACCCTAGCTCCCACACCCCCACCCCGACCACCCACTTTTCCCACCCCCCGGCCGCCCCGCCGTCCTGCCTGTTGATCATGGGGTTTCGGTCACGACACGCCGGAGCGCGTGACGCGAACTTCACGATCAACTGGGGGCGAGGTGGGGGCTGGGGGCGCCCCGGGCGGGTGGGGGTGGGGGTGGGGTGGTCAGGCGGGGACGGTGATGGTGCAGGCGTTGCGGCGGGCGGTCTCGGCGGCGGTGAGGACGGCGACCACCTCGCGACCGAAGCGGACGTCGCAGCGGTGGTCCCGGGTGCCCGCCTCGATCTCCTCCAGCAACTGGTCGATGGCCACCCGGTACGCGTCCACCGCGCTCCCCTGCCCGGCCGGGACGGTCTCGATGCCGTTCTCGCCGTAGAAGACGAACTCGCGGGTCCTCGCCTCGGCCGGCGCGTCCAGGGTGAGCGAGACGGTGCTGGTCGCCCCGCCGGAGTGGGTGAGCAGCAGGTGCACGATCCCGCTCGGGCCGTCGGCCGCGGCCACCCGGTCCACCCGGCCCAGCACCGGCAGCAGGGTCGACAGCGCGTGCGGGCCGACGTCCCACAGCGCGCCGTGCTCCCGCCGCCACAGCGACCCGCCGTACGGGCTGTCGGGCTGGTAGATCGAGGCGAACATCGTCGCCCGGGCGTGCTGCCAGCCCCCGGCCGCCGCGATCGAGGCGAGGAACGCCGTCACGTCCGGGTGGTAGCGCTGGGTGAAGAACACGACCGAGGCCACCCCGGACTGCTGGGCGACCTCGACCACCCGGTCGGCGTCGGCGAGGCTGAGCGCGAGCGGCTTGTCCAGCAGCAGGTGCCGGCCGGCGGTGGCCGCCCGCGCCGCGATGTCGGCCTGCACGTCCGGCGGGAGCGCGACGGCGATCGCGTCGCAGGCGTCGATCAGCGCGTCGACGTCGTCGAAGGCGGGCACCCCGAAGCGGCTGGCGAGGGCGGCGACATTCTCCGGGTTGCGCCCCCAGACTCCGGCCAGCGTGGTCTTCGGGTGCGCGTCGAGCGCCGCGCCGTGCGTCTCCGTCGCCCAGTGACCGGTGCCGAACAAGCCGAACCGCAGCACGAGAACCCCCGGTGTCGTCGTCCGCCGCGGCGAGGCCCGCGGCCGTGATCCACGCTAGTCGCCGCGTCCAGCGCCCGCCCCCTCGACACTCACCCCGGGCGGGTGACCGGGGCGGCGGGCAGTACTACACGGGTTAGTAGGCTGTCCCGGTGACCGAATCGAGCACCCGCCGATGACCGCGGCCAACTCGCCGGTGGACGGGGTCCTGGCCACCGCCGCCATCGTGCTGTCGCTGCTCGTCGCGGCCTGGGCGCTGGTCGCGACGCTGCGCCACCGCGCGCCGGACCGGGTACAGCTGATCGGGCTGGCCGTGCTGGAGGTGGCGCTGCTCGCGCTGGCGGCGCTGGCGCTGGTCGCGCTGGGCGGCGGCGACCGCCCCGGCGAGCCCGGCGCGTTCGCCGGCTACCTGGTGACGCTGGTCTGCCTGCCGCCGCTGGCCTGGGTGCTGGCCCGGATGGAGCCGACCCGCTGGGGCTCGGCGATCGTCTGCGCGGTCTGCCTGGTCACGCCGGTGGTGGTGGTCCGGTTGCAGCAGACCTGGGAGGTGCTCGGTGGCTGAGGCGCCCACCGCGGCCCGGAAGCGGACCAACACCGGGCCCGGACGGCTGCTGATCGCGGTCTACCTGCTCTTCGCGATCGCCGCGACCAGCCGGGCCGGGTTGCAGATCGCCACGAAGTTCGCCGAGGCGCCGGTGGCGTACCTGCTCTCCGCGCTGGCGGCGCTGGTCTACATCGTGGCCGCGGTCGGGCTGGCCCGGGCCGGCGCCGCCGGCCGGCGCCTGGCGCTGGCCTGCTGCTCGGTGGAGCTGGTCGGGGTGCTCGGCGTGGGCGTCCTCAGCCTCGTCGACCCAAAACTCTTCCCCGACGAGACGGTCTGGTCGCAGTTCGGCAGCGGGTACGGCTACATCCCGCTGGTGCTCCCGGTGCTCGGCCTGACCTGGCTCTGGCGCACCCGGCACGACCCGGCCTGAGCCCCGGCGGGCGGCGCCCGCCGGGGTGGTGCGCGGGTCAGTCCCTGGGCCCGCCGGCGACGTAGACGACCTGGCCGGAGACGAAGGACGCGCCCTCGCTGGCCAGGAACGAGATGGTGTGCGCGACGTCCTCCGGCCGGCCCACCCGGCGGACCGGGATCTCCGACTCGGCGTGCTTCTGCAGTGCCTCGAAGTCCACCTTCATCCGGGCCGCGGTGGCCGCGGTCATGTCGGTGACGATGAAGCCCGGCGCGACCGCGTTGACGGTCACCCCGAACGGGCCCAGCTCGATGGCGAGGGTCTTGGTGAAGCCCTGCAGGCCGGCCTTGGCGGCGGAGTAGTTCGCCTGCCCCCGGTTGCCCAGCGCGGAGGTGCTGGAGAGGTTGACGATCCGGCCCCACTTCCGCTCGACCATGTGCTTCTGGGTGGCCTGGCTGAACAGGAACGCGCCGCGCAGGTGGACGCCCATGACGGTGTCCCAGTCGCTGTCGCTCATCTTGAACAGCAGGTTGTCGCGGAGCACGCCGGCGTTGTTGACCAGCACGGTCGGCGCGCCCAGCTCGGCGGCGACCCGCTCGACGGCCGCCTCGACCTGCGCCCGGTCGGCCACGTCGGCGCCGACGCCGAGCGCCCGGCCACCGGCGGCGGCGATCGCGTCGACGGTCTCCTTGGTCGCCGACTCCTCGATGTCGACGACGGCGACCGCCATCCCGTCGGCGGCCAGCCGGCGCGCGGTGGCCGCGCCGATACCGCGCGCGGCTCCGGTGACGATGGCGACGCGGGGCTCCTCCGACATGATTACCTCCCGGTAACTTGGGCTCGATCGAAGGAGCTTAACCCAGGCGTACCCGGCCGGCGCCGGCCCGCTCAGCCGGGACCGGCCGCGCCCGCCCGGCCGGGCGGGGCACGGTCAGAGCGCCCGGCCGCGGCACAGCCGGATCCAGCGGTAGCCGTAGCCGGCGAGCTTGAGCCGGTCCAGCTTGCCCACCGGCTCGTAGTTGCGGTCGGCGAGCACGTCGATGGGCAGGTCCGCCTCCGGCGCCAGCAGGCCGAGGTCCACCTCGGCGTCGGTGGTGCCCAGGTTGTGCAGGAAGACCATCGTCCCCGTCGGCCCGTCGGCCCGGTGCGCCAGCACCCCGGCCGGCGTCGGCACGTCGATGTGGGTGGTCGAGCCGGAGCCCACCTCCGGGGCCTCCCGGAGCGTACGGATCATCCGCTCGAACCAGGCGAGCAGCGACTTCGGGTCGCTCCGCTGGGCGGTCACGTTGACCTTGTCGTAGCGGTAGTCACCCTTGTCGATCACCGGGCGGACCAGCTTCTCCGGGTCCGCCGTGGAGAAGCCGGCGTTCGGCTGGTACGACCACTGCATCGGGGTACGGATCGCCTCCCGGCCGGGCAGTGACAGGTCCTCGCCCATGCCGATCTCCTCGCCGTAGCGCAGCACCGGCGTGCCGCGCAGCGAGAACTGCAGCGAGTACGCCAGCTCGATGCGGCGGCGGTCGTTGCCGAGCATCGGGGCGAGCCGGCGGCGGATGCCCCGGTCGTAGATCCGCATGTTCTCGTCCGGGCCGAACTCCGCGTACACCTGGTTGCGCTGCTCGGCGGTGAGCCGGGAGAGGTCGATCTCGTCGTGGTTGCGCAGGAAGGTGGCCCACTGCCCGCCCTCGGGCAGCGCCGGGGTGTCCCGCAGCGCCTCGATGACCGGCTCCGGGTCCTGCCGGGCCAGGGCCAGCATCAGCCGGCCGTTGAGCATGAAGTCGAAGAGCATGTGCAGCCGGTTCGCCGAGCCGCCGGCGTCGCCGAAGAAGGTCGGCAGCTGGTCGGGTTCGACGTTCGCCTCGGCCAGCAGGACGGCGTCGCCGCGGCGCCACTGCACGTGCTGGCGCAGCTCGGTGAGGAACTCGAAGTCCTTCGGGGAGTTCGGGTTGCCCGGCTCGGTCAGCTCGATGATGAACGGCACCGCGTCCATCCGGAACCCGGAGACGCCGAGCTGGAGCCAGAACGACATGACCTTCTTGACCTCCTCGCGCACCCGGGGGTTGGCGAAGTTGAGGTCCGGCTGGAACTTGTAGAACCGGTGGTAGAACCAGGCCCTGGCGGTCTCGTCGTAGGTCCAGGTCTCGTTCTGCTCGCCGGGGAAGACCATGCCCTGGTGGCGGTCGTCCGGCTCGTGCTCCGACCAGACGTACCAGTCCCGGTACGGCGAGTCCGGTGAGGAGCGGGCCGACTGGAACCACGGGTGCTGGTCCGAGGTGTGGTTCACCACCAGGTCGATGATCACCCGGATGCCGCGGTTGCGTGCCTGGTGCAGCAGCTCGGCGAAGTCGCCGAGGGTGCCGAACCGGGGGTCCACGTTGTAGAAGTCGGTGGCGTCGTAGCCGTCGTCCCGGTTGGGCGACGGGTGGATCGGGTGCAGCCACAGGCAGGTCACGCCCAGCCGGGCCAGGTAGTCCAGCCGGCCGAGCAGCCCCCGGATGTCGCCGACGCCGTCGCCGTCGGAGTCCGCGTACGTGTCGATGTCGAGGCAGTAGACGACCGCCTCCGAGTACCACCGGTCAGCCATGCCGAACTACCTTCTCCGATCCGTCCGCCCGGCAAACACCCGCGCGGCGGTACGGTGCCGGTCATGAACCCCACCCCCGCCCCGGTCGACTGGTCCACCGGGGACTGGCTGAACCCGCCGGTCCGGTTCACCCCCGACTCCGGAGGCCTGCTCGTCGAGCCGGCCGAGGGCAGCGACCTGTGGCGGCACACCAGCTACGGCTTCGTGCACGACGACGGCTCGGCGCTGCTCGCCCCGCTGCCCGCCGGCAGCGCGGTGGAGGTGAGCTTCCGGCTCGACTACACGGAGCAGTTCGACCAGGCCGGAGTGCTGGTCCGGGTGGACGAGCGGAACTGGGTGAAGGCCGGGGTCGAGATCAGCGACGGCCAGCCGCAGCTCGGCGCGGTGGTGACCCGGGAGGTCTCCGACTGGTCGGTCGCCCCGGTGCCGGAGTGGGTCGGGCGGGAGATCACCGTCCGGGCGAGCCGCGCCGGCGACGCGCTGACCGTACGGGCCCGGGCGGACGGGGGGCCGTGGCGGCTGGTCCGGCTCGCCCCGCTGGCGCCGGAGGCGGCGGCGACGGCCGGGCCGTACTGCTGCTCGCCGACCCGGGGCGGGCTGCGGGTCCGGTTCACCGGCTGGCGCCGGGGCCCGGCCGACGCCGCGCTGCACCCGGAGTGAACCCGGCGGTGGCCGCGATCACCGTGAGGTGTGGTGGCCCGGACACCGGGTAGAGGATCCAGATCCCCCTTCCCGGACGGCGGAAAGGATCGCCATGGCCCTCGCCGAGAATGTCGACCCGACCCGACTCGGCGGGTTGACCGGCTGGGTGGCGGGGATCATCGACGCGGCCGGCGCGGTCGGGGTGGCCCTGCTGGTCGCCCTGGAGAGCATCGTCCCGCCGATCCCGAGCGAGATCGTCCTGGCGATGGCCGGCTACCTGGCCGGCGAGGGACGGTTCAACGTGGTGCTGGTGGTGGTCGCCGCCACCGCCGGCTCGCTGCTCGGCGCGCTCGTGCTGTACTGGCTGGGCGCGGTGGTCGGCGAGGACCGGCTGAAGCGCTGGCTGGACCGGCTCCCCCTGGTCGACCTGGACGACCTCGAGAAGGCCGACCGCTGGTTCGAGCGGCACGGCCGCTGGGCGGTGTTCTTCGGCCGGATGGTGCCGGTGGTCCGCAGCCTGGTCTCCGTTCCCGCCGGGGCGAACCGGATGCCGCTGGCCGAGTTCGTCCTGCTGACCACGGTGGGCAGTGGCATCTGGAACTCGCTCTTCGTCGGGCTCGGCTTCGCGCTCGGCTCCCGCTGGCAGCAGGTGGAGAAGTACAGCAACTGGTTCGACTACGCCATCGTCGCCGTCTTCGTCCTCATGATCGCCTGGTGGGTCGTGAAGAAGACCCGGCGCCGCCGCTCCCGCCGCGTCGGCGCCACCCGCTGACCGCGGCGACCACGCGGTCGTGGCGCCCGGCGCGACCGGGCACCACGACCGCCTGATCCGCGTCAGGGCAGCGTGTCGAGGTGGGGGGCGACGGTGCGGGCGAAGGCGTTGTTGTTGGTGACGTCCCAGTTGACCGACCAGGTCATCGCCCCGCGGAGGCCGGGGTAGGTGCGCGGCGGGCGGAAGCTGCCGCAGTTGGTGCCCCGGGCCAGGCAGTCCAGCGCGGCGTTCACCACGCTCGGCGCGACGATGCCGCCGCCCGCCGCGCCCGGTCCGGCCGGCAGGCCGAGGCCCACCTGGTCCGGGCGGAGCCCGGCCTCCAACTGGATGCAGGCCAGCGCGACGATGAAGTTCACCGTCCCCTGGCTGTACGCGGCGTTGTTGTCGCAGCCGAGCATCGCCCCGGAGTTGTAGAACTGGGTGTTCACCACGGTGAGGATGTCCTTGATGTCCAGCGCCAGCTTGAAGTAGCTGCTGCCGGGTGACTGCATGTCGATGGTCTGCGGGGCCATCGCGATGATCAGGTTGGCCCCGACCCGCGACCGGAGTGAGCGCAGCGCCTGCGCCATGTAGGTCGGGTTGAGCCCGTTCTCCAGGTCGATGTCGACCCCGTCGAAGCCGTAGCGCTGGATCAGCGCGTACACCGAGTCGCTGAAGGCGGCGGCGGAGGCGGCGTCGTTGACCGCGACCCGGCCGGTCTCGCCACCGACCGAGATGATCACCTTCTTGCCCCGACTCTTCAGGGTGCGCACGTCGGCGGAGAAGTCGGCGTCGGTGTACCCGCCGAGCGCGGCCGACAGCCCCGGGTCGACCGCGAAGGCGACCGCTCCCGGGGTGGCGGTGGCCTCGGCGAAGGCGACCGCGACCACGTCGTACTCGGCGGGCACGTCGCGCAGCCGCAGCTCGGCCGCCGGGTTGTCGAAGTTGTGCCAGTAGCCGGTGAGGATGTGCTTCGGCAGGCCGGTGGTCGGCGGCGGCGTGGTGGGGGGCGGGGTGGTGGGCGGCGGCGTGGTGGTGGGCGGCGGGGTGGTCGGGGTGCCACCGCCACCGCAGGGCGCGCCGTTGAGCAGGCAGTTGGTCGGGGCGCCGGGGCCGCTGCCCAGGAAGCCGAAGGAGACCGAGGCGCCCGGCGCGATGCTGCCGTTCCAGGACCGGTTGGTGAACGTGTGCCGCTGCCCGGAGGAGGTCAGCAGCGCGTCCCAGTAGCTGCCGACGGTGGTGCCGGCCGGCAGGTCGAAGCTGACGCTCCACCCGTTGACGGTCGAGCCGCCCCCGTTGGTGATGGTGTACTTCCCCTCCCAGCCCGACCCCCAGTCGGAGGTCTTCACGAAGCTGGCGGTGGCCCCGGCGGCGAACGCCGGCAACGCCACCCACACCGCCCCCACCGCCGCGGTCAGCGCGGTGACCAGCGACAAGACCAGAGATCTGGAACGCTTCACGGCATCCTCCACACCCGGACGACATCCACAGCCATCAACGTTGGCGCTTATTATTAAGACTGTTAACTGTTGTTGTCCAGAGCGGGGCGCGGACCCGAGCGGGATACCGGGCCGGGCCCCATGCCATGGGCCCGGCCCGGTACGACTCAGCGGCGGAAGGTGAACCAGTTGACGTTGACGAAGTCGTTCGGCTGGCCGCTGCTGAAGGTCAGGTAGACCGTGCGCCGGCCGGTGACCCCGGCGACGTTGCCGGGGACGGAACGCCAGCTCTGCCAACCGCCGGTGTTGCCGATCGCGAAGCTGCCGATCGGCGGACTGGTCGGGCTGTCCAGCCGGACCTCCACCAGGCCGCTCACCCCGGCGCCGGCGCCCGAGGCGACCCGGGCCAGGAAGTCGCGGGGCGGGGTGGCGCCGAACTCCACGTTGTCGAAGCGCACCCAGTCGCCGTTGCGCAGCGCGCCGATGTTCTGCCCGCCCTCGGCGCACGCCTCGACGATGACGCCGTTCTGGGCGTTGAACGACTCCGCCTGGATGGTCGCGTACGCGTCCCGCGTGCCGCCCGGCGGCGGGGTGGTCGGCGGCGGGGTGCTGCCGCCGCCCCGGCTGTAGACCGCGACGTAGTCGACCAGCATCGGCCGGCCCGGCACGGTGGCGGCGGTCGGCGTGGCGCCGCCGGCCACCCCGTTCGGGAACGCCCCGCCCATGGCCACGTTGAGCAGCAGGAAGTAGCCGGCGTGGGTGGTCATCTGCGACCAGTACGGCTCGCCGACCCGGGACTGGCTGACCGTGTGGTAGAGCTGCCCGTCGACGTACCAGCGCAGCTGCTGGGGGCTGACCGCGGCGTCCCACTCGAACCGGTAGGTGTGGAACGCCGACTGGCAGGTGCTGCCCGGGCAGGCCCGGGACGCGCCGATGCCGTTGAACTCGTCGCACGGCCCGCCCGGGGCGACGCCGCAGTGCAGCACCCCCCACACCGAGTTGATGCCGTTGACGTTCTCCATCACGTCGAACTCGCCGATGCCCGGCCAGTTCTGGTAGTTGCCCCGGTAGGGCGAGCCGAGCGCCCAGAACGCCGGCCAGTAGCCGGCCGCCGCGGCACCGGTGACGTTCGGCATCTGGATCCGGCCCTCGATGGCGAGCACGCCGCCGGACGGCGGCTTGAAGTTGCTGCGGACGGTCTCGATGCGGGCGGAGGTCCACCGGCCGGAGCCGTCGCGCAGCGGGGTGATCCGCAGGTTGCCGCCGCCGTCGTGGCTGACGTTGGCGGTGCTGGCGGTGTACGTCTGGATCTCACCGGTGCCCCAGTTGGGCGGCCCGCCGGGGTAGCTGGTCCCGGTGTCGATGATCCAGTTGCTGGCGGACGGCAGCGTGCCGGCCGCGCCGGTGAAGTCGTCGCTCCACACCAGACTCCACCCCGATGCCGGGGGCGGCACCGCGGCGTCGGCGGTCACGGTGACCCCGGCCAGGACGGTGGTGGTGGCGGTGAGCAGTGCCAACGCCAGCGGGAGCCGGCGTCGCGCGGGCAGGGCGGCGCGAGCCGCCGGGGCAGGTTCCATGGGCGTGCCTCTCTGCGGGGACGGGGCAAGAGAGCGCTCTCACAGGAGTTGTACGTGCGCCGGACGCAGTTGTCAACGTCGATCGATGTCCGCCCCGGCCGGAGCCGGCTGCGGGCGGCGCAGCACCAGCTGTTCCAGCGCCGACCACGCGGTGGTGGTGACCAGGTAGATCACCGCGGCGAGCGGCAGCACCAGCGCCACCAGCACCGTCGCGTACGGCAGCAGCGGCAGCAGCCGACCCAGCGTGGCCGCGCCCGGCCCCTCCACCGGCGCGCCGGCCACCGTCCCGGTCGCGGCGCTGGCCCGCCGCATCCGGCGCGACGTCCACCAGGCCAGCGCCACCAGCAGCGCCAGCAGGACGCCGAACAGCGGCAACACGGCACCGGCCAGCCCGTCGGCCAGGTGGTGCCCGAGCGGCACCCCGGCGAGCCGCTCGTCGAGCAGCCCGGTGCCGCCCTCGGCGGTGCTGAAGAGCCGGTACATCACCAGCAGGACCGGCGCCTGGAGCAGGAGCGGCAGGCAGCCGCTGACCGGGTTCGCGCCGGCCGAGCGGTAGAGCGAGAAGAGTTCGGACTGCAACCGCGCCGGGTCGTCGGCGTACCGCCGCTGCAGGTCGCGGACCTGGGGGGCGAGCGCGGCGCGGCGCCGCTCGCCGCGGACCTGCGCCACGGTGAGCGGTGAGATCAGCAGCCGGACGGCGACGGTGAGCAGGACGATGGCGGCGACGGTGGCCGTGGCCGTGCCGCCGGCCAGCGGTTCGAGCAGGGCGGTGAGCCAGGACAGGGCGGCGCCGGCGGCGCCGACGGCGTCGTGCAGTGGTGCGAAGGCGAGCATGGGTGAACCCCTCGGTCCGATTCCGGTGGGCGCCCGCCGGAGAGCAGGTCCGGCGCGGGCGCGATGGCGGCGGAATCGGCCGCGCGGCGGGTCGCTACGCGGCCGAGGGGCGGATGCCGGGCGCCCGGGGCCGGGGTCGGCCGGGGGCGTCGGGATCGATCTGGCGGGGCACCCGTCGACGCCGGGCCCGGGCCCGCAGCGCGGTCGCCCGCCCGAAGGCCGCCGGGGCGCCGGCGGTGGCAGCGGCCTGCACCGCGAGCAGCGCGACGAGAAGCACCAGCGCGGCGCCGGCCAGCAGCTCGGCCGGGCGGTCCGCGAACAGCGTCAGCTGGGCGAGCGCGTAGACCCACGCCCCCAGCAGCAACCTCGGCGTCCCCGGCACGGGCCCAGCCTAGGACCCGTTGTCACGCCACCTCCGGCCATCGCGCCGGCCGCCGGACGCGACACGCCGCCGACGCGCCGGCACGGGCGTTTCCGGCCACGACCACGGGGGGTAACCACTGCCGACACGGCGGCCGGACGGCCGTCGACGGTGCGGAAACGGATGGTGGTCACGATGACCGGCCAGGTGGCGACGGCCCCGGGCGCGACGGCGGAGGGAACCGACCTGCTCACGGTGGGTGTCGAGGAGGAGTTCCTGCTCGTCGACCCGCACACCGGGGCCGCGGTGCCCGCCGTCGACCTGGTCCTCGAGCAGGTGCCGGCGGAGCTGCGCGGCCAGGTGGAGCGGGAGTTCCAGACCAGCCAGATCGAGATCGGCAGCCCGCCCGGGCTGGAACTGAGCTCGATCCGGCACTCCCTCGGCCTGCTGCGCACCGCGCTCGCCGACGCCGCGGAGCGAGCCGGCGTACGGCTGCTGGCGATCGGCACCGGGCCGGTCGACGGCCCGGTCCCGCCGGTGGTCGACAAGCCCCGGTTCGACCGCATGGTCGAGCGGTACCGGCTGCTGGTCCCCGGCCCCGGCAACAACGGCATGCACGTGCACGTGGGGGTGCCCGACGCGGAGACCGGCGTGCAGGTGCTCAACCACGTTCGACCCTGGCTGCCCACGCTGCACGCGGTGACCGCCAACTCCCCGTTCGCCCGGGGCGAGGACACCGGGTACGCGAGCTGGCGCTCGGTGGAGTGGGAGCGCTGGCCCTCGGTGGCGCCCACCCCGTTCCTGGACTCCCACGAGCACTACCAGCGGCTGATCCGGCAGCTCGTCGCCAGCGGCGTGATGCTCGACGAGGGGATGCTCTACTGGTATGCCCGGCTGTCCGCGAAGTACCCGACGGTGGAGATCCGGATCGGGGACGTCTGCCCGTCGGTGGACGACGCGGTGCTGGTCGCGGCGCTGGTCCGGGCGCTGGTGGCGACCGCCATGGCGGACATCGCGGCGGGCCGGCCGGCCATCCGCACCGATCACCACCTGCTCGTCGGCGCCCACTGGCGGGCCGCCCACGACGGGTTGGAGGGCGACGCGGTGGACCTCACCGACGGTGAGCTGCGCCCGGCCTGGCAGCTGCTGGACGCCCTGGTGGCGCGGGTCGGCCCGGCCCTGGAGCGGCACGGCGACCTGGCCGAGGTGACCGACCTGCTGGGCGGGCTGCGCCGGCACGGCAGCGGCGCGGCCCGGCAGCGGGCCGTCTTCGCCCGCACCGGCCGGCTGGCCGACGTGGTGGCGGACGTCGCGCGACAGACCCGCGGCTGAGCCGTCCGTGACAGGATGATGCACGTGGCGCAGCGGTTGATCGTGATCGGGGCGGACGCCGCCGGGATGGCGGCGGCGTCCCAGGCCCGACGCCGCCGCGACCGCGGCGACCTGGAGATCGTCGCGTTCGAGCGGGGCCACTTCACCTCGTACTCCGCGTGCGGCATCCCGTACTGGATCAGTGGTGTGGTGCCGGAGCGGGATCAGTTGATCGCCCGGTCCCCGGAGACGTTCCGCGAGTCGTTCGACATCGACGTCCGGCTCCGGCACGAGGTGACCGCCATCGACCTCGACCGGCGCGAGGTGGTCGCCCGGAACCTCGAGCGCGGCGACGAGGTCCGCGCGGGGTTCGACATTCTGATGTACGCCACCGGCGCGGACCCGGTGCGGCCGGACTGGGCCCGCACCGGCGTCGGCGGGGTGTTCGGGATGCAGACCCTCGACGACGGCGCGGCGCTGCGGGACTGGCTGGAGGCCGACCCGCCGCCGCGCCACGCGGTGGTGGTCGGTGGCGGCTACATCGGCGTGGAGATGGCCGAGGCGATGATCCAACGCGGGCTCTCGGTCACCCTGGTCGAGCGGGACGAGCAGCCGATGTCCACGGTCGACCCGGACATGGCCGAGCTGGTCGTCGACGCGATGCGCGGGCTGGGCATGCACATCCGCACCGGCCTCACGGTGACCGGGCTCGAGGAGCGCGACGGCCGGGTGTCCGCGGTGGTCACCACGGAGGGGCCGATCCCGGCCGACGTCGTGGTGCTCGGCCTGGGCGTACGCCCCAACGTCGCGCTCGCCCGGGCCGCCGGCCTGCCGCTGGGCCCCAGCGGCGCGGTCCGGGTGGACCGCCGGATGCGGGTGCCCGGGGTGCCGGACGTCTGGGCGGCCGGCGACTGCGTGGAGACCCTGCACCGGGTCAGCGGGATGCCGGTGCACGTGCCGCTGGGCACCCACGCCAACAAGCAGGGCCGGGTCGCCGGGATCAACATCGGCGGCGGCTACGCCACCTTCGCCGGGGTGATCGGCACCGCGGTCACCAAGGTCTGCGACCTGGAGGTGGGGCGCACCGGCCTGCGCGAGCGGGACGCGGTCGCCGCCGGCTTCGAGTTCATCTCGGTGATCGCCCGGTCGACCAACCGCGCCGGCTACTACCCGGGCGCCCGGCCGATGGCGGTGAAGCTGATCGCCGAGAAGCCCAGCGGGCGGCTGCTCGGCGCGCAGATCGTCGGCTGGTCCGAGGCGGCCAAGCGGATCGACACGCTGGCCGTGGCGCTGTGGAACAAGATGACGGTGGACGACATGACGGCGCTGGACCTGGGCTACGCCCCGCCGTACGCGCCGGTCTGGGATCCGGTGCTGATCGCCGCCCGCAAGGCCGTGGACGCGTTGGTCGGCTCCGGCCGCTGACGCCCCGCACGCTGTCGGTTCCGCGCCCGTGTCGGCGTCGGGTGCGGTTGTTGTCGTTGGAGCGACAACAGACGCACCCGATCTTGTCGCAGGGAGTGGTTAGCGTGTGCCCGCTGTCGCCGCGCCGGCCACGTCGGGCCGGTAGCTGATCCCCCTCGGAGGCCCCCATGTCGCAGGAGACGACCTACCTCGAACTGTCCGAAGTGGACGGTAGCGCGCACAAGTTCTACGAGGTCGTGGTGGACGACACCGCGCTGACCGTGCGGTACGGCCGGATCGGCGACCAGGGCCAGGTCAAGACGACCACCTTCGCGGACAACGCCCGGGCCCGCGCGGCGGCGGCGAAGAAGATCGGCGAGAAGATCCGCAGGGGCTACGCCCCGGCGGTGCGCGGGGTCCGGCAGAAGCGCGCGGTGTCCCGCCGGCAGATCGTCAGCACCCGCTCCACCGCCCGCACCGCGCCGGTGCTCTGGCGCTACGACTCCGGCGCCCCGGCCTTCGGCATCTTCGTCGACGGGCAGAGCTGCATGGTCGGCAACGAGCGCGGGGTGATCACGACGCTCAGCCACGACGCGCGGGTGCTCGACCAGGTCCGCCTTCCCGACGGGGTGAAGTGCATCGTCGCCGACGACGCCTGGATCTACGCCGGCTGCGACGACGGCAACGTCTACGACCTGTCCGGCAAGGTGCCCCGGGTGGCGTACGCGATCGCGCCCGAGATCGACATCTACTGGCTGGACATCCACGACGGCGTGCTCGGTGTCTCCGACGCCGACGGCGGGATCGCCGCCATCGACCACGAGGACGAGTTCCTCTGGCGCCGGCCGGGGCGGGGCCGCTCCGCCTGGATGGTCCGCTGCGACACCGACGCGCTCTACCACGGCCACTCGCAGGGGGTGACCGGCTACGACTGGCGTAGCGGCCGGGAACTGTGGCACACCCGGACGGGCTCGGTGCTCTTCGGCTGGCAGGAGCCCGGCGCGGTGTTCGCCGGCACCGGCAGCCGGGAGGTGGTGCGGCTGGCCAAGGACGGCCGGGTCGAGCGCACCTACCGGTGCGACGCCCCGGTCTTCTCCTGCGCCACCGCCGAGGGCGGCCGGTACGTCTTCGCCGGCGACAGCCAGTCCTCGGTCTACTGCTTCGACGCGGCCGGCAACCGGCTGTGGAAGCTCGGCACCGGCTGCGGCTCGGCCTACTCGATGCAGTACCACGACGAGCGGCTCTACGTGGTCACCACCGGTGGCCACCTCGCCTGCATCGACGCCAGCGAGCCGGCGATCCGGGCGGCCGAGGCGGGCAGCGTCCCCGACGTGGTCGACGTCAAGGCCCCGCCCCGGCTGCCCGAACCGGCGGCGTGGACGGCGGTGGAGGTGACCAGCGACGTCGACGGCGGCGTGGTGGTGCAGTGCGTGGAGGACCGCGGCCGGCTCCGGGTGCACGTGCTCTCCACCGGCTACCGCCGGGACTGGTCGGTGCAGTTCCCCAAGGGCATCCGCGAGCCCGGCGCCCGCTACCTGGTCACCGAGGTCCGCGAGTCCGGCCGGGGCGGGTTCTACCGGGCGTACGGCGACATCCGCCGGCTCCGCTGAGCGTGGTGACGGCCGGCCGGGCCGCCGCCGCGGGTACGGCCGGGCGCCCGCCCCGCCCGGAGTCGGTTGTACAGCCCGGCCGGATCCGGTCCAGGATGGCCGGATGCAGGTGGAGATCCCGTCCGGGCTGGACTGGGTGCGCGCGTCGCCGGCCGGCCGGGCGTGGCTGGCCGCCCTGCCGGAGCGGCTGGCCACCTGCGTCGAGCGGTGGTCGCTGCGGGTCGGCCCGCCGTTCGCGTACGCGTTCGCCTCCCTGGCCCTGCCGGCCGAGCTGCCCGACGGTACGCCGGCGGTGCTCAAGGTGCAGTACCCGGAGCCGGACAGCGAGCACGAGGCGACCGCCCTCGACCGGTGGGCCGGCGGCGGGGCGGTCCGGCTGCTCGGGCACGACCCGGCCCGACGGGCGCTGCTGGTGGAGCGCTGCGAACCCGGTACGCCGCTGCACGCCGTGCCGCCCGAGGAGGCGCTCGGCGTGTTGGTGGAGCTGCTCCCCCGGCTCTGGCGGCCGGCCGGCGCGCCGTTCACCCCGCTGGCCGAGGAGGCGGCCGGCTGGGCGGAACGGCTGCCGGTCAAGTGGGACCGCGCCGGCCGCCCGTACGAGCGGCGGCTGCTCGACGCGGCGCTCGGGGTGCTGGCCGAGCTGGTCCCGAGCCAGGGCGAGCCGGTGCTGGTCAACCAGGACCTGCACGCCGGCAACGTGCTGCGGGCCGCCCGGGAACCGTGGCTGGTCATCGACCCGAAGCCGCTGGCCGGAGAGCGGGAGTTCGGGGTGGCGTCCCTGGTCCGCGGCGCGGAGCTGGGCCACTCCCCCGCGGCCGTCCGCCATCGCCTGGACCGGCTCACCGCGGAGCTGGGGCTGGACCGGGAGCGGGCGCGCGGCTGGACGATCGGCCAGACGCTGGCCTGGAGCATCGGCGAGGACCAGGTCTTCCCCCGCCAGGTCGAGGTGGTCCGCTGGCTGCTGGACGGCGACTGAACCCCGCCGACCCTTCGTCGCGCCGGCGGCGGGGGGTGGCGAAACCGGCCTCGGAAGGGCGGGTGCGACCCCGGGCGGCACGGCGCCGCGGTGGGCGTGGGGCGGGTGGACCGCTCGGGGCCGGCGGGCGGGTCAGGCCGGTTGGCAGGTGGCGCACCAGTAGAGGTTGCGGCCGGCCAGCCCGCCGCGGCTGACCGCCGTCCCGCAGACGTGGCAGGGCGCGCCCGGCCGGCGGTAGACGTACACCTCGCCGCCGTGCCGGTCGACCCGCGCCGGCCGCCCCATCGCCTCGGGCAGGTGGGCGTCCCGGACGGTGTCGATCCGCCCGCTCACCACGGCCCGGCCCATCAGCGCCACCAGGTCGGCCCAGAGCCGCTCCCAGCCGGCCCGGGTCAGCCCCCGGCCGGGCAGCGTCGGCGACAGCCCCGCCCGGAACAGCGCCTCGGTGACGAAGATCAGCCCGGTGCCGGCCACCACCGACTGGTCCAGCAGCAACGCGGCCAGCGGCGTCGGGCTGCGGGAGATCCGGGCGTACGCCCGCTCCGGGTCGGCGTCGGCGCGCAGCGGGTCCGGGCCGAGCCGGTCGCGCAGCGCCGCCACCTCGGGCGGGGTGAGCAACTCGCAGGCGGTGGGGCCGCGCAGGTCGAGCCAGTGCCGGTCGCTGGCCAGCCGCAGCCGCACCTGGCCGACCGGCTCGGGCGGCGCTCCGACGCCGTCGGTGAACCTCCCGTACAGCCCGAGGTGCACGTGCAGGGTCAACTCGTCGGCATGGTGGTGCAGCAGGTGCTTGCCGTACGCCTCGGTGGCCGCCAGGACGGTGCCGCTGAGCCGGGCGGCGCCCTCGGCGAACCGGCCCTGCGGGCTGGCGGCGTGCACCTTGTCGCCGGCGAACAGGTCGGCGTGGCGGGCCGCCAGACGGTGGATGGTGTGTCCCTCTGGCACGACCACCAAGCCTAGCCCGGGTCGCCGGCCCGGCCGAGTGGGCGACGGTCGCCCAGGAGTGCGACCGGGCGGCCCGCCGCCTGGCCAGCGGCCCGGTGTCAGAAAAGAGCCACCTGGGTATCCCGGGGACATACCGCGTGGGTGCCACCCGTTCCATCGGCCACCACGCATTCACCAGGAGGTGTGTTGTGGTCAAGATTCCTTCGCTGTCGCGCCGGTCGGAACCGGCGCCGCCGCGGGACGAGAACCTCGACGGCCGCGTCGACGGCCGGGACGCTCCGGCCGGCGCCGGCCGGGACATGTCGACGAACGCCGGCCCGGACCGGCCCGACGGCCGCGACGGATCGAACCGGCCGGCGGTCGCCGACCGGGACGAGGCGACGACCTACCGGAGCAACACGGCCGGTGGGACGGTCGGTGGCCGGGATCCGGAGGCCGAACGCCGGGCCGCGGAACGGGCCGCCGTCGCGCGGGCCGCCACCGCCCGACCGGTCGACGAGGACACCCGACGGCCGGCCGGCCCGCCCGACCCGGCGCTGGAGCGCCCGGCCGACCGCGAGGCCACCGTCGACCCGGACCGGGACCGCACGGGGCGGCACGGCGCGGTGGACCGGGACGGCGACGGGGTGCCGGACCTCGCGGAGCGGCCGGTGGTGGCCGGCCCGAAGCCGCGGGCCAGCCTGCTCGCCACGCTCGGCCTGATCGTCGGGGTGGCCGGAGTGCTCTTCGTGCTCACCGGCACCCTCGCCGGGTACGGCATCGGGCTCGGCGCGGTCGGCGCGGTGCTCGCCGTGCTCGGCCTGATGGCCACCCGCCGCCGGCACATCGCCGGCAAGACCGACGCCCTGTTCGGCATCGCCTTCGGCCTCGGCGCGGTGGTGCTCGGCGTGTTGGCGATGACCGGCCAGTTCGACTGGCCGACCACCGACGGCGACTGGGTGCAGCGGTTCCGCGAGTGGCTTGACTCACAGTTTGCCGACCGCTTCTAGCGGGCACTGTCCGGGCCGCCGGCGGTGCGCCGGCCGACTCACCGGTGGTTCACCGGTGGCGAGCCCGATCAGCCTGGTGGTTCACCAGCCGGGCGACCTCTTTCGGGGGCGGCGATTCGCCGCCCCCGAAGCGTTTCCACCCCGGCCCCCCACCCCGCCCGGCATGCCGTCCGCCACCGCGCCCGCCCCACCGCCCTCACCCCGCCCGCGCCGCCCGCGCGACCCGCCGGCCCGGCATGCCCGCCGGGCAACCGCAAGATCGCACTACTTCCTGGAGTAGTGGCCTCCGGCACCGGACCAGGCCACTACATCCAGGAAGTTGCGCGATCCCGGACGGGTGGGACGCGGCCCGGGGCGACGCGGCGTGGCGGGCGCCGGGCGGGGTCCTCGGGCCGCCGGTCGGTCGCGGGGAGCGCAGACGCAACGATCCGCCGCTCCGCTGCGCCCAGACGCAACGATCGGTCGGGCTACGCAACCATCGCCGGTGGATCCTGCCGGGCCGGGCCGCATAACGTTGAGCAACGGCGCCAGCCCGTGGGCCACGGTGGCCGGGCGCGCCCGACCCCTGGGAGCAGGACAATGACGATGGACGCCACCAGCCAGCGCTTTCTGATGTGCCGGCCGACGTACTTCGCCGTGGACTACGCGATCAACCCGTGGATGGACCCGACCGCGCCGGTCGACACCGACCTGGCGATCCGGCAGTGGGAGGCGCTCCGCCAGGTCTACCGGGAGCTGGGCCACACCGTCGAGGAGATCGCTCCGGTGCCCGGCCTGCCCGACATGGTCTTCGCCGCCAACGGCGGGACGGTGATCGACGGCAAGGCGATGGCGGTGCAGTTCCGCGACCCGCAGCGCGCCGACGAGGCCCCCGCCTACCGCGCCTGGTTCGAGGCCGCCGGCTTCGAGATGTACGACCCGAAGCACGTCAACGAGGGCGAGGGCGACATCTTGCTCGCCGGTGACGTCCTGCTGGCCGGCACCGGTTTCCGCACCGCGCACGCCTCGCACGCGCAGTTGCAGGAGGTCTTCGGCTACCCGGTGATCACCATGCAGCTGGTCGACCCGCGCTTCTACCACCTGGACACCGCGCTGACCGTGCTCGACGAGCGCACCGTGGCGTACCTGCCGGAGGCGTTCTCGCCGGGCAGCCAGGCCGCGCTGCGCCGGCTCTTCCCGGACGCGGTGCACGCCACCATGGCCGACGCCGAGGTGCTGGGGCTCAACGCGGTCAGCGACGGGCGGCACGTGGTGCTGCCCGCCCAGGCCACCGACCTGGCCGCGAAGCTGCGCGACCGGGGCTACGAGACCATCGGGGTCGACCTGTCCGAGCTGCGCAAGGCCGGCGGTGGACCAAAGTGCTGCACGTTGCGACTCCGTCAGGGAAAGGCAAGCAAGTGATCGTCGACGACATGCTGCGGACGCCGGGAGCCGTCCGGGACGCGGAGCGGTACACCGCGCACAACTACCACCCGCTGCCGGTGGTGATCTCCTCCGCCGAGGGCGCCTGGCTGACCGACGTGGACGGCCGCCGCTACCTCGACTTCCTGGCCGGCTACTCCGCGCTGAACTTCGGCCACCGGCACCCCAAGCTGATCGAGGCCGCGCACGCGCAGCTCGACCGGCTCACGCTCACCAGCCGGGCGTTCATCCACGACCAGTTCGCCGACTTCTGCCGCGAACTGGCCGAGCTCTGCGGCAAGGACCTGGTCCTGCCGATGAACACCGGCGCCGAGGCGGTGGAGACCGGGATCAAGGTCGCCCGCAAGTGGGGCTACCAGGTCAAGGGCGTACCGGCCGGGCAGGCGAACATCGTGGTCGCCGAGGGCAACTTCCACGGCCGGACGACCACCATCGTCAGCTTCTCCACCGACGAGGACGCCCGCGCCGACTTCGGGCCGTACACCCCCGGATTCACCGTGGTGCCGTACGGCGACCTGGCGGCGCTGACCGCCGCCATCGACGAGAACACCGTGGCGGTGCTGCTCGAGCCGATCCAGGGCGAGCAGGGCGTCGTGGTGCCGCCGGAGGGCTACCTGCCCGGCGTGCGCCGGGTCTGCACCGAGCGCAACGTGCTCTTCATCGCCGACGAGATCCAGTCCGGCCTGGGCCGGACCGGGGCGACCTTCGCCTGCGACCACGAGGGTGTCACGCCGGACATGTACCTGCTGGGCAAGGCGCTCGGCGGCGGCATCGTGCCGGTCTCCGCGGTGGCCGCGGACGCCGACGTGCTCGGCGTGCTCAAGCCCGGCCAGCACGGCTCCACCTTCGGCGGCAACCCGCTGGCCTGCGCGGTGGCGACCGAGGTGGTCCGGCTGCTGGCCACCGGCGAGTTCCAGCACCGCTCCGCGGAGCTGGGCGAGCGGCTGCACGCCGGCCTGCGCGGGCTGATCGGCAAGGGCCTGGTCGCGGTCCGGGGCCGGGGCCTGTGGGCCGGGCTGGACATCGACCCGGCGCTGATGACCGGCCGGCATGCGTGCGAGCGGCTCGCCGAACGCGGCGTGCTCGCCAAGGACACCCACGGCTCCACCATCCGGCTCGCCCCGCCGCTGGTGGTCACCGAGGAGGAGATCGACCACGCCGTCGCCCAGCTCGCCGCCGTCCTGGCCGGCTGAGTTCGACGTACGCCGGCGGCGGGCGTCGGGACCACGGTCCCGGCGCCCGCCGCCGCATGTCCGGTCGGCGCGGGCCCGGCGCTCAGGCGCGCGGCAGGCGCATCGCCATCGTGGGCGCCTCGGCCATCACCGAGGCGGGGGTGTACGGGGCACCGGCCGGCAACTCGCCGGGCCGGCCCACCTGCACCCCGGGATAGAGCTCCACCATGTCACCGGCGTCGAGCACCCGGGACTGCTGCGGCGCGAGCGCGATCCGGTCCGACTCGGCCATCGAGCCGCCCGGCCGGATGCCGGAGCCGTTGGTGCTCACGTCGGTCACGATCACCTCGCCCACCCGCAGCTCGAACCGGACGTGGGCGCGGCTGATCCAGCGCCGCGCCTCGTCGTTGAGCCACTGGCCGAGCATGATCCCGCCGCTCTGCTCGGGCGCCCGGCCGACCACCACCGGCTGCTCCTCGCTGAGCACGAAGCGGCGCCGGATCAGCCCGCCGACGCGCACCGCGAGCACCTCGGTACGCGGCCGCGGGCCGGCGTCACCGAGCCGGCTGCCGTGCCGGGGGCAGGTGGGCACGCCGCCGCGCAGCGTGGGCGGCGGCTGGGCGGCCGGGCTGCGGTCCACCCGGGCCAGGTCGGCGAACGCGCCACCGCCCCCGCCGCCGCCGAACAGCGCGCAACCCGGCTCCGGGCAGCGCCAGTGGCGGGCGAGCAGCTTGACGCCGACCGTCGACCGGTCGCCGGCCACCGGGGTGTCGCCCTTGCCGACGTGGGCCACGAAGGCCGGCCCGCCGGCGCCGGGCACCGGGGCGACCACCCGGCCGGGCTGCTCGACCAGCCACGGGTACCGCCCGCGCAGGCCGTCGGCGCGGGCCCGGCTCAGCACCGGCAACCCGAGCAGGTCGGCCACCTCGAACATCCGGTCGCCCGGGTTGTCCAGCACCTCGACCAGCCCGTCGTCGGCCCAGCGGCGGACCACCATCCGCTCGTTGCTGGTCAGGTCGGCGTCGGAGAGCAGGGCCCGGTGCACGATCGCGTAGACCGGGACGCTGTCCTCCTCCAGCTGCCGGGCCAGCGCGTCGATGACCATGCCGAGGCGGAGCAGGCTGGCCGGCCGGCCGCCGTCGATGTCCTGGTAGCGGATCACCTCGGCGAGGTCGACGACCGCGCGGGCCAGCGACGGGTCGGTGCAGACCCGGCCCTCGATGGCGTCCAGCACCTTGCTGATCTCGAATCTCATCGGGCGCTCCGCACGATCTCGTCGATCCGCCGGGCGAGCTCCAGGTCACGCCGGGTGACCCCGCCCGCGGAATGGGTGACGCAGCGGAAGGTGAGGGTCCGCCAGCGGATGTCGATGTCGGGGTGGTGGTCCAGTTCCTCGGCCGTCGCCGCGACCCGGTCCACCACCGCGATGGCGTCCGGGAAGCTGCCCAGCTCCACGGTGCGGACGATCCCGGCCGGGTCTCCCGACCAGCCCGCCAGCCCACCCAGCTCGTCTCGCACCGCCTCCGCGGTGAGCACGTCTGCCATGGGGTGACCCTACCGGGGCAGATCGGGACGACGCCGACCAGCGGTGGCGGGTGTGTCCGGGCCGCCCGTCGGCGCGCCGGCGGGCCCGCTGCCGGCGGGTGGGAATCCAGTGGGCCCGGCGGCTCGCGGGCCCGGCGGCCGGAGTATCGACGCCGGGCTGTGGATACGACGGGTTAGGCTGACCAACGGCCCGGCCGGGGGATCGACCGTCGTCGTCGCCCCGGCCCAACCTTCACGAGGAGACATCCAGCATGAACACTCGACGGCTGGCGACCACGGGGGTCGCGCTCGTCGCCGCGCTCAGTCTCGGACTGACCGGATGCGGCAACAAGACGGGAGCGGACACCCCGGCCGGCAACGGTGCCAGCGCGGCACCGTCCAGCAGCGCCCCGGCCGACGCGCTCGGCAAGCTGACCGCCGCCGCGCAGAAGCTGAACGAGCAGAGCGTCCGGATGGAGCTGAAGTCGTCGGTGATGAGCGGCGGGGGCGTCCTGGACCCGTCGACCAAGACCGGGGACATGACGCTGAACATGGGCACCTCGGGCAAGTTCCGGATCGTGATGGTGGGCGACGACGCGTACCTGAAGGTGACCGGGATGGCCGGGCTGCCCAAGAAGTGGCTGCACATGGACACCACCAAGCTCGGCGAGAGCGGCCAGCTCAACCTGATGCCGGAGGGCGACCCGGGCGGCGCCAAGAAGCTCATCTCCGCCGTCGCCGAGGTGAAGGAGACCGGCGAGGGCAGCTTCGCCGGCACCCTGGACTACACCCGCACGATGGCGAAGGACAAGGACATCGCGGCGCTGGGCGAGAAGGCCAAGGCCGTCCCGTTCACCGCCAAGGTGGACGACCAGGGCCGGCTCACCGAGATCGCCATCGACGTCAGCGTGCTGCACGAGTCGCTGGACACGATGACCACCACCTACTCGGACTTCGGCACCCCGGTGAGCGTCCGGAAGCCGGCGGCGAGCGAGACCCAGGAGGCTCCGGAGGAGCTAATCAAGGCGTTCGGCGCCTGACGGGCTGAGCTGAGCACGGGGGCGGCGCCGGTCGGCGCCGCCCCCGTCGTCTCGGGTCAGCCGCGCAGCGGCCGGCCGACCTCGTGCAGGTGCCCGAGCGCCTGCCGGTACGACTCGACCAGCCCGGTCTCCGCGTACGTGATGCCCTGCTCGGCGCAGTACGCCCGGACGATCGGCTGGGCCCGGCGCAGGTTCGCCCGGGGCATGTTGGGGAACAGGTGGTGCTCGATCTGGTAGTTGAGGCCGCCCAGCGCCAGGTCGACGAACCGGCTGCCCCGGACGTTGCGTGAGGTGAGCACCTGCTTGCGCAGGAAGTCGAGCTGGTCCGCCGCGGTCGGCATCGGCATGCCCTTGTGGTTCGGGGCGAACGCGCAGCCCATGTAGAGGCCCCACAGTCCCTGGTGGACGGCGACGAAGAGCAGCGCCTTCACCGGCGACATGGCCAGCAGGAGGACGCCGAGGTAGCCGGCGGTGTGCGCGACGAGCAGCAGCGCCTCGACCCCCCGGTGCCGCATCGGGGTCCGGTACCGGCCGTCCGGCTCCCGTTCCACGATCGCCCGGACGCTCGCCGCGTGCAGGTTCAGCCCCTCGAGCAGCAGCATCGGGAAGAACAGCCAGGCCTGCCGGCGGGCCAGCCACCGCCCGAAGCCCCGGGTCGCGGCGGCCTGTTCGTACGTCCAGACGAGGGCGCCCGCCCCGACGTCCGGATCCTCGTCCTCGTGGTTCGGGTTGGCGTGGTGCCGGTTGTGCTTGTCGACCCACCAGCCGTAGCTGAGCCCCACCGCTAGGTTGCCGGCGAGCAGACCGACCAGCTCGCTCGGGCCGCGCCGGCGGAACATCTGCCGGTGGCCGGCGTCGTGGCCGAGGAACGCCACCTGGGTGGTGGCCACCGCCAGCCCGACCGCCAGCAGCAGCTGCGTCCAGGAGTCGCCCACCAGCACCACCGCGAGCCAACCCGCCAGGAAGACACCCAGGGTGAGCACGATCCGCACCGCGTACCACCCGGGCCGCCGGTCCAGCAACCCGGCCTGGCTGATCCGCCGGGACAACTGTGCGTAGTCACTGCCCCGCCGTACCGGCGGGTCCGCCACCGCTCCGAGCATCAATTAGCTCCCGTCCCTCGGCTCCGGGTCGCGCCGACCGGAGCGACACCCACATCCAGTCTCCGGAGAACGGTCGCGCTGAGTAACCCTGACAACCCCCCGATCCGGGGTAGGGCAAGCCCTACCCCGCGCACCGCCCACGGCTCAACTCATCCGGCCCACCACGGCCCGCAGCCGGGCCAGGTCCCGCCGCCGCCGCTCGTAGGTGGCGGCCAGCCCGATCAGCGCGAGCCCGCCGACCGCCAGGAAGATCCACCGGGGCAGCAGGTCCCAGCCGCGGCCGAGTTCGTGGAGCGCGAGCAGGGCCAGCGTGCCGCCACCGAGCAGCACCGGCGCCTGCCAGCGCCGGGTCGCCCCGGCGAGCACCACGGCGAGCGCGGCGACGCCGAGCAGCAGCCGGCGCCACGGCTGCGCCTCCGGCGCCACCAGCACCGACACCAGGCTCGGCAGCAGCCCGGCGGCCAGCCCGGGAGCGAGCGCGAGCCAGCTGGTCAACCCGGGCCGGGTGCGCAGCGCCAGCGTGCCCGCGCCGAGGGCCAGCGCCGCGGCCGGCAGCGTGTACGCCTCCAGCACGGCCACTCCCCCGGCGGCCAGCAGCAGCCAGGCGCCGAGCAGTTCGGTGCCGCCGGCGATCCCGGCGAACGCCCACCGCCGGCCGACGGGCTCGCCCCGGCGCAGCACCCGCACCGCGGTGGCGGCCCCCCAGAGCACGCAGACCGCCGCGGCGTGCCGGAGCGCGCCGACGGTCAGCAGCAGCCCGGCCAGCGCCACCGCCTGGGCGGCAGCGTCCAGCCCGGGCCCCGCCGAACGGCCCCGGCCGGCGAGCGCGGCGGCCACGGCCAGGGTCAGTGCCGCCACGGCCAGCACGGTGAACGCCGCCGTCCGCAGCGGCAGTCCGCCGGCCAGCGGTGCGGTGACCGCGAGGGCGGTCGCGGCGGCCACCGCGACCAGGCTGCCGGCGAGGCGCACCCCGGCGCGCCGCCCGGCGGCGCCGGCCACGGTCGCGGCCACCACCAGCACGCCGAGGCCGGTGAGCGTGCCGGCCCGGGTGGCCAGCAGACCAGCCATTCCCGAGCCGGTCAGCACCAGTCCCACCGGCACGGTGACCGGGGCGAGCAGCGGGCGCGCCGCGGCCAGGGCGGCGAACAGCAGCGCGGCCACGCCGAGGGCCAGGGCGACGGCCGGCACCACCGGCCAGGGCGCGCCGGCGGCCACCAGCAGCACCGGCGCGGCGGCCGCGGCGAACGGCAGGGCGGCCAGCGCCGCGCCGAAGGCGGTCGTCGGGGCGGGCTCCGTGCCCGGACCGTCGGCGGGCCGGGCGGCGCGGCGGGGCCACAGCCGCGCCGCGGCGGCGAGCGCCAGCACGGCCAGCGCCAGGCCCGCCGGCAGGGCCGCCGGGTCCGGCTCCGCGGCGGGCCGCCCCGACCACGGCGCGGGCGCATCGCCGTACGGGGCGACCAGCGCCGCCAGCAGCACCGGGGCGGCGGCGAGCACGGCCACCGTCAGCAGTACCGCCCCGGCGATCCGCCGGGCCGGTTCGCCCGCCGGCAGCGGCACCCCGAACCCGGCCCGGGGCCCGCCCAGCGCCACCAGCAGGACGGCCACGGCGGCGTAGAGCACCACCGGCTCGTCGGCCGGTACGCCCAGCGGCCCCAGCCCGACCAGCCCGGCCGCCACGGCCAGCCCGGCCGAGGCGTACCCGGACAGGTCCGGCCAAAGACGACGGACGGCGAGCAGCGCGGCCGGCAGCAGCGCGGCGGCGCCGAGCGCGGCCCGCGCCTGCCACCAGGCCGGCGCCCCGGCGCCGATCAGCGCGACCGCCCCACCGGCCGGCACCGCGAGCAGCGCGGCGATGAGCGCGAACCCGCCCACCGCGCGCTGCACCGGTGTGCCGCGCCGCCCGGCGACCGCCGCGGCCGCCCCGGCGACCAGGGTCACCGCGAGCGCCGCGCCGGCTCCGGCGGGAGCGGCCAGCCCCACCAGCAGGCCGTGCCCGAGCAGCACCGCCCCGGCCGCCGCCGCGGTCAGCACGGTCCACGAACGGGCCGGCCGGGTGGCCGCGACGACCAGCAGCGCCGCCCCCACCGCCAGGTCCGCGACCAGCACCACCGACCAGGGCGCCGGCCCGGCGGCGGGCAGGGCGAGCGCGATCGACGCCACGCCGGCCACGGCCAGCGCCGGCCGGGCCGCCGCGGGCAGCAGCACCGCCACGGCGAGCACGGCGAGCGCCACCGCCACCGGGAGCTGCCAGCCCCAGGCGAGGTCCGGCCCGGGGGCGGCGCCCCGCCACGGCGGCACCGACCGGGCGACGGCGCCGCCGGCGAACACGACGGTGATCAGCACGGTCAGCTGGGCCGTCCCGCCGGCCACCAGGAGCGCGCCGGTCCGCGGACCGCGGCGCCAGCCGGCCGGAAGCAGCCGCACCGCGCCGGCCAGCCCGGCCGCGACCAGCGCCGCCGCCAGCAGCAGCAGCGAGGCCCGCAGCTCGGCCACCGGGCGGAGCAGGGCGGCAGCCAGCACCGGCACCAGCAGTCCGGCGGCCTCCGCGCGGAAGACCGGCCCGCCGGCGAGCAGCGCCGCGCCCAGCAGGGTCAGCGCCGCCAGCAGCAGCGGCAGCCCGGCCAGCAGCGGCGTCCCGGCCGCCCGACCGAGCATCAGCGGCACCAGCGCGCAGCCGGTCGCCACGACCAGCGCGGCGGCGTAGCCGACCCAGGCGGCGACCCGGCCGGCGAGCGCCGCACCGGCTGGCCGGCCGCGCAGCGCGACGAGCACGGCCAGGTCGAGCAGCGTCACCCCGACGAAGACCACCGACCAGCCCGCCGGCTCCGGCCGGGCCCCGACGGCGAGCAGCGGCAGCACCGGCTGGGCGGCCAGCAGCGCCGCGAACCAGGGCACGGTGAGCCCGCTGAGCCGGGCGTATCCGGCGGCGGCCGCCGCGCTGGCCCCCCCGACCAGCGCGGCGTACCGGGTCTCCGGCCAACCGGCCACCCCGAACAGGTCCACCGACCAGGCGGCGTAGCCGTCCAGCACCACCAGCAGCAGCCCCACCGCGGCGAACGTCTCCGCGGTGCCCCGCAGCCCGCGCCGCACCGCCACCAGCGGCGCGGCCAGCGCCAGCGCGGTGACCGCGGCCAGGATCAGCGCCCGTCCGGCCACCCCGACGGCGGCCCAGGCCACCGCCGTGAAGACCACCGCCGCGGTGCCGAGCAGCAGTCCACCGAGGACGAAGAGCAGGCCCTGCACGGTGCGGGTCGAGGTCTCCGGCACGCCGGCCACGGCGGGCGGGACGGGCCGCTGCGGCCCGCCGACCGCGGCCGGCGGGCGTGCGGCGGGCGGCGGGAACTCCGCCCGGATCGCCGCGGCCAGCCGGTCCCGCCGCTGCCGGGTCGTCGCCAGCCGGTCGACCAGGCCCTGGTACGTCTGCCGGGCGCGCTCCGCCTCGGCGCCGAGCGCGACGATGTCCCGGTCGAGGCGGATCACCTCGGCGGCGGGCGGGTACGGCGGCCGGCCGCAACCGGAGCAGCCGGAGCCCAGGTCGGCGGGCGCGCCGCAGGCCGGGCAGGGGTAGCCGGTGTTCTCCACGCGGCCATCATCGGCGGCCGGGGCTCAGCCGCCCAGAGTGCGCGTACTCAGGGCCGGGTCTGCTCGCGCACCCACGCCGCGTACGGCGGATCACTCTCCACCCGGCTCACCAGGATCTCCGGCACCTCGTACGGGTGGCCGGTCCGGATCTGGTCGACCAGCGCGGCGAGCCGGTCCGGCGCGGTCTTGAACTGCACCGACCACTCGGTCTCGGTCTCCACTGCGGCACGCCACCAGTAGGTGCTGTCCACCTGGCCGCCCACCTGCGCGCAGGCCGCCAGCCGCCCGTCGACCGCCGCGCCGGCCAGCGCGTCGGCGACCGACCGCGCGTCCACCACCGTCGTCACCACGCAGATCTGGTCCACGACCGCACCCTACGCGGGCCCGTCCCGGTTGACCGCGATCCACTCGTCGATCCGGCCCCACCAGTCGAAGAGCCAGTCGATGCGCTCCTGCCGGCCGGTCGGCACCTCCTCCGGCGGCACCGACCAGAAACGCATCACGATCCGCTTGTCCATCGGCAGTTCCCGCCAGACGTCGGTGACGGTGAGCATCCGGTCGAGCCCGGTGTGCGCCACGAAGATCACCCCGGCCTCGGGGGCGGCGTCCAGCGCGGCCAGCAGCCCGCCGGGCTGCGGGGCGAGCACGTGCTGCATCCGTTCCGCCCGCAGCGCCATCCGCTCCAGGCCCAGCGAGCGCAGCCGGTCTATCGCCCGTAGCCGGCGCTTCGGGGTGAAGTTACCGCCCTCCGGGAAGATCACGAACGCGTCGTCGTCGTCCAGGTCGGCGGCCAGGTGCCCGATCTGGTCGGTGACCGACCCGCGCCCGTCCGGCCCGGGCGCGAGGAACCGGTTCGGCAGCCGGTTGAGCAGCACGTCGATCGCCGGGTCCCACTGCAGGGTGTCCTTGAGCACGATCCGCGGCTCGCGGCGGAACCAGTTCACCAGGGCGTGGATGAGGATGAACGAGTCGCCCGGCCCGGCGTGCCGGCAGAGCACCAACTCGGGCCGGCCGGGCAGGGCGGTGTCCGGGTCGGTGCCGACCATGTCGATGTGCAGCCGCAGCGTCCACCGGGCCTGCCAGAACAGCAGTCGCAGGAACCAGCCGGCGAGCAGGTAGTGCGCCCGCTGGAAGCCCGGGGCACGGACCCGCCAGCCGCAGCCGGAGACCAGCCAGAGCACGAAGAGCGCGAGCAGCGCGGCGGCGTCCCAGACCAGGTAGACGCAGCCGAGCCAGAGCAGCCGCAGCGGACGCAACCGGCCCGGGACCAGCGGCGACGCGGCCGCCGCGAGCAGCGCCCAGATCGGCAGCGTGGTCACCACCGCGAAGGCGAGCAGCACCAATCCCGGTGCCAGCAGCACCCGGCGTACCCACCGCGGCGGCAGCGGCATCAGCGCTCCAACATGGTGGCCAGGTAGCGCCGGGAGGCGGTGTACGCCCGGCTGATCCGCCGCCCCACCGCCGCCATGTCCCGGTACGCCCAGGGCGTGTCGTCGCGCGGGTTCAGGCCGCCGGTGGGCAGCACGTGCACCTCCACCCCGACCGGCAGGGCGGCCATCTCCCGGGCGAACCGGTGCCGGCGGGCGATCTCGAACGCGACCTGCGCGATCTCCCACGGCCGGCGGGGCGGGGTCAGCTCCCGCTCGATCCGGCCGACCTGGAGGACGAAGATCTGCCCGGCGCCGGCGGCGACCGCCTCGCCGATCGGGATCGAGTTCACGATTCCCCCGTCGACGAAGTGCTGGTCGCCGATCCGGGCCGGTGGCAGCAGCCCCGGTACGGAGGCGGAGGCGAGCACCGCCGGCACCACGGGCCCGCTGTCGAACCAGTACTCGGCGGCCCGCTCGATGTTCGCCGCGCAGCACCGGAACGGCACCCGCAGATCGGCGAAGGTGGTCTCCGCGCCCAGTTCGCTCTCGAGCAGCTTGCGCAGCGGGCGGGGCGAGTGCAGGTGGGTCCGGGCGGCGAACCGGCGCAGCTGCCGGGCCACCGAGTCGCCGTACACCTCGCTGGCCTCGGGGGAGGCCCAGAGCCGGACCAGCCGGTCGGTGACCGCCTCGGACGGGTCGGCGGCGACCAGCGCGCCGTTCACCGCGCCGATCGAGGTGCCGAGCACCAGGTCCGGCCGGATCCCGGCGCGGAACAGCGCGCGCAGCATGCCCACCTCGACCGCGCCGAGGACGCCCCCGCCCCCGAGCACGAACGCCACCGGTCCCCGCGCCATGTCGTTCATCCTGGCACGCCCGCGCCGGTGCCCCCGTGGAGCGGGTCGGCGCCCGCGCCGCCCCACCCGTTGACAGGCCGGACACATTCACGCAACCTGATACCGCTCCCACCCCGAGGCAGGTGCGATCCGTGAAGCCAGCGCTGCACCCCGGCCGGTTGCTGGCCCGCCGGTACCGGCTGCTCGACCAGATCGGCGCCGGCGGGATGTCGGTGATCTGGCGGGCCCACGACGAGGTGCTGGACCGGGTCGTCGCGCTGAAGGTGCTCGCCCCGTCGCTCGCCGCCGACGCCCGGTTCCGGGACATGGTCCGCACCGAGGCGCGCTCCGCCGCCCAACTGGTGCACCCGCACGTGACCTCGGTGCACGACTACGGCGAGACGGTCGCGCCCGACGGCTCGATCACCTCGTTCGTGGTGATGGAGCTGCTGGTCGGCGAGGAGCTGGAGCTGCGGCTCACCGAGGGCCCGCTGCCCTGGCCGGAGGCGGTGAAGATCGGCGCGCAGGTGGCGGACGCGCTCGCCGCCGCGCACCGGCTGGGCATCGTGCACCGCGACATCACGCCGGCCAACGTGATGATGACCCCGGTCGGCGCCAAGGTGCTCGACTTCGGCATCGCCACCCGGGTCGGCGCGCCGGACGAGGACGAGGACGGCGGCACCTTCGGCACCCCGGCCTACGTGGCGCCGGAACGCCTCGACGGGGCGCCCGCGCAGCCGGCCACCGACGTGTACTCCCTCGGGGTGCTGCTCCACGAGGCGTTGACCGGTCGGGTCCCGTACCCCGCCGACACCTGGGACCAGCTCAGCGCCGCGCTGGCCGCGGGCGGGCCGCCCTCGCTGGCCGGGGTGCCCGGGCTGCCGCCGGAGGTGGCCCGGATCTGCCTGCGCTGCCTGACCCGGGACCCGGCCGGGCGGCCGACCGCCCGTCAGGTCGCCACCGTGCTGCGTGACCACCCGCTTCCGGAATCGCAGGCGGCCACCACGCTCGCGCCGCCCCTGACCCCGCCCGAGCCCCCCGCGGCCTCGACGGCACCGGCGCCCGGCCACGCCCCGACGGCCACCGCCGGCCGTACCGCGCCGGGATCGGGGCCGGCCCGCCGGGTGCCCCGCCCGGCGCTGGTCGCGGCGGTGGCCCTGCTGGCCGCGGCGGGGCTGGCCGTGCCGGCGCTGTGGCCGGACCGGTCCCCGCCACCGGCGGCGCTGCCCACCACGGAGGCGACCGGACAGCCGACGCCCCGCGTGCCGGAGACCACCCCCCGCACGTCGGCTCCCGCGGCCGAACCCCGGCCCGGCGGGTCGACCGGCGCGGTGCCCGGGCCGGACAGCCTGTTGACGGTGGCCAACCGGCTCGACGGGTTGATCGGCACCGGGCTCGACGGTGGCGAGATCCGCGCCGACGTGGGCCTGGACCTGCGCAACGAACTCCGCAACCTGACCGCCGCGGTGGGCTCCGGGCCGGCCGACCTGACCGGGCCGGTGGCCCGACTGCGCGAGAAGGTGGCCACCCGGCTGCGCGAGGGTGGCATCACTCCCGGGTACGCCGAGCGGCTGGACGCGGCGATCGCGGAGCTGGGGGCCGCGCGGGTCTGAGCGTTCCGACCGACGGGTGCTCAGCGCGGCGCGGCCCGGACCGGCTCGCGGCTGCCCAGGTACGGCACCGAGCCGGCGACGAACCGCCGGTAGACGTCCTCGTAGCCGATCGCGATCCGCTCGGTGGAGAAGTTCTCCGCGACGTGCGCCACGCAGTCGGCCGGGTCGAGGCGGTGCGCCTCGCGCAACGCGTCCGGTAGCTCCTCGACCCGGTCGCAGACCAGGCCGGTCACCCCCGGCCGGACCAGCTCGGGCACCGCGCCACGGTTCAGCGCCACCACCGGCGTGCCGGTCGCCATCGCCTCCACCATCACCATGCCGAACGGCTCCTCCCACTGGATCGGCATGATCAGGCAGCGGGCGTCGACCAGCATCCGCAGCGCGGCGTCCCGGTCGGCGTCGAGCACCACGGTGACGTCCTCGCCGAGCATCGGCCGGACCACCTCCTGGTAGTAGCGGCGTTCCGGCGGCTCGTTGCACTTGCCGGCGAGCACCAGCGGCAGGCCGGCGGCGCGGCAGGCCCGGATGGCCGCGTCCGGCCCCTTGTCCGGGCTGAACCGGGCCAGCCAGAGCACCGGGCCGCTCGCGGGTGCGGTCTTGCGCGGCACGCCCCGCAGGTCCATCGCGTTGTGCACGGTGCCGACCCAGGGCAGCCGGGGGTTGAGCCGGCGCTGGGCGTGCGAGATGGCCACCAACCCCACGCCCTGGTCGGTGTCGCTGAGCACGGTGCCGTACTCGCCCACCGGGTTGCCGTGCACGGTCGCCACCGTGGGCACCGCCCGGCGGCCGGCGACCAGCGGGCCGATGGTGGTGTGGTCGTGGATGACGTCGAAGTCGTCGGCGCTGATCAGCTGGTTGACCCGGGCCAGGTGGGCCAGCTCGGGCAGCGCCTCGCCGAGCCGCTCGTACTGCAGGTCCCGACCGGTCGGGACGACGTCGGCGGCGGTGCCGTGCGCCCGCCCCGCGCCGAACAGGGTCACCGCGTGCCCGCGGGCGACCAGCGCGTCCACCAGCACCGCGACCACCTGTTCCAGGCCGCCGTACCCGGGCGGGGGCACCGACAGCCACGGCGGGACCACCATCGCGATCCGCAGCGGCCGCGCCGGCGAGCGGCCGCCCGGCAGGTCGTTCACGGCCACGAGTCCTCCCCCGTCCGTCCCGTCGGTGGGCGGGCCGTCCGCCGGCCGGCGTCCACCGCGACCCGCCCGCTCAGGATCGGCGGCGCTTTCCCGGCGACGATCCCGCTAAACCGGGCATCCCGGGCGCTCAACCGCCCACCAGGAGGTGGACGCGCACCGCCCCCACACCCTCGGCGGACCAGGCCGTCCGTTCCGCCTCGTCCCGTTCCCACCAGGAGCGGACCACGCCCTCGAGGGTGACCGTGTCGCCGTCCACCGTGACGGTCACCCGCTCGGTGCCGATCCCCCGCGACAACGCCCGCTGGATGTCCCGGCGGGTGCGCTCGCCGTCCGGGCGGGCGGCGGGCCGCACGTCGACCAGGTTGGTCACGCCGCGGACACCCCGCAGCCGCCGCACCTCGTGCTCGGCGGTACGCCGCTGCCAGCCGAACTCCACCTCGCCACGGAGCATCACCCAGCCGTTGGCCACGGTGACGTCCAGCCGCTCGGCCGGGACGAAGCTGTCCCACTCCAGCGCCCGGCTGACCGCGATGGCGATGTCCTCGTCGGTCCGCTCCGCCGAACCGGGCAACCGGACCTCGACGTCGTCGGCCACCACCCGCACGCCGCGGACGCGTTGCGCGCAGCGCTCGGCCGCCCACTTCGCCGCGGTGCTGTCCACCCAGCCGGTCAGCGTCACCACGCCGTCGTGCACGGTCACGCCGACCTCGTTCGGCTGCACCCGGACGTCCCAGGCCAGTTCCTCGAGCACGTCCCGCTGGATCTGCGTGTCGGTCCGGACGGTCGCTGCCGTGGTCATCGCACCCTCCCGTACGCCTGCCGGGTCTCCTGCCGACGGTGCCCGCGGGGCGGGTGACGGTGGTTCACCCGGACCGGGTGAACCACCCGGAAACGGAGGGGGCGGCGGGTGACGGAGCCAACCCCCTTGGCCCCGTCACCCGCCGCCCGTGGGAGGAGGCAGGCTCGGTACGGATTAGGACGCTTCGGCGAGCGTCACGGTTGCCGTCGATTCGGATCCGTTTCGCTGGTACGTCACCTCGACCCGGTCCCCGACCCGGCCGGCCTGCACGGCGCCGACCAGGTCGTTGGAGTCGTTGATCACCTTGTCGCCGAACCGGGTGATCACGTCTCCGCGCTGCAGGCCGGCCTTCTCGGCGGCGCTGCCCGGGGTGACCGAGGCGACCAGCGCCCCACCGTCCGGGGCGGCGTTGACGCTCACGCCCAGCGACGGGTGGCTGACCTTCTCGCCGCGCTGGAGCTTGCCGGCCACGTCCTTGGCCTTGTTGCTCGGAATGGCGAAGCCCACCCCGATGTTGCCGCTGCCCTGCCCGGCGGTGGCGATCGCGGTGTTGATGCCGATCACCTCGCCCCGCGTGTTGACCAGCGCGCCGCCGGAGTTGCCCGGGTTGATCGGCGCGTCGGTCTGCAGCAGCCCGGAGATCGAGCTGGCCCCCTGGCTCGGGTCCTGCCGCTGCTCGGCGCTGCCGGCCTGGATGGTGCGGTCCCGGGCGCTGAGGATGCCGGCGGTCACCGAGCCCTGCAGCCCCAGCGGGCTACCCAGGGCGAGCACCTGGTCGCCGACCTGCATGGCGTCGCTGTCGCCGAAGGTGGCCGGCTTCAGGCCGCTGACCCCGGAGGCCTTCACCACGGCCAGGTCGGTCTTCGGGTCGGTGCCGACGATCCGGGCCTGGGCGCTCTTGCCGTCGGCGAAGACCACCCGGACGCTGTTCCCGCCGGCCGCGGCGACCACGTGGTTGTTGGTGAGCACGTAGCCGTCGGCGCTGAGGATCACGCCGGAGCCCTCGCCGCTGTCGGTGTTGATCGAGACGACGCTGTCCTGCACCGAGGCGGCGATCCGCGGCAGGTCCGCACCGTTGATCACCGGTGCGGCGGAGTAGGTGCGGGTGATTCCGCCCGAGTCGCCGTCCACGGCGAGCGCGAGCGCGCCGCCGGCGACGCCGGAGCCGAGCATCAGCGCCAGCACCGCGACGCCCGCGCCGGCGAACTTGGCGATCCGTCCGGGGCGCGGCGCGGGGTGCGCCGGAGCCCAGGCCGGGGCCGGCTGGCCCGCGTGCTGCTGCGGGAAGACCGGACCGGTCGCGCCCGGCTGCCCCCCGCCGGTCCAGCCGGAGTGCTGCCCGGCGTACCAGGGGCCGCCCGGGTAGCCGCCCCGCGGCTGGCCGGGCCGGCCGCCGAGGTAGGGGTAGCCGCCGGCCTGCGGGTGACCGGAGACCGGGTAGGGCGGGGCGGACGGGGTGGCCGCGGGCGGCTGGCCGGCGGGCACGGTCGCCAGCGGCACCGTCGGCTCGCTGGCCGGAGCGTCGGCGGCCGGGCCGGGGGCGCCGGCGGGTTCCGGGGTACGGGCCGCGGCGTCGCCGTCGGTCCGGGCCGGCTCGGCGGTGCCCGGGTCACCCGGGACCGGGCCGGTCGGGCCGCCGGCGTTCGTCGTGGCCGCGGTCGCGGCGGTGGGCTGCTCGGCGGCCGGCGCGGCGCCGGCCCCGGTGGTCGCGGAGTCGGACTGCGCGCGCTCGACGTGCGGCAGCTCGGCGGTGGGGTGCGACGGCTCGGCGTCGGTGGGGGCCGGCCGGCGCTGCGGGTCGGACTCGTACTCGGTCATGGCTCCACCTTGCCCCGGGGCTCTGCGACCAGCCTGGAACCGGCCTGAAGGTTGGCTGAAAGTCACTCGCCGTCGGCGTCCGCGTCGGGCACCAGTGGCAGCCGGACCCGGAAGGTCGCGCCCCCGCCCGGGGTCTCGGCCACCTCGACCGTGCCGTGGTGGGCGCTCACCAGCGCGGCGACGATGGCCAGGCCGAGCCCGGTGCCGGTGTTGCCGCCGGCCCGCCGGGTCCGCGCGGCGTCCGCCCGGTAGAAGCGCTCGAAGACGCGTTCCGCCTGCTCCGGGGAGAGGCCGGGGCCGGTGTCGGCGACCTCCACCACGGCCAGGTTGCCCGGCTCGGCCCGCAGCCGCAGGGTCACCGCCGCGTCCGACGGGGTGTGGGTCAGCGCGTTCGTCATCAGGTTGCCGATGATCTGCCGGAGCCGGGCGTCGTCGCCGTAGACCACCAGCGGGCCGGAGCCCGGTTCGATCTCCAGCTCGATCCGGCGGTCCGGGTCCACCACCCGGGCGGCCTGCACCGTGTCGCTGGCCAGCACCGGCAGCTCGACCGGGGCGAGGGCGAGCGGCCGCTCCCGGTCCAGCCGGGCGAGCAGCAGCAGGTCCTCCACCAGCAGGCCCATCCGGGCCGCCTCGTCCTCGATCCGGCGCAGCAGGTCGGCGGTCTGCTCCGGGGCGCGGGCCGCGCCCTGCCGGTACAGCTCGGCGAAGCCGCGGATGGTGGTCAGCGGGGTACGCAACTCGTGCGAGGCGTCGGCGACGAACTGCCGCATCCGCTCCTCCGAGCGGCGGGCGCGCGCCTCGGACGCCTGCGCGGCGCCGGCCGCGTCCCGGGCGCTGGCCTCGGCGGCGCGGGCGGCGGTCTCCGATGCGGCCCGGGCGGTGAACGCCGCCTCGATCTGGGTGAGCATCGCGTTCAGCGCGCGGGACAGCCGGCCCAGCTCCGAGGTCGGGCAGGGCTGGCCCTCCTCCGGGTCGGGCACCCGCCGGGTGAGGTCGCCGCCGGCGATGGCGGCGGCGGTCTGTTCGATCTCCACCAGCGGCTTGAGGCTGGTGCGGACGATCGCCGCGCCGATCGAGGCGAGCAGGATCAGCACCGCCCCGCCGACCAGGACGTCGATCCAGACCAGCCGGGTGACCGCCCGGTCGACGTCGGTGAGGTGCTGGCCGAACGCCAGGATGCGGCCGTTGTCCAGCTCCGTGTAGAGCATCCGCCAACGGGTGTGGCCGTCGACGGACCGGACGGTGAACGGCTCGCCGACCTCCTCGGCGAACCCCTGGTAGCTGCCGGGCATCGGGGGCAGTTCCCCGGGGCGCAGCCCCGGGTAGTACGCGACCGGATCGACGCTGGCCGGCGGAAACGCCTGCGCGGCCACGTAGTCGCTGGGGATGCCGACCGAGATCTGGTTTCCCTCGCGCCGGGCCCGTTCGAGCGCCTGCGCCACCCCGGCCGCGCCACCCCGCAGCTCGCTGTCGACCTGGTCGACCAGGTAGCTGCGGAGGAAGAAGGCGGTCAGCGAGCTGATCACCAGCAGCGCGAGCGCCACCAGGGCGAGGACGGAGGTGACCAGCTTGACCCGGAGCGGGACGCTTCGGAGCCGTACCTTCGCCTGCTGGTACGGGTTCACGCCGCCGGCTTGCGCAGCACGTAACCGACGCCCCGCAGGGTGTGGATCAGCCGGGGCTGGGTGTTGTCCACCTTGCGGCGGAGGTAGGAGATGTAGGACTCGACGATGTTGTCGTCGCCCCGGAAGTCGTAGTTCCACACGTGGTCGAGGATCTGCGCCTTGGACAGCACCCGGTTGGCGTTGAGCATCAGGTAGCGCAGCAGCTTGAACTCGGTCGGCGAGAGCTGCACCCGCTGGCCGGCCCGGTGCACCTCGTGGGTCTCCTCGTCCAGCTCCAGGTCGGCGAAGGTGAGCCGGGACGGGGCCTGCTCGCCGGTGCTGGTACGCCGGAGCACCGCCCGGATCCGGGCGGTCAGCTCCTCCAGGCTGAACGGCTTGGTGACGTAGTCGTCGCCGCCCAGGGTGAGCCCGCGGATCTTGTCGTCGGTGGCGTCCCGGGCGGTCAGGAAGACCACCGGGGTGCGGGTGCCGCCCTCGCGCAGCATCCGGATCACCTCGAAGCCGTCCAGGTCGGGCAGCATCACGTCGAGCACCACCAGGTCGGGCCGGTGGTCCTTCGCGGCGTGCAGCGCGGCGCTGCCGCTGGTCGCGGTGGCCACGTCGAAGCCCGCGAACCGCAGGCTCGCGGAGAGCAGCTCGAGGATGTTGGGGTCGTCCTCGACGACGAGCAGGCGCGCCTCGGTCTGGGTAGCGGGCATGTGCCCATCATCCGCGTTCTCGCTGCGTCCGGGCTGGGCGGTCGCTGGAAAAATCCTGTGAGCCGGCCCGGCCGGGACCGTGCGGCCGGGCGGGTGGTCGCGGGTGGGTCAGCGCAGCAGCCGGCGCAGCCCGTCCAGGGCGCCGTCGAGCAGCCGGATCGCCGTGCGGAGCTGGGCGTCGCTGAGCCGGCGGGCCCGCACCAGCGCGGCCACCTCGCCGGTGAAGGCGGCCAGCCGCTGGTCGAACTCGGCCTGCGCGGCCGGCTCCGGCCCGGGCCGCGGCCCGGCGGCGGCGGGGGCGGCGGCGGGCGCGGGGGCGGGGGGCGTCCACCGGCCGCGCCGGGTCTGCCGGGTCGCCTCGCGCAGTTCCCGCTTGAGGTCGCGGACCGACCCGCTCACCTCGCTGCGGATCTCCCCGGCCAGGGTGGAGAGATCCGCCACCGAGGCGGCGATGTCCGATTCCAGGGCGGCCAGTTCGCCGGCCCGCTGGCGCAGCTCGGCCCGCCCGGCATCGGTGATCTCGTAGACCTTGCGGCCGCCGGCGGCGGTGTGGCTGACCAGGCCGTCGGCCTCCAGCCGCTGCAACCGCGGGTAGATGGTGCCGGCGCTGGGCGCGTACAGGCCGAGGAAGCGCTCCTCCAGCAGCCGGATCAGCTCGTAACCGTGCTTCGGGCCGTCGTCGAGGAGCTTGAGCAGGTAGAGCCGGAGCCGCCCGTGACTGAACACGGCGGTCACGGCAGCTCCTCCTCGTCGTCCACCGGGCGGGCGAGCAGCGCGATGCTGCCCGACGTGGCGGACGCCGAGAGCCTACCCTCGCCGGTGCCGAGCACCCCCTCGCTGTCGACCACCGCGCCCAGCGCGGCGTTGCCGCGCACCGCCGGGAAGCCGCTGGTGATCCGCCCGGACGAGGTGTGCAGCCGGACGGCGAGGTCGCTGTCCTCCCGGACCCGGACGGTGATGCTGCCGGAGATCGTGCTCAGCCGGATGTCGCTCCGCCGCGGGTTGTCGAAGTCGCAGGTGATGGCGCCGGAGACGGTCTGCGCGCGGACCTTGCCGGCGGCGCTGTCGGCGAGGATCACCTCGCCGGAGACCGTCTCCACGTCGAGGTCGCCGGTCACCCCGAGCGCCTCCACCGGGCCCGACACGATCTTCGCGGCGGTCCGCCCGCGCAGCCCCATCAGGGTGATCTGGCCGGCGGTGACGTCGGCCCGGGTCTGCCGGCGCAGGCCCGAGGCGACCAGCGAGCCCTCGATGAGATTGAGATCGGCGAGCACGTCGGCGGGGACCGCGACCGAGACGTCGACCCGGGGCAGCCGGGCCAGCGGCCCGGCCCGGAACAGCAGGTCCAACCACCGGTCGCCGCGCTTCTGCCGGACGGAGAGCCGGCCGTCGCGGTGCTCCACCCGGACCGGCCGGCGACCGACCCGGGTGACGTCCAGCCGGGCCGGACCGTCGGTGGCCACCACGTTCAGCCGGCCGCTGACCAGGTGGACGTCGAGCTGGGTGACCGGCCCGTCCAGGGTGAGCCGCTGGGGGCTGTCGACGGTCCACTCGGTCATGGTTCCTCCCCTCGGCGGAACGCGGCGGGGCGTTTCCGACGCCGAGGAGACTAACGCGATACATCGCGATAGGACAAGTGGCCGCCCACGGATCACGCGGCCAGGTCGACCTCCCGCTTCACGCCGCGCCACCCGGCCGGTACCGGGCGGGCGACCGCCGGCCGGAGGTGCACGGCCGACTCGGCGGCCCGGGCCAGCAGCCGCCGGTCCGCGCCCGGGGCCGGGTGCAGGGCGGCCGTCACGGTGACCGTGAGCACGAGGTCCCGGGCGCCCAGCACCCGGCGCAGCGACCGCCACAGGTTCTCGTCGCCGAGGAAGGCCGCCGCCGTCGTCGCGTCGCCGGTCGCCGCGTGCCGGTAGCCGATCCGCACCGGCACCACCGGCGCACCGGCGTCGACCGCCGCCTGGAACACCGCCGGCCGGAACCCGCCGGCCGGCCGGCAGCCCGCCGCCGCGCCGCACCAGGTGGTGCCCTCCGGGAAGACCGCCACGGACCGGCCCGCCCGCAGCGCGTCCGCCACCCGGTCCACCGTGGCCGGCAGGTCACGGGGGCGGGCCCGGTCCACGAAGAGGGTGCCGGCGGCCCGGGCGAGCCAGCCGAGCAGCGGCCAGCCGCGCACCTCGCGCTTGGCCAGCAGCCGGGCCGGTGCGACGGCGAGCACGGCCAGCACGTCCAGCCAGGACACGTGGTTGGCGACCAGCAGCGCGCGCCGCCGGGGTGGCCGGCCGCGGATCACGAGGCGCACCCCGAGCGCCCGGGCGGCGCCCCGGGCCCAGCCGCCCAGCAGCACCCGCCGTTCCGGCGCGGGCAGCAGCGGCAGCAGCACCGCCAGGCCCGCGCCGAGCACCAGCATCCCGAGCAGGCCGGCCAGCCGGCCGGCCCGGCGGGCGACCGGCACGCCCCGGACCTCATCGGGCGCCGGCAGGCAGTCGGGGCCGCAGCCGGAGACCGGCCGGAACAGGTCCCGCCCGCTCACCGTTGCGCCCCGGCCAGGAAGTGCCGCAGGTAGCGCGGGTTCATCCGGTCCAGCGAGAACAGCACGTAGAAGTCGGCAACGCCGAAGTCCGGGTCGTACGCCGGCTCGCCGCAGATCCAGGCGCCGAGCCGGAGGTAGCCGCGCAGCAGCGGCGGCACCGGGGGCCGGCCCGCCGCGCCGGCGCCCGGGGTCGACGTCGGGGCGCCCGGCTCGGCGAACCAGGGCCGCAGCGGGCGGACCCGCAGCGGCGGCGGGGCCAGGTGCCGGGCCTGTGCCTGGGCCCAGACCTCGGCCGCGGTGAGCCCGCCGTCCGCGACCGGCACCGAGGCGCAGCCGCCGAGCCAGCGGGAGCCGCGCAGGTGCAGATAGCGGGTGATGCCGGCCCACATCAGGTTGATCACGGCGCCGGACCGGTGATCCGGGTGCACGCAGGAACGGCCCGCCTCGACCAGGGCGCCCCGCAGCGGGGCGAGCGGGGTCAGGTCGAACTCGCCCTCGGCGTACCAGCGGGCGGTCCGTCCGGGCGGCAGCAGCCGGTACGTGCCGACCACCTCGCCGGTGCGCTCCTGCCGCACGACGAGGTGGTCGCAGTACGGGTCGAGGTCGTCGGCGTCCAGGCCGGCGGCGCCCGGGACGGTGGCCCCGAGTTCGGTGGCGAACACCTCGTGCCGGAGGCGTTGCGCGGCCGCGACCTGGGTCGGGTCGTCGGCGATCAGCAGGGTGTAACCGCTGGTCGTCAGGGGTGCGCCAGCGGCGGGCAGGACAGCCATGGGACCTGTGTAGGCGGCCCGGGTACCGGTCACGGTGACCAGGAGTGTCGATCCGGTGAACGCCGGCCGGCGGCCCGTGGCGGCGCCGCGGCGCGGGGCGCGGGGCTGCCGGGACGCCGGTCGTGCGAGGCTGCCGGGGCGCCCCGGCGACGACGCCGGGACCGCGACCGTCCGGAGGTGTTCGATGATCATCGAGTCGCGCTTCAACGGGCCGCCCGGCTCGGGCAACGGCGGCTGGAGCGCCGGGCTCTTCGCGACCGCGTACGGCGGGCCCGATCCGGTCGAGGTGACGCTGCGCCGGCCGCCGCCGCTGGAGACCCCGCTGGCCCTCGCCGACGGCGAGGTGCGCGACCCGGACGGGCTGCTCGTCGCCGAGGTCCGCGCGACCGGGGAGGTCGACGCGGTGGTGCCGCCGGTGGACCTGCCGGCCGCCCGGGCGGCCGCGGCCGGCTACCCCGGCCTGGTCGACCACCCCTTCCCCGGGTGCTACGTGTGCGGCCCGCAGCGGGCGGACGGGCTGCGGATCTTCCCGGGGCGGCTGCCGGACGGCCGGACCGCCGCCCCGTTCCGGGTGCCGGCGGAGGTCGACGCGGCGACCGTGTGGGCGGCGCTGGACTGCCCCGGCGGCTGGTCGGTGATCGCACCCGGCCGCCCGTACGTGCTGGGCCGGATCGCCGCGACGGTGCACGCGCTGCCGGCGCCCGGCGAGGTGTGCGTGGTGACCGGCGCGACCGTGGGCGGCGAGGGCCGCAAGGCGCTCGTGCACACCAGCCTGTACGGCCCGGCCGGGCGACTGCTCGGCGCGGCCCGGGCCACCTGGGTGGCGCTGCCGACCGGCTGAGGTCGTTCGGGAGGATGACCCGCCTCCTGCCCGGGGTGGAGACGAAACTACGGACCGCGCCTGATTGACCTTGTTGCGCGGGCCCGTCACGCTGTGCCACGGCGTACCCCGACGCCATCGCACGGAGGGAGCGTAATGACTGACGGGCAGCGAAGCCCCACCGACGGTCAGATCATGGTGTCCGGCCTGACGAAGCAGTACAAGAACGTGACGGCGGTCAACGACCTGTCGTTCACCGTCGAGCCGGGGCGGGTGACCGGCTTCCTCGGCCCGAACGGGGCCGGCAAGACCACCACCCTGCGCATGCTGCTGAACCTGGTCACCCCGACCGCCGGCGTGGCGACCATCGGCGGGCGCCGGTACGCCGACCTGACCGACCCGCTGCGGCACGTCGGCGCGGTGCTCGAGGCGTCCAGCGCGCACAAGGGCCGGACCGGGATCAACCACCTCCGGGTGATCTGCGCGGCGGCCGGGCTGCCGAAGAGCCGGGCCGACGAGGCGCTGGCCCTGGTCGGGCTGACCCCGGCGGCGAAGCGCAAGTTCAAGGGCTACTCGCTGGGCATGAAGCAGCGCCTGGGCATCGCCGCCGCGATGCTCGGCGACCCGCGGGTGCTGATCCTCGACGAGCCGGCCAACGGGCTCGACCCGGAGGGCATCCGGTGGATGCGCGGGTTCCTCAAGGGCCTGGCCCAGCAGGGCCGCACCGTGCTGGTCTCCAGCCACCTGCTGTCGGAGATGCAGCTGCTGGCCGACGACGTGGTGATCATCGCCGCCGGTCAGCTGGTCCGGCAGGGCCCGGTCGACCAGGTGATCGGCTCGATGGCGCAGGGCGTCCGGGTGCGGGTCCGCACCCCGCAGGCCGAGGCGCTGACCGCGGCGCTGAAGGCGGAGCCGGCCACGGTCGACGTCGACGAGCACGGCACCCTGCTGGTCGGCGGGGTGGACGCGCCGACGGTGGGCCGGATCGCCCTGGCGGCCGGCGTGGAGCTGCACGAACTCACCACGGAACGGCCCGACCTGGAGCGGGTCTTCCTGGAGCTGACGGCCGGAAAGGCGGACATCCGATGAACCTGGTCCGATCCGAGCTGCTCAAGATCCGTACCACCAGCACCTGGTGGTGGCTGGCGATCGGCGCGTTCCTGGCGATCGCGATGGCCTTCGCGTTCAACGCCTGGGCGGCCAGCGAGGTGTTCAAGGGCAACGGCGAGAACCTGGGCTTCAGCCCCGACCAGGCGACCGCCGCGGCGCAGGCGGCGAACCTCTACACCTCCGGCCAGTACCTCGGCCTGATGTTCGTGATGCTGATCGGCATCCTGATGGTCACCAACGAGTTCTTCCACCAGACGGCGACCACCACCTTCCTGGCCACCCCGCGGCGCACCTCGGTGATCGCCGGCAAGCTGGTCGCGGCCAGCCTGCTGGGCTTCCTGTTCTGGCTGGCGACGACCGTGATCGACCTGGTCGCCGGCGCGGTCTTCCTGAACCTGCAGGACCAGGGCGCCCTGCTCGGCGAGTGGGCGGTGCAGCGGGCGCTGCTGTTCAACCTGCTGGCGTACGCGATCTGGACGATCCTCGGGGTCGGCATCGGCACGCTGATCACCAACCAGCTCGGCGCGGTGATCACGGCCGCGGTGCTCTACCTTGTCGGCACCCAGGTGATCGGGCTGCTCTTCCTGCTGCTGTCGAACGCGCTGGACAATCCGGCCGTGGTGAAGTGGCAGGTGATCTGGCCGGCGGTGGCGTCCACGGTGATGATCTCGGAGGGCCAGTCCGAGTTCACCCCGGCGTGGTGGGTCGGCGCCCTGGTGCTGATCGGCTACGCGGTGGTCACCGGCACCTTCGGGGTGCTGATCACCCGGCGGCGGGACATCTCCTGACCGACGCGGTCCCGCGGGGGGTGGCGCCGGCCGGCGCCACCCCCCGCGCTTTACCAGGAGTCGTCGGCACACGCAGCGTTTGCCGAACTTCTGGCATCTTCTGTGAAACCGACCACGCCGCAGAGGCGGAAATGCCTGCGGCATCCGTACGGCGTAGCCTGGGAGCCGTCTCGTGCGCGCCCGATCGGCGGGCGTCGCCGGGCACCGCGTGACACACAAACCCGCGTGAAAGAGGCGATTACCGGCCGTGTCGACCCAGCAGACTTCGCAGGAGAACCCACTGGCGGGTTTCGGCCCGAACGAGTGGATCGTCGAGGAGATGTACCAGCGGTTCCTCGCGGACCCCAAGAGCGTCGACCCGGCCTGGCACGACTTCTTCGCCGACTACCGGCCGGGGCCGGGCGCCGCCACGCCGCGTGACGGCAAGCCGACCACGCCCGCCGTCCGGCCGGAGCCCGACGGCCAGCCGGAGGCGGCGGCCAAGGTCGCCCAGCCGCCCGCCCCGGCGAAGCCGGCGGCGGCGCCGAAGCCGGCCGAGCCGAAGCCGGCCGCGGCCAAGCCCGCCCCGGCGAAGCCGGCCCAGCCGAAGGCGGCTCCGGCCAAGGCGGCCCAGCCGACCGCCGCCGGCCCGCAGACCACCCCGCTGCGCGGCGTCGCGGCCCGGATCGTGCAGAACATGGACGCCTCGCTGAGCGTGCCCACCGCGACCAGCGTGCGCGCCGTCCCGGCCAAGCTGCTGGTCGACAACCGCATCGTGATCAACAACCACCTCGCCCGCGGTCGCGGCGGCAAGGTCAGCTTCACCCACCTGATCGGCTACGCGCTGGTCCGGGCGCTGGCCCAGCACCCGGAGATGAACAACTCCTTCGCCGAGGCCGACGGCAAGCCGGCCCTGGTCCGCCCGGAGCACGTCAACCTGGGCATCGCCATCGACCTGGTCAAGCCGGACGGCAGCCGCAACCTGGTGGTGCCCTCCATCAAGGCCTGCGAGCAGATGGACTTCCGGCAGTTCTGGCAGGCGTACGAGGACGTGGTCCGGCGGGCCCGCCGCAACGAGCTGACCATGGAGGACTACGCCGGCACCACGATCTCGCTGACCAACCCGGGCGGCATCGGCACCGTGCACTCGATGCCGCGGCTGATGCAGGGGCAGAGCGCGATCATCGGCGTCGGCGCGATGGAGTACCCGGCGCCCTACCAGGGCATGAGCGAGGCCACCCTGGCCGAGCTGGCGGTCAGCAAGGTCATCACGCTGACCAGCACCTACGACCACCGGATCATCCAGGGCGCGCAGTCCGGCGAGTTCCTCAAGGCCATGCACGAGCTGGTCCTCGGCGAGCACGGCTTCTACGACGAGATCTTCACCTCGCTGCGCATCCCGTACGAGCCGGTGCGCTGGATGCGCGACGTCGCGGTCGACAGCGAGGGCCAGATCAACAAGACCGCCCGGGTGCACGAGCTGATCCACGCCTACCGGGTGCGCGGGCACCTGATGGCCGACACCGACCCGCTCGAGTTCAAGATCCGCAAGCACCCCGACCTGGACGTGCTCCAGCACGGGCTGACCCTGTGGGACCTGGACCGGACCTTCCCGGTCAACGGCTTCGCCGGCAAGCAGCGGATGAAGCTGCGCGAGATCCTCGGCGTGCTGCGCGACTCGTACTGCCGCCGGGTCGGCATCGAGTACATGCACATCCAGGACCCGGAGGAGCGGCGCTGGATCCAGGAGCGGGTCGAGCGCAAGTACGAGAAGCCCTCCCCGGAAGAGCAGAAGCACGTGCTCAACCGGCTCAACGCCGCCGAGGCGTTCGAGACCTTCCTGCAGACCAAGTACGTCGGCCAGAAGCGCTTCTCGCTGGAGGGCGGCGAGTCGCTGATCCCGCTGCTCGGCGAGGTGCTGGAGGCGTCCGCCGAGGGCGGGCTGGACGAGGTCGTCATCGGCATGGCCCACCGCGGCCGGCTCAACGTGCTGGCCAACATCGTCGGCAAGCCGTACGAGAAGATCTTCTCCGAGTTCGAGGGGCACCTGGACCCGCGCTCCACCCAGGGCTCGGGCGACGTGAAGTACCACCTCGGCCAGAACGGCAAGTTCACCGCCCCCGGCGGCGAGCACTCGGTCAAGGTCTCGGTGGTGGCGAACCCGTCGCACCTGGAGGCCGTCGACCCGGTGCTGGAGGGCATCGTCCGGGCCAAGCAGGACCGGATCGACCTCAAGCTGGAGGGCTACACCGTGCTGCCGCTGGCGGTGCACGGTGACGCCGCCTTCGCCGGCCAGGGCGTGGTGGCCGAGACGCTCAACCTGTCCCAGCTGCGCGGCTACCGCACCGGCGGCACCGTGCACGTGGTGGTCAACAACCAGGTCGGCTTCACCACCGCGCCGGAGTACTCCCGGTCCAGCCTGTACAGCACCGACGTGGCCCGGATGATCCAGGCGCCGATCTTCCACGTCAACGGCGACGACCCGGAGGCCGTGGTCCGGGTGGCCCGGCTGGCCTTCGAGTACCGCCAGGCGTTCAACAAGGACGTCGTGATCGACATGGTCTGCTACCGGCGGCGCGGGCACAACGAGGGCGACGACCCGTCGATGTCCAACCCGCAGATGTACAAGATCATCGACTCGAAGCGCTCGGTGCGCAAGCTCTACACCGAGGAGCTGATCGGCCGGGGCGACATCACCGTGGAGGACGCGGAGGAGCTGCTGCGCGACTACCAGGCGCAGCTGGAGCGGGTCTTCAAGGCCACCCGCGACGCGGCCACCACGCCGCGCCACCTCAGCCGCCCGAAGCGGGAGGACGAGCCGGAGCCGCAGGTGGACACCGCGACCGACGCCGCCGTGGTCAAGGCGATCGGCGAGGCGCACGTCAACCTGCCGGAGGGCTTCACCCCGCACAAGCGGATCCAGCAGCTGCTCGACCGGCGGGCCAAGATGTCCGTCGAGGGCAACATCGACTGGGGCTTCGGCGAGATCATCGCGTTCGGCGCGCTGCTGCACGACGGGGTCACCGTCCGGCTCGCCGGGCAGGACTCCCGCCGGGGCACCTTCGTCCAGCGGCACGCCTCGATCCTGGACGCGCGGACCGGCAACGACTACCTCCCGCTCCAGTCGCTGACCGGCGACGGCGAGCGCTCCCGGTTCTTCGTGCACGACTCGCTGCTCAGCGAGTACGCCGCGATGGGCTTCGAGTACGGCTACTCGGTGGAGAACGTCAACGCGCTGGTCTGCTGGGAGGCCCAGTTCGGCGACTTCGTCAACGGCGCCCAGTCGGTGATCGACGAGTTCATCTCCTCCGGCGAGGTGAAGTGGGGCCAGCGCTCCGCGGTGACCCTGCTGCTGCCGCACGGCCACGAGGGTCAGGGCCCGGACCACACCTCCGGCCGGCCCGAGCGGTTCCTGCAGATGTGCGCCGAGGACAACATGCGGGTGGCCATCCCGACCACCCCGGCGAACTACTTCCACCTGCTGCGTCGCCAGGCCCTCTCGCCGAAGCGCAAGCCGCTGGTGGTGTTCACGCCGAAGTCGCTGCTGCGGCACAAGCTCTGCGTCTCGTCGGTCGAGGACTTCACCACCGGCACGTTCCAGCCGGTGCTGCGGGACTCGGCCGCCCCGGCGCCGCAGGCGGTGAAGCGGGTGCTGCTTTGCTCGGGCAAGGTCTACTACGACCTGCTCCAGGCCCGGCAGGAGCGCGGCATCACCGACACCGCGATCATCCGGCTGGAGCAGCTCTACCCGATGCCGGTCGAGGAGGTCCGCGCCGCCCTGGCGGAGTACCCGAACGCGGAGGACTTCGCCTGGGTGCAGGAGGAGCCGGCCAACCAGGGCGCCTGGTCGTTCGTCGCGCTCAACCTGCTGGAGCACCTGGCGGACGTCCGGCTGCGCCGCATCTCCCGCCCGGCGGCCGCCGCGCCGGCCGTCGGCTCCGCCAAGATGCACGAGGTCGAGCAGAACGCCCTGATCGAGGCGGCGCTGCCCCGCCCGTGACCTGACCGCACCGCCGAGCCGGGGCAGAGACCGTCACCCACGACGGCTCTGCCCCGCCTCGCGTCGGGCCCAGCCACCGACCGGCCCCACGCCGGACGACACCACGAGGAAAACCATGTACTTCACCGACCGCGGCATCGAGGAACTGGTCGAGCGCCGGGGCGACGAGCAGGTCACCCTGGAGTGGCTCGGCGAGCGCCTGCGCGACTTCGTCGACCTCAACCCCGAGTTCGAGACCCCCGTCGAGCGCTTCGCCACCTGGCTGGCCCGCCTCGACGACGAGGACGACGAGTAACCCCGGCGACAGCTCCCGGGGGCCAAGGACCCGGGCAGGAGATCGCGCGATCTTCTAGGGTGGGATCGTGGCCCGGAGTGTGTACGTCACCAGCGTGGGGTCCGGCGGGGGGAAGTCGACCATCGCGCTCGGGCTGGCCGAACTGCTCTCCCGGCAGGTCGAGCGGATCGGCGCGTTCCGGCCGCTGGTCGGCGGCACCGCCCCCGACCCGATTCTCGCCCTGCTCAGCGACCGCTACCGGATCGAGCCGCCGCTGACCGACCTCGCCGGCACCACCTACGCCGAGGCAACCGCCCTGGTCGCCGACGGGCGCCGGGAGGAACTCATCTCCCGGATCGTGGAGCGCTACCGGGACCTGGAACGGCGGTGCGGGGCGGTGGTCGTGGTGGGCAGCGACTTCGCCGACGGCGGGGACGGCGCCGGCCCGCGCGAGCTGGCCTTCAACGCCCGGCTGGCCACCGACTTCGGCAGCGTCGTGGTGCCGGTCGTGGACGGCTTCGGGCAGGAACCGACGGCGATCGCGGCCGGGGTGCGCGGGGCGTACCACGACCTCGCGGACCTGGGCGCCACGGTGCTGGCGGTGATCGCCAACCGGGTGCCCGAGCCGATGCCCCTGCCCGACCTGCCGGTTCCCGCGTACGCCATCCCCGAGGTGCCGAGCGTGTCGGCGCCGACGGTGGCCGAGGTGGCGGCGGCGCTCGGCGCCACCCTGCTCGCCGGGGACGACGCCGCTCTCGGCCGGGACGTGCTCGACTACGTGGTGGGCGCGGCGCACGTGCCGACCCTGCTGGACCACCTGACCGAGGGCGCCCTGGTGATCACGCCCGGCGACCGGGCCGACCTGCTGATCGCGGCGAGCGCCGCGCACGTGGCCGGGCAGGTGTCGGTGGCCGGGCTGGTGCTCACCCTCGGCGAGCAGCCGGACCCGCGGGCGATGCGCCTGGTCGAGAGGTTGAACACCGGCCTCGCCGTGCTCTCGGTGACCAGCGACAGCTACGACACGGTGGCCGCGTCCAGCCGGATCGAGGGCCGGCCGAGCGCCGGCAACCCACGCAAGGTCGAGGCGGCGCTGGGCGCCTTCGAACGCTGCGTGGACACCGACGACCTGGCCCGCCGGCTGCGGGTCAGCCGCTCCGCCCGGGTCACCCCGCTGATGTTCGAGTACGACCTGATCGACCGCGCCCGGGCGCAGCGCCGGCACCTGGTGCTGCCGGAGGGGGCGGAGGAGCGCATCCTACGCGCCGCGGAGATCCTGCTGCGCCGGGGCGTCGCAGACCTGACCCTGCTCGGCCGGCCGGACGACATCGCCCGCCGCACCCGGGAGCTGGGCATCGACATCGGCGGGGCACGGGTGGTCGACCCGGTGACCAGCGAGTGGCGCGACGGGTTCGCCGCCGAGTACGCGAAGCTTCGCGCCCACCGGGGCGTCACCGCCGAACTGGCGCACGACGTCGTCGCGCAGCCGAACTACTTCGGCACGCTGATGGTGCAGACCGGGCACGCCGACGGCATGGTCTCCGGGGCGACCCACACCACCGCCGCCACCATCCGCCCGGCCTTCGAGATCATCCGGACCGTGCCGGGGGTCTCGGTGGCCTCCAGCGTCTTCTTCATGCTGCTGGCCGACCGGGTGCTGGTCTACGGCGACTGCGCGGTCAACCGCGACCCGGACGCCGGCCAGCTCGCCGACATCGCGATCTCCTCGGCCGACACCGCCGCCCGGTTCGGCATCGAGCCCCGGGTCGCCATGCTCTCCTACTCCACCGGCAGCTCCGGCGCCGGCGCCGACGTGGAGAAGGTCGCGGCGGCCACCGAGCTGGTCCGGGAGCGCCGCCCCGACCTGCTGGTGGAGGGGCCGATCCAGTACGACGCGGCGATCGACCCGGCGGTGGCGGCGACGAAGCTGCCGGGCAGCGAGGTCGCCGGCCGGGCCACGGTCTTCATCTTTCCCGACCTGAACACCGGCAACAACACGTACAAGGCGGTCCAGCGCTCGGCCGGGGCGGTGGCCGTCGGACCGGTGATGCAGGGCCTGCGCCAGCCGGTCAACGACCTGTCCCGCGGCGCCACCGTGGCGGACATCGTCAACACGGTGGCGATCACCGCCATCCAGGCCACCGCGGAGGTCCGATGAGCGGCATGAGCCGGGTCCTGGTTCTCAACTGCGGGTCGTCGTCGGTGAAGTACCGCCTCTACGAGGGCGACGAGATCCGCGACAAGGGCACCGTGGAGCGGGTCGGCGAGCCGGGCGGCGGGCCGGCCGACCACGAGACGGCGGTCCACGACATCCTCGGCCGGCTCGACCTGGCGGGGCTGACCGCCGTCGGGCACCGGGTGGTGCACGGTGGCCGGCGGTTCACCGAGCCGACCCTGATCGACGACGCGGTGCTGACCGCGATCCGCGACCTGGTCCCGCTCGCCCCGCTGCACAACCCGGCGAACCTGGCCGGCATCGAGGTCGCCCGGGCGACGCTGCCGGACGTCCCGCAGGTGGCCGTCTTCGACACCGCGTTCCACCACACCATGCCGGAGGCCGCCGCGGTCTACGCGATCGACCGGGACACCGCCGAGCGGTGCGGCATCCGGCGGTACGGCTTCCACGGCACCTCGCACGCGTACGTCTCCCGGCGCACCGCGGAGCTGCTGGGCCGCCCGTACCACGAGCTGAACACGATCACCCTGCACCTGGGCAACGGAGCCAGCGCCTGCGCGGTGGCCGGCGGGCGCAGCGTGGCCACCTCGATGGGGATGTCGCCGTTGCAGGGCCTGGTGATGGGCACCCGCAGCGGCGACCTGGACCCGACGGTGATCTTCCACCTGCGCCGCGAAGGCGGGCTCTCCGTCGACGAGATCGACGACCTGCTCAACCACCGCAGCGGCCTGCTCGGGCTGACCGGCGCCAACGACATGCGCGAGGTGCTCCGGCGCCGGGCGGACGGCGATGCGGCGGCGGCGCTGGCCTTCGACGTCTACTGCCGCCGGATCACCGGGTACGTCGGCGCGTACTACGCTCTGCTCGGGCGGGTGGACGCGGTCACCTTCACGGCGGGGGTGGGCGAGCACGCCGCCCCGGTCCGCGCGGCGGCGCTGGCCGGCCTGGACCGGCTCGGCATCGCCGTGGACCCGGCGCGCAACGCCGGCAGCGGCGACCGGGTCATCTCACCGGAGGGTGCCGAGGTGGCCGTCTGCGTGATCGGCACCGACGAGGAGCGGGAGATCGCCCGCGCCGCCCGCGACCTGGCCGCCGCGGCGGGCTGACGCACCGCTCAGCTCAGGGCCAGCCAGGCGACCAGGGCGACCAGGACGACCACGACCACCGCCGCGCCGGCCAGCAGCGGAACCCGGGACGCGGCGGCCGGCGCCTCGGCCTCCGGAGTGTTGGCGAAGGCGCGGAACGCCTCGGTGTTGCCGCTCGGGTCGGTGTAGTTCTCAGGCATGCCGGTGACCCTAGCGAAGCCGGTCGAGGGGCACCGTCCCGCGCGCGGCCGCCCCGGCCAGGTCGGGCCGGCCGGTGGAGCGGCTCCGGCCGGGTGGTCGGCGGAGCCGGTCCGGACGGCGGGGTCGCTCGGGGCGGCACGGCACCTACCGTGGATCCGTGGGGATCAAGCGGCTGGTCGCCGCGCTGCTGACGGCGCTGCTGGCCGGCTGTGGAACGGCCACCGCCGCGCCCGGTGCACCGCAACCGGCCCGCCGGGCGCCCGCCGGGGCGTACGCCGTCGGCGTGCGTACGCTCACCGTCGACCCGGCCTCCGCGCGCCCGCTGCCGGTCACCGTCTGGTACCCGGCGCAGGGGGGCGCGGTGGCCGCGGGGCGGTTCCCGGTGGTGGTCTACAGCCACGGGCTGGACAGCCTGCCCCGCCTGCACGCCGGGCTGACCTCCCGGTGGGCCGCCGCCGGCTTCGTGGTGGCCGCGCCGGCCTACCCGCACACCCGGCGGGGCGCGCGCCGGTTCGACCGGGCCGACGTACGGCACCAGCCGGCCGACGGCTGGCGGGTGATCCGGCACCTGGTCCGCCTCGATGCCCGGACCGGCGACCCGCTGGCCGGCCACCTGGACGTCACCCGGTTCGCCGCGGCCGGCCACTCGGCCGGCGGCTTCACCACCGCCGGCATGTTCACCTCGGGGCGTTCGGCACGGCTGCGGGCGGGCATCGTGATCGCCGGCGGCGGGATGGCCGGGAGCTTCGCCGCGCCGGCCGCGCCGGTGCTCTTCGTGCACGGCACCGCCGACCCGGTGGTGCCGCTGGCGGTCGGCCGGGCGGCCTACCGGCGCGCCGGCGGCCCGGCCGCCTTCCTGAGCCTGCTCGGGCAGGGTCACGGCGAGTACCTCACCCCCGGCCGGCCGGGCTTCGCCCAGGTGCTCGCCACCACCACCGACTTCCTCCGCGGGACCCTCTACGGCGACCCGGACGCCGCCCGCCGCCTGCCCGCCGTCGCGCACGCCCCCGCCCTCACCCGCTACGAGGCCCGCCCGGCCCCTGCCCGCCCCTGACGACGCGCCCGGTGGACGCCCGGTCCGCCTCGCTGGCCGACGTGCCGGGCACCACCTGGCCGGCGCCGCCCCGGGACGGCCCCGCACGGGCGAGCAGGACGGGAACAAGCGTGATACCGCAGAGTCATCAAAATGACTCTGCGGTATCACGCTTGCCGGGCAACGCGACGACCCACCGCGACACGCCGACCCGCCTTAGCCGGGACGACGTCGGGCGGCGGGAGTGCCGGGCCGAAACAGGGTGCGGCGAGGGTGGGCCGAGGCTACGGTCGGCGCGTGGCGGCGGTGGCGGGGCTTGCGGGGCGCCAGTTGGCCAGCATCGGCGAGGTCGTCGGGCTCGCCGGGGCGGCCGGGATCGAGGTGTGGCTGCGCGGCGGCTGGGCGGTCGGCTTCCACCTCGGCGAGGTGACCCGGCCGCACGCGGACGTCGACTGGTACTGCTGGCGTGCCGACGCGGAGCGGCTGGCCGCCCTCCTGCGCGGGCGCGGTTGGCGCCCCGACCCGCGGCTGCCGGTCGAGGTGCAGCTGGAGCTGTTCCGCCACGACGTCGAGGTGAGCTTCGCGTACCTGGCGCGGGACGCCGGCGGGCGGCTCACGGTCGGCGGCGGCCGGTGGGCCGGCACGCCGCTGCCGGCGGGGATGCTGGACGGCCCACCCGGGCGGATCGGCCCACTGACCGTCCCGGTCATCGCGGTCGCGGCACAGATCGAGTTCAAGCGGATGTACCCGGTCTGGATGCCGGAGCGCCCCCGCCGCGCCAAGGACGCCGCCGACCTGGCCCGCCTCGGCGCCGTTGCGTCGGGCCCCGGCCACGGTCCGTCGATGTCCGGCGGGCACCCCTGAGGGGCAGGGCACAATCGGATTCATGTCGCGTCGCCGCACCCCTGCCCTGCTCGCCTGCGCCCTGCTCACGGCCGGTCTGGTCGGCTGCGCCGGGGACACCCGGCCGGCCGGGCCGCAGACCGTCCCGACCCAGCCCCCGGCGGCGGCCACCCCCGCGCCGCGGGTACCCGCCGGCACCGCGCCGGAGCGGTCCTTCGCGGTGGGCGTACGACAGCTGAAGCTGAACCGCGACGGCGACCGGCCGCTCCCGGTGACCGTCTGGTATCCGGCGGCCGGGACGGCCGGCGGGGAACCGGCCCGCTCCGCGCGGGCCGCCGAGGGCAAGTTCCCGGTGGTGATGTTCAGCCACGGCCTGGGCGGGCGGCCCGCCGACTACGAGACGCTGCTCACCCGGTGGGCGGCGGCCGGGTTCGTGGTCGCCGCGCCGACCTTCCCGCACACCTCCCGGGGCGCCGACGGCAACGTGCTGGACGTGCTCAACCAGCCGGCCGACGTGTCGTACGCGCTGACCCGGGTGCTCGCCCTCGACGGCACGGCGGGTGACCCGCTGCGCGGCCGGCTGGCCACCGAGCGGGTGGCCGCGGCCGGGCACTCGGCGGGCGGGGTGACCACCATCGGCCTGTTCACCGCCGGCCGGGACGAGCGGCTGGACGCCGGCGTGGTGTTCGCCGGCACCGCGCTCGGCGTGGGCACCGCGTTCGCCGGCGCCGCCGCACCGCAGCTGTTCGTGCACGGCGAGGCCGACGAGGTGGTCGGGTACGCCGCCGGCAAGGAGGCGTACGACCGGGTGCCCTGGCCGAAGGCGATGCTGAGCCTGCCGAAGGGCGACCACGGGCGGGCGCTGCTCAGCGACGGGGCCGCGCTGCGGGTGGTGTCGGACACCACGGTCGAGTTCCTGCGCTGGACGCTCTACGGCGACGAGGCCGCCAAGCGGCGCATCCCCACCGGCGCCGCCCGCGGCGACATCGCCACCCTCGACAACCGCCTCTGACCCACCCGCCGGCGGGCCGGATCAGGCGGTGTGGTCGACGACGACCTTGCCGAAGACGTCGCCGGAGTGCAGGCGGGCGAAGGCCTCCTCGACCCGGCTGAACGGGACCACGCTGTCCACCACCGGGCGCACCCGGTGCTCGGCGCAGAAGGCGAGCAGGGCCGCCAGCTCGTCCGGGGTGCCCATCGAGGTGCCCAGGATCTCCAGTTGCATGGCGAAGACCCGGCGCAGGTTGACCTTGGGCTCGTGCCCGGCGGTGGCGCCGGAGACGACGATCCGGGCCATCGGTGCGGCCGACTTCAGCGAGTGGTCGAAGGTGGCCGCGCCGACCGTCTCGATCACCACGTCGACCCGCTCCGGCAGCCGGGCGCCCGGCTCGACGGCGGTCGCGCCCAGTTCGGCGATCCGCTCCCGCTTGGCGGCGTCCCGGCTGGTCGCGTACACCCGCTTGCCCATCGCCGCGGCGAGCGCGACGGCGGCCGTGGCGACGCCGCCGCCGGCGCCCTGGACCAGCACCGCGTCGGCCTCGGCGACCCGGCCCTTGGTGGTGAGCATCCGCCAGGCGGTCAGCCACGCGGTGGGCAGGCAGGCCGCGTCGGTGGCGGCCAGGCCGGCCGGCAGCGGGACCAGGTTCGACCGGGGTACGGCCACCCGCTCGGCGAGGGTGCCGGGGAAGTGCTCGGAGAGGATCGAGACGCCGCGCGGGTCGCCCGGGGTGGGCACCACGGGGTAGACGACCACCTCGGTGCCGTCCGGGCCGACCCCGACGGCGTCGCAGCCGAGGATCATCGGCAACTGGTCGCCGGTGAGCCCGACCCCGCGCAGCGACCACAGGTCGTGGTGGTTCAGGGAACTGGCCCGGACCTGCACGGTGACCCAGTCGTCGTCCGGGTGGCTCGGCTCGGGCCGCTCGCCGACGGTGAGCGCGGCGAGCGGGTCGGCGTCGTCGAGGCGGGAGGCGAAGGCGGCACGCATGATCGGCACGGTAACAAGCGGGGCGGGCCGGAAGAAGGGCCCCGCCCTGTGCGACTGGCGACAGGACGGGGCCCGCATCGGATCGGGCGGGGTGTCAGGCCCGGGCGACACCGTCGCGGCGGGCGGCCTCGGCGACCGCCGCGGCCACCGCGGGGGCGACCCGCGGGTCGAGCGGGGACGGGACGATCGCCTCCGGGGTGAGCGACTCGGCCACCACCTGCGCGATGGCGTCGGCGGCGGCCACCTTCATGCCCTCGGTGATCCGGGTCGCCCGGGCGTCCAGCGCGCCCCGGAACACGCCGGGGAAGGCCAGCACGTTGTTGATCTGGTTGGGGTGGTCGCTGCGGCCGGTGGCCACCACCGCGACGTGCCGCGCGGCCACCTCGGGGTGCACCTCCGGGTTCGGGTTGGCCAGCGCGAAGACGATCCCGCCGGGGGCCATCCCGGCCACCGCGGCCTCCGGGATCTGCCCGCCGGAGACGCCGATCAGCACGTCCGCGTCGCGCAGCGCCTCGGTGATGTCGCCCTGCCGGCCGTCGGCGTTGGTGACCGCGGCCAGTTCGGCCTTGGTGTCGGTCAGGCCGGTGCGGTGCGGGCCGAGGATCCCCTTCGAGTCGCAGACCACCACCCGGGCCGGGTCCACTCCCCCGGCGAGCAGCATCTTCGTCACCGCCACACCGGCCGCGCCGGCGCCGCTGACCGCCACCCGCAGGTCGCCGAGCTTGCGGTTGAGCAGCGTGGCGGCGTTGCGCAGCGCGGCCAGCACGACGATCGCGGTGCCGTGCTGGTCGTCGTGGAAGACCGGGATCGGCAGCGCCTCGTCCAGCCGGCGCTCCACCTCGAAGCAGCGCGGCGCGCTGATGTCCTCCAGGTTGATCCCGCCGAACGAGGGCGCCAACGCCCGCACCACCGCCACGATCTCGTCCACGTCCTGGGTGTCCAGGCAGACCGGTACCGCGTCCACCCCGGCGAACTGCTTGAACAGCACCGCCTTGCCCTCCATCACCGGCAGCGCCGCGCGCGGGCCGATGTTGCCCAGCCCGAGTACGGCCGAGCCGTCGGTGACGACCGCGACGGTGTGCGACACCCAGGTGTAGTCGTCGGCCAGGGTCTCGTCGGCGGCGATCGCCTCGCACACCCGGGCCACCCCGGGGGTGTACGCCAGGGAGAGGTCCTCCCGGCTGGTCAGCGGGACCGTCGAGGTGACGGCCATCTTGCCGCCACGGTGCAGCCGGAAGACGGGATCAGCAGGGTCCACGGTGGACGGTGACATGGTGACTCCAGGATCTGTCGAGCAGATGGACCAGCCGGTCGGGGCGCGTGGTGAGGCGACGAGCGGCGGCGCGCGGTGCGGGGGGTCACCCGGGCACTTTCCGAGCATAGTGTCGCCGGGGCCCCGCCGATGTGAGCAGGGTCATAACAGGCGTCGGGGCAGCCGCCCGGGGCGGGGCCAGTAGCGGGCCACCACCCGGCCGTGCACGTCGGCCACCCCGTACACCCGGGAGTCGTCGGCGACGAACTCGTTGTCCCCGTGCAGCCACCAGCCGCCGTCCTGGGCGCGGGCCGCGCGCTTGATCACGAGCAGGTCGGGACGGCTGCGGAAGACCGCGACCACGACGTCGCCGGGGCGGACCGGCCGGCCGCCCCGGCGGACCAGCACCGCGTCGCCGTGGCGCAGGGTCGGCGCCATGGACGGGCCGCTGACCAGCACGGCCGTCAACGGCCAGCGCGGCCGGCGCGCGGCCGCCGGACGGTCGGCGGGCATCGGTTTCACCTCCACCGGCTTGGGGGAGCCACTCCAGGAGTAATGTCGGCTTGGATCATCGCAAACTTCCCATGGAGGATCCCGATGCGACTTCCACGCATCCTTACGCCCCGCGTGACCGCCAGCGCCCACTGCGACCTGCCGTGCGGCGTGTACGACCCGGCGCAGGCCCGGATCGAGGCCGAGTCGGTCAAAATGATCTGCGAGAAGTACCAGGCGAACACCGACCCGGAGTACCGCACGCGGGCCGTCATCATCAAGGAGCAGCGCGCCGAGCTGGTCAAGCACCACCTGTGGGTGCTCTGGACCGACTACTTCAAGGCGCCCCACTTCGAGAAGTACCCGCAGCTGCACCAGCTGTTCAACGAGGCCACCAAGCTCGCCGGCTCGGGCGGCGTCAAGGGCAGCCTCGACCCGGCCACCGCCGACCAGCTGCTGCAGAAGATCGACGAGATCTCCAAGATCTTCTGGGAGACCAAGAAGGCGTGACCCACGCGGTCCCGCCGACGATCCGGCCGGCACGTCCCGCGGACGTGCCGGCCGTCGTCGCCATGGTGCACGAGTTGGCCGAGTACGAGCGCGCCGCCGACCAGTGCCACCAGCGGCTGGAGTGGTCGATGCTCGACTGGAACCCGGCCGCCGGCTTCTACGCCGCCATCGGCGCCGAGCAGCTGACCGAGTGGGTCCCCTACCGGCTCGACGGCGCCGCCCTGGCCGGTCTCGCGGCCCAGGTGGCCACCCCGACGCAACCCGCCGCCTGAGCGGGTAGAGTCCCCGACCGGGGGGATGAGTGGTGACTCAACTGACCGGCCAGCCGACGACCGACGACGACGTCGTGCACCTCACGGTGCCCGCCGACGGCGGCTACCTCGGGGTGCTGCGCACCGCCACGGCGGGGCTCGCGGCGCGGCTGCAGTTCGCCCTCGACGAGATCGAGGACCTGCGCATCGCGGTCGACGAGGCCTGCGCCATGCTGCTCGCGATCGCCACCCGGGACGCCGAACTCGACTGCCGGTTCGCGGTGACCGAGGACGCGCTCACCGTCGAGGTGACCGTGCCGACCGTGCGCGGTGCCGGGCTGCCCGCCGAGTCCTCCTTCGCCTGGAAGGTGCTCACCGCGCTGACCACCTCGGCGTCGGCGAACGTCACCGACGGGCGGGCCACCATCTCGTTGCTGACCCGGCGCGCCGCGGGCTACTGACCGCCGCCGGGCGCGCCGAAGCCGAGCGCCCGGCTGGTCGGCGGGCTCACCAGCAGCCCGGTCATCCCGACGCCGAGGGCCATCAGCGGCACCCCGAGCCAGCCCATCCCGCCCTGGACCATGAACCAGCCGATCGGCAGCAGCATGAGCTGGAGCACGATCGCCGGCGCCCGGGCGCCGGCCCGGCGGCGGTCCAGCGCGCCGCCCAGGGCCCAGAGCGCGGCGGCGGTGCCGATGGCGAACGCGGTCACCAGCCACGCCGACAACCGGTCGGTGCTGTCGGCGGTGAGGTCGGCCCAGAGCAGCCAGGCGGCGACCAGGCCCACCGCGACAGCCTCGCCCCGCAGCAGCCGGACCGCCCAGCGGAGCGTGACGGGAATCGGGTCGGAGTCGAGCGTCACGCGCGCCACGATACCCGTGCTACTCCGGGGTACAGTGCCGCCCATGCGGGCCGTCCTGGTGGTCAATCCGAAGGCCACCACCACCAGCGAACGCAGCCGGGACGTCCTGGTCCGGGCGCTGCGCAGCGAAGTCGACCTCCACGTGCGGTACACCCGGCGGCGGGGGCACGCGACCGCGCTCGCCCGGGAGGCGGCCGAGGAGGGCGTCGACCTGGTGGTCACCCTCGGTGGTGACGGCACCGTCAACGAGGTGGTGAACGGCCTGATGACGGCCACCCCGCCCACCGTGCCCGCCGCCACCACGCCGGCCGAGCGGCTGCCGGCGCTGGCCACCGTGCCGGGCGGGTCGACCAACGTCTTCGCCCGCGCGCTGGGGCTGCCCCGCGAGTGGCCGGAGGGCACCAGCATGATCCTGGAAGGGCTCCGGCTGGGTCGGCACCGCACGATCGGGCTGGGCCGGGCCGACGACCGCTACTTCACCTTCTGCGCCGGCTTCGGCATCGACGCGGCGGTGATCCACCGGGTGGAGCGGGCCCGCCGCCGGGGCCGGGTCTCCACCCCCGGGCTCTACCTGCGCTCCACGGTGAGCCAGTACTTCGTCGGCTCCGACCGCCGGCACCCGGCGATCAGCCTGGAGCGCCCGGGCGAGCCGGCCGAGAGCGAGCTGGCCACGGTCATCATCCAGAACACGGCGCCCTGGACGTACCTCGGCGACCGGGAGATCAACCCCAACCCGGAGGCGTCGTTCGACCTGGGGCTGGACGTGCTGGCGCTGCGGCGGCTGCGGGTGGCCAGCACCACACGCACGGTGACGCAGTTCTTCTCCCGGCGCCCCGACCCGCACGGCAAGCAGGTGCTGCGGTTGCACGACCTGCCCGAGTTCACCCTGATCGCCAGCCGCCCGCAGGCCTTCCAGCTGGACGGCGACTACCTCGGCGAGCGGGAGAAAGTTAGATTCACATCCGTTCCCGCGGCACTGAGAGTAGTCTGCTAGGTCTCGGGTACTGCCCTAGGTCGACGCGGTTCGCGGCACCGCATCGACGCGGCGCCGCCACACCGAGAGGCAGGTGCCGGAAATGTCAGCAATGTCACGCGGACTGTACTATATTGATCCTCGACTGTGGTACGCCGGGTAACCAGAGTGCTCTGGAACCCGGACAAATGGGTTGTGGGCTTGCTCACCGCGCGGAGTTTTTCCGAGCGGCACCCTTGACATCGCGAGAGTTCGTGAAAGTATTCACAAGCGAACTTGAGTTACCGGGACATTGCCTGGATATGCTCGGCAGGTTGAGCTGTTCCAGCAGGTCCGCGGGGCCAGCAGCCTGCTCACGCACTGCCGAATAGTCGGACGCGAACCGTTACGGCCGGCGCTGCGGATGCATATAGGAAAAGCACCAAAGCAATATCTGCCACCCATCCAGAATGAGGAGTGTTGCCGCCATGGACTGGCGTCACCATGCTGTCTGCCGCGACGAGGACCCGGAGCTGTTCTTCCCGATCGGGACGTCCGGACCGGCTCTCCTGCAGGTCGAGCAGGCCAAGGCCGTCTGCCGGCGCTGCTCCGTGACCGACCAGTGCCTGCAGTGGGCGCTCGAGTCCGGTCAGGACGCTGGCGTCTGGGGCGGGATGAGCGAGGAGGAGCGGCGCGCCGTGAAGCGTCGCGGTGGCCTCCGGGTGCTGCGCGCTCACTCCGCCTGATCCACGCACCAAGCTTCACGCCCCGGCCGGGTTCACCCGCCGGGGCGTTCTGCTGCCCGGGGCACCGCCGGTCGCCGGCGACGTCACGCCGCCCCGGCCATGGCCGGCCGGGCGTCGACCCGGCGCAGGACCAGGTCGGCCAGCTCCGGGGCGTCGGTCAGCGGATCGGCCACCGCCACCGCCCCGGCGTCCCGGGCCGCCGCCGCCACCGCGTCGTGGAACAGCCCCGGTGCCAGGAAGTACGCGGACACCGCCACCCGCCGGGCGCCGCCGAGCCGTAGCCGGGCCACCGCCGAGGCGGTGTCCGGAGGGGCCGCCGAGGCGTACGACACCCGGGTCGGCACGCCGAGCCGGTCACCCAGCGCGGCGGCCACCCGGCCCACCGAGCACCGGGCCGCCGCGTCGCGGGTGCCCGCCGCCGCCAGCACCAGCGCGTCGAACCGCCCCGGCCCGGCCTCGCCCAGCCGCCGGCCGAGGGCCGCCAGCAGACCACCGTCCACCTCGCCGTGAGCCGGGCCGAGCACGTCGGTCACCCGCACCGCCATGGGCGGGCCGGCCTCCCGGGCGGCCGCGACCGCCGCCGGGATGTCCACCCGCCGGTGGTACGCGGCGGTGAGCAGCAGCGGCACCAGCACCGCCCGGGGATGCCCGGCGGACGCCAGCGACCGGAGCAGCTCGGTCGGCCCCGGCTGCGTGTGGTCCAGCCAGCTGGCCAGCACCGGGGTGCCGGGCCGGGCGGCCGACACCGCCCGGACCAGCGCCCGGGTCGCCGTGGCAGCCCGCGGATCACGGCTGCCGTGCGCGACCAGGACCACGGGGTCGGCACCCGAGCCGGTCAGACGTGCAGCCCGCACTCGGTCTTCTCGAACATCGCCCAGCGGCCGGCCCGCGGGTCCTCCCCCGCCTTGCTGCGCCGGGTGCAGGGCCAGCAGCCGATCGAGCCGTAGCCCCGCTTGAACAGCTCGTTGACCGGCACGTTCCAGCGGGCGACGTAGGCGTCCACGTCGGCCTGCGTCCAGGCCGCGATCGGGTTCACCTTCACCCTGCCGCGCCGGGCGTCGAAGGTCACCACCGGCGTGTTCGCCCGGGTCGGCGACTCGTCCCGGCGCAGGCCGGCGGCCCAGGCGTCGTAGCCCGACAGGGCCCGCTCCAGCGGCTCCACCTTCCGCAGCTGGCAGCAGTCGTCCGGGGACCGGTTGAACAGCCGCGGGCCGTACTCGCCGTCCTGCTGGCCGACGGTCAGCCGGGGACGGATCGACCGCACGTTCACCGGCAGCGTCCGGGCCACCTCGTCGCGGACCCGCAGCGTCTCGGGGAAGTGCAGCCCGGTGTCGAGGAAGACCACGTCCACCCCGGGCGCGACCCGGGAGACCAGGTGGGCCAGCACGGCGTCGGCCATCGAGCTGGTCACGCAGAACCGGTCGCCGAAGGTCTCCGCCGCCCACCGGGCGATCTCCAGGGCGGGCGCCCCCTCCAGCTCCCGGCCGGCCCGCTCGGCCAGCGCGCGCAGCTCGTCGGGGTCCCGCCGGGCCGCGTCCGCCGGCCGCGGGCCACCGACGCCGACCAGTCCGAGGTTCGCCGCGGACACCAGGCTCATCGGGTCACCGCCGTCGACAGCAGGCCGGTGAACCGGACCGTGAACACCCGGGCGCAGGCGTGGCACTCCCAGGCGCCGTGCCCCTCCTCGCTCGGCCGCAGGTCCTCCTCGCCGCAGTATGGGCAGTACAGGGGTGCCGCTCGGTGCTCGCTGCTCATCGCAGTTCCTCCTCGTCGACTCTGATCACCCACTGGGCGAACGCCTCGCCCTCGTGCCGGCCGGCCAGGTAGCGGCGGGCCAGCCGTTCCACGTACGCCGGAAGCTCCTCGGCGGTGGTCTTGAGACCGCGCAGCTTGCGCCCGAAGCCGGCGGTCCGCCCCTCGGCCATGCCGAGGCCGCCGCCGAGGTGCACCTGGAAGCCCTCCACCTGCCGGCCGTCCGGGCCGACCACCAGCTGTCCCTTCAGCCCGATGTCGGCGACCTGGGTGCGGGCGCAGGCATTCGGGCAGCCGTTGAGGTGGATGGAGATGTCCGCGTCGAAGTCGCGCAGCCGCTCCTCCAGCCGGGCCACCAGCTCCTCGCCGCGGGCCTTGGTCTCGACGATGGCGAGCTTGCAGTACTCGATGCCGGTGCAGGCCATGGTGCCGCGCCGCCAGGCCGACGGGCGGGCCTCCAGGCCGATCTCCCGCAGCGCGCCGACCAGCGACTCGGTCCGCTCCGCCGGCACGTCCAGCACCAGCAGCTTCTGGTACGGGGTGAGCCGGATCCGGCCGCTGCCGTGCGCCTCGACCACGTCGGCGAGCCGGGCGAGCTGCGTGCCGGAGACCCGGCCGACCACCGGGGCGGCGCCGACGTAGTGCCGGCCGTCGTGCTGGCGGTGCACGCCGATGTGGTCGACCGGCTTCTCCGGCAGCTCCGGGGCGGGACCGTCCAGCAGGGCCCGGCCGAGGTACTCCTTCTCCAGCACCTCGCGGAACTTCTCCACGCCCCAGTCGGCGACCAGGAACTTCAGCCGGGCCCGGTTGCGCAGCCGGCGGTAGCCGTAGTCGCGGAAGATGCCCACCACGCCGGCCCAGACGTCCGGGACCTCGGCCAGCGGCACCCACACCCCGAGCCGCCTGGCCAGCATCGGGTTGGTGGAGAGGCCGCCGCCGACCCAGACGTCGAAGCCGGGGCCGTGGTCGGGGTGGTCGACGCCGAGGAAGGCGACGTCGTTCGCCTCGTACGGGGTGTCGACCAGCCAGGAGATCGAGGTCTTGAACTTGCGCGGCAGGTTGGAGAACTCCGGGTTGCCGACGTACCGGCGGACGATCTCGTCGATCGCCGGGGTCGGGTCGACCAGTTCGGTCTCGGCCACGCCGGCGACCGGGCTGCCGAGCACGATCCGCGGGCAGTCCCCGCACGCCTCGGTGGTCTGCAGGCCCACCGACTCCAGCCGGCGCCAGATCTCCGGCATGTCCTCGACCCGGATCCAGTGGTACTGGATGTTCTGCCGGTCGGTGATGTCGGCGGTGTCCCGGGCGAACTCCCGGGAGATCTCGGCGACGGTGCGCAGCTGGGCGAGGTCGAGCTGGCCGCCGTCGACCCGCACCCGGAGCATGAAGTGCTCGTCCTCCAGCTCGTGCGGCTCCAGCACGGCGGTGCGCCCGCCGTCGATGCCGGCCTTGCGCTGGGTGTAGAGCCCCCACCAGCGGAACCGGCCGCGCAGGTCGGCCGGGTCGATGGAGGCGAAGCCCCGGTGGGCGTAGATGTTCTCGATCCGGGCCCGCACGTTCAGCGGGTCGTCGTCCTTCTTGATCCGCTCGTTGGCGTTGAGCGGCTCACGGTGACCGAGCGCCCACTGGCCCTCGCCGCGCGGCCGGCGGGGGGCCCGGGCGGGTCGCGCCGTCGGGTCCCCGGGCCGGGCCGGGATGCTGCTGACCGCCATCGCGGCGTCCTCCGTTGTCTGCAATGCCTCGGTGGGAGCGCGGGACGCGGCGGCCGGCCCGTGGGTAGGGGCCGTGGACGGCATTGTCGGAGACGGCCGGCGCGGAAGCGCGCCCGAGACGGATGGGTCGGGCGTCGTCAGTGGGCCGGACAGATCGCGCTGCGCACGCGGCCGTAGTCGACGTGGCGGCGGGCCACGAAGCGGCGGACGACAGCGGCGGTCATGGGCTCATGCTGCCACACCCCCGGGGGGCCGACCAATGAGCGCGTGCGGGATCCCACATCACGGGCTGGCACCACCGGCCGACCGCTCCGCACCCACCACCGCGCCACTCCCCCGGCCATGTGCCCTCCGACCCGAGGCGACAACGTCCGGGAAGTAGCGGCCACCGCACCTGTCACAGGCCACTACTTCACCGAAGTTGCGCTGCCCTGAAGATGCCCGGTCTCCGGACGGGCGCGGGGCGGGCCGGATCCGGGGCGTGCGGGGGGTGGGGGTGTGGGAGGCTCGGGCTCGTGGGCAGATTGTCCAAAAAGTGGCGATCCCGCGTGGTCGATGCGAAGCGCGAGCGCCGCCGGCCGGAACGCTCCGGCCGACCCCTGCCGGTCTGGCCGTGGCCGGCGCTGCTGACCCTGTTGGCGACCGCCACCGGGATCGACCGGGCCCAACCGTGGCGGGACGAGCTGGCCACCTGGAGTGCGGCCACCCGGTCGGTGGGCGACCTGGTCCGGCTGGCCGGCACCATCGACGCCGCGACCGGTCCGTACTACCTGCTCATGCACGGCTGGCTGGCGGTCTTCGGCGACTCGGTGACCGCGCTGCGACTGCCCGCCGCACTGGCCATGGCCGCCACGGCCGGGCTGACCGCGCTCCTCGGCCGGCGGCTGGTCGACGCGCGCACCGGCCTGCTCGCCGGCCTGCTCTTCGCGGTGCTCCCCGCCACCTCCCGGTACGGCCAGGAGGCCCGCCCGTACGCGCTGGCCACGTTCTTCGCGGTGCTGGCGACGCTGTTGCTGGTCGAGGCGGTGCGCCGGCCCGGGTGGGCGCGCTGGGCCGGGTACGCCGCCGCGGTGGCCGCACTCGGGTTGACCCACCTGATCGCCCTCACCCTGGTGGCCGCGCACGCGGTCGCGGTGCTCGCCGCCGGCCGCGCCCCCGGCGCGGGTGGCCGGGGCGCGGCCGGGAGCCGGCGCCGTCCACTGTGCTGGCTGCTCGCCCTGGTGCCGGCCGCGTTGCTGGTGACCCCGCTGGTCCTGGTCGCCGTCGGGCAGCGGTCCCGGCAGCTGGACTGGGTGGACACCGCCCGGCCCGAGGACCTGGCGGCGCTGCCCGGCGGGGTGGCGCAGAGCGGCGTCGTGGGCGGGCTGCTGGTCGGCCTCGCCGCGCTCGGGGCGGCCCGGCTGGGCCGGCGCGCCCTGCTGCCCGGGTGTGCGGTGCTGCTGCCGGTGCTGCTGGTCTTCGCCGCCGGCCTCGCGGTGCCCCTCTGGGTGCCCCGGTACCTGGTCTTCGTCGTGCCGTTCGGCTGCCTGCTGGCGGGGGCGGCGCTGGCCACGGTGCGGCTGCCCGCCGCGCTGGCCGTGGTGGCGCTCGCCGGGCTGCTCGGCCTGCCGGACCAGGCGGCACTGCGCAGGACCCACGAGTGGCCGCGCAGCGCACCGGTCGACTACCGGGGTGCCGCCCGGGTGATCGCGGCACAGCAACGCCCCGGCGACGTGGTCGTCTACTCACCCCGGGAGAGCTGGCTCTTCCTCGACCTCGGTCTCGCCTACCACCTCGGCGACCGGCGCCCCGACGACGTGCTGGTCACGCGGGACCAGGCCCGCCGGGGTGACCTGTGGGCGGCCGAGTGCGCCCGGCCGGCGGAGTGCCTGGCCGGCGCGGAGCGGGTCTGGCTGGTGGTGGCCGGACGCCGGGCCGACCCGGTGGCCGCCGTGCCGGGCGCGAAGGGGGACGCGCTGCGGGGCGGCTTCAGCGTCGAGCAGGTCTGGCCGCGCCACGGCCTCACCGTCGCCCTGCTCACCCGCTGACCGGACGCTCCGGGCGCTCGCCGACGGCGGCTCAGCCGGGGGAACGGGGGGCGCTGCGGGCCAGCGGGACGACCAGCACCGCCTCGGTGCCGCCCTGCGCGCCGTCGCGCAGCTCGATCGTGCCGCGCAGCTCGCCGGTGACCAGCGCCCGGACGATCTGCAGCCCGAGCCGCCCGCTCTGCTCGGCGTCGAACCCGGGCGGCAGTCCACGCCCGTTGTCGGTGACCGAGACGTGCAGCTGCTTGCGGAACCGGTGCGCCGAGACCACCACCTCGGGCGCGGCCACCGGGGCCGGCGCCTCCGCCCCGTCTGCCGTTTCGGCCGGGAAGCCGTGCTCGACGGCGTTGAGCAGCAGCTCGTTGAGGACCATCACCAGCGAGGTGGCGATCTCCGCGGGCAGCACCCCGAAGCTGCCCCTGCGCCGCATGCCGACCGTCGACTCGGCCGCCGCCACCTCGGTGGCCGCGCTGGCCACCCGGTCGACGATGCCGTCGAACTCGACCGCCTCGTCGCTGGACATGGAGAGCGTCTCGTGCACCAGCGCGATCGAGGCGACCCGGCGTACGGACTCCTCCAGGGCGACCCGGGCCTCGGGCATGGCCACCCGGCGGGCCTGCAACCGCAGCAGCGCGGCGACCGTCTGGAGGTTGTTCTTCACCCGGTGGTGGATCTCCCGGATGGTGGCGTCCTTGGTGATCAGGGCCCGGTCGCGGCGGCGTACCTCGGTGATGTCGCGGACCAGCACCAGCGCGCCGATCGGCACCCCGGCGGGCATCAGCGGCAGCGCCCGGGTGAGCATGGTCGCGCCCCGGGCGTCGATCTCCCGGCGGGGTGGCGCCTCGCCGCGCAGCGCGGCCAGGATGCCGTTCGCGGCGTCGGTGCCCTCCAGCGGGTCGCCGGCCAGCCGGCGGTGCAGCGCCGGCAGGTCCTCCCCCACCAGGTGCGAGGCGTAGCCCAGCCGCCGGTACGCGGACTGCGCGTTCGGGCTGGCGTAGGTGACCTTGCCGTTGGCGTCCAGCCGGACCAGCCCGTCACCCACCCGGGGCGCGGACGTGGTCTCGCCCGGATGCCGGGGCGGCGGGAAGGTGCCGTCGGCGATCATCTGGGCCAGGTCGTCGGCGGTGGTGAGGTAGTTCAGCTCCAACTGGCTGGGGGTACGCGCGGTGGAGAGGTTGGTGTCCCGGCCCACCACGGCCACCACCTCGCCGGCCTCCCCGCCGGCGGTGCGCAGCCGGACCGGGATCGCCTCGTGCCGGGCCGGCACGTCGCCGTACCAGACCGGGTCGCCCTCCCGCCAGATCCGGCCCTGCCGGTAGGCCACCTCCAGGTGCGCCACCTCCGGCCCGCCGACGATCCGCCCCACCTGGTCGTCGAGGTACGCGGTGGGCGCGGTCGTCGGCCGGACCTGGGCCACGCAGAGGTAGGTCCCGTCACCGTCCACCGGCACCCAGAGCAGCAGGTCGGCGAAGGACAGGTCGGAGAGCAACTGCCAGTCGCCGGCGATCCGGTGCAGGTGGTCGATGTCGGCCGGGCGGAGGCGGGTGTGCTCCTCGGCGAGGTCGCGCAGCGTGGACACGCTGACCAGCGTGCCACGCCGCGGCTCACATCGTCGCGGTGACCTTCTTGAGCCCCCGGGGGGCGTCCGGGTCCTCGCCCCGGGCCAGTGCCAGCGCCAGGGCCAGCCGCTGCAGGGGCAGGATGTCCAGCAGCGGGGCGTACCGCTCGTCGACCTCCGGGACGGCGATCCGGGTGGCGCCGTCGACATCGGCCGAGCCGACCACCACCACGTCGGCGCGGCGCTCGCCGAGCCGGGGCAGCACCTCGCCCATCGACCGGCCGCCCGGCCCGGTGCCGACCACGGCCAGCACCGGCACGTCCGGGTCGGTCATCGCCAGCGGGCCGTGCAGCAGGTCGGCGCCGGAGAAGGCGAGCGCCGGCAGGTAGGAGGTCTCCATCAGCTTCAGCGCCGCCTCCCGCGCGGTCGGGTACGCGTACCCGCGGCCGGTGGTGACCAGCTGGGCGGCGAACCGGTAGCGCGGCGCGAGCTGGGCCGCGGTGGGGTCCTCCAGGGTGCGGGCGGCCAACTCGGGCAGGGCGGCCAGCGCCGCCCGCTCGGCGGTGGGCAGCGCCCCGTCGCCGGCGCGGATCCCCTCCACCAGCATCAGCAGGGCGAGCAGTTCGGCGGTGTACGTCTTGGTGGCGGCCACCGCCCGCTCGTGCCCGGCGGCGATGTCGACGCTGAGCTCGGCGACGCCGGCCAGCGGGGAGTCCGGCGCGTTGGTGACCGCGAGGGTGAGCGCGCCGGAGGCGCGGGCCGCCCGGAGCACCTCGGTGAGGTCGGGCGAGCCGCCGCTCTGGCTGACCCCGACCACCAGCGCGTCGGAGAGGTCGGGCCGGGCGCCGTAGACGGTGACGGCGCTGGGCGAGGCGAGGCCGGCGGGCAGGCCGAGCCGGATCTCGGTCAGGTACGCCCCGTAGAGCGCGGCGTGGTCGGAGGTGCCCCGGGCGGTGAACACCACGTGCCGGGGCCGACGCTCGGCGATCACGGCCGCCACCCGGGCGATCGGCCCGGCGTGTTCGGCGGAGAGCAACCGGTCGTAGCCGGCCGGCTGCTCGTCGATGTCGGCGGCCATCCCGGCCCCTGCACGCGTCACGGAAGCTCCTCCCACTGCGCGTTTGCCGCGCGTTCGCTGCTCAGCCTTGCACGTTTGATCTGGTCTGAGCAATGTAACGAGCACAAGTGCGCAGTCGATCACCACCCCGGTCCAACATCACCTAGGCTTGCCCGACCTCACCGAGCAGAAACGACCGAGAGGACGCCGTGTCCGAGGACGACCGCCCGTTACCCGCGGCGGAGGAGTTGGCCCTGGCCCGGCTGGCGCTGGAGGCCGGCGACCTGCCGCACGCCGCCAGCCACCTCGCCGGCGCGCTGGCGCAGGCGCCGACCCTGCCCGAGGTGCACGAGATCCTGGCCCGGTTGGCGGCGGCCAGCGGGGACGGCGGCGTCGAACTCTTCCCGCTCGGCCACCGCGCGTTCGTCGGCGCCGTGGTCGCCCGCGCCCACCTGCTCGCCGCCGCCGGGCGGCCGGCCGAGGGACTGGACCTGCTCGTCGCGGCCACCGGCCACGTGCCGGGCACGGACTGGGCCGGGGTGCCCTGGGTGACCGCGCCGGAGCTGGCCGAACGGCTCGAGCCGGAGCGGACCGCCCGGATCCTCATGCAGGTCTGCGCCGTCGTCCCCGACCCGGTGCCGCGGGCCGGCCGGCCGGCGCTGGCGCCGTACCTGACGCTGGCCCGCAACGCGGTCACCGTGCACCCCGAGCACGCCCTGCTGCTGGGCGCGGCGTCCGCGCTGGCCCGGCGCCTCGACGAGATCGCGCTGGCGATCCGCTGGGCCGCCCGCGGGGTACGCGCGCAGCCGTCGAAGATCGGCGAGGTCTGGCTCGGGTACGCGTACCGCAGCGCGGGGCGCACCCGGGAGGCGCTGGCGGCGCTCCGCCGCGCGGTCGAGCACGACCCCGACGACCTCGCCGTGTACGCGGACATCGCCGGCACGCTGGCCGACAACGGCCGGCTCGACGAGGCGCTGGACTGGATCGACCGGGCCCTGGCCCGCGACCCCACCTTCGACTGCGCGGTGCACACCGCGCACCGGCTGCGGTTCCAGCGCGACGGCGACGTGGCGCACCTGGTCGGGCTCGCCGACTTCGTCCGCGAGCACCCGGACGACTCGCACGAGCACGCCGACCTGGCCGAGTGCTGCCGGAGCCGGCCCTGGCTGGGCCAGGTCACCCCGGCCGGCGGGGCGGTGGTCGACGCGCTGCGGCTGGCCCTCGCCGGCGACCCGGGCGGCCTCGGAGCCGCCGTACGGCTGGACGCGCCGGCGCCGCCGAGCGCGATGCGTACCGTCGCGACGGCCGCGCCGGGGTTGCGGGTCGAGGTGGCCGACGTGGCCGACCCGGACCCGCGCGAGCCACGGCGGGCCGACACCCGGCAGCTCTGGCGCTACGAGGGCAGCACCGCCGCGCCCGCGGTGCCGGCGCCCGCGGCGGAGGCGGCGGAGCGGCTCGCGCAGCTGGCCCACCCGGCCTGGCCGCACCCGCCGGCGGCGTACGACGCGGCGGTCGGCCTGGCCACCCTCGACCTGGCCGACCTGCTCGGCCTGCTGGTGCACCCGCCCGACCCGCCGCCCACCGCGCTGGGCCGGGTGCTGGGCGGCCAGGACCCGTCGCTCTGGGTACGCTGCGTGCAGGTGTGGGCCTGCCTGGGGCTGCTGCACCACCGCACCGACGAGCCGTGGGCGGAGTCCACCCGGCGCCGGGTGCTGCTCGACCTGGTCTGGGGCGTCGAGGACTGGATCACCGAGGCGGCGCTGTTCGCCCTGGTCACCGCCGCCTGGGTGGACCCGTCCGTCCGCCCGGACGTGGCGGGGGTGGTGGCCGAGCGGCTGGCCGACGTGGCGGCGGTGGCCCGGATCCGCCCGGTGCCGATCGCCACCTCGCTGGCCCACCTGGCTCTGGCCACCCCGGCGCTGGACCGGGAGACCACCGCCCTCGCCGCCGGCCTGCTCCGCACCGGGATCGCCGTCCCCCGCCCGCGCAACCCGCTGCACCGCCTCTGGCGCCGCCTCACCCGATCCCTCCACCACCCCTGACCCACCCCGCCCACCCCCCGGCCCCGGTTGGGTTGATCATGGAGCTTGCGTCACCCGGATGACGGTCTGACGCAAGCTTCATGATCACCGGGGTGGACGGGGGCCGGGTGGGGGGTGGGGGGTTAGGCGACGGGGGCCTTGCCGAGGGCGGTCTCGGCCTGGTCGTCGCCGGCGCCCTGGGGTGCGGGGGGCTCGTTGGCCGTGCGCAGCGGGATCTCCTTGATGAACCAGGCCAGCACCGGCACCGCCACGGTGAACAGCACCGCCCACCAGAAGACGTGCGAGATGGCGTCGGCGAGCCCGCCGAGCACCGCCTCCCGGGCCTGTGCCGGCAACTCCCTGAGCTTCGCCAGGTCCATCCCGGCGCCGGCCTCGCCTCCGCCGGTGAACGCGCCGCCGGCCGCGGAGTCGGCCAGCCGGTTGGCGAAGATCGCGCCGAACAGCGAGATGCCGAACGAGCCGCCGATCGAGCGGAAGAAGGTGGCCGCGCCGCTGGCCGCGCCGAGGTCCTTCTGCTCCACGCTGTTCTGCGCGATGAGCATCGAGGTCTGCATCAGGAAGCCCATGCCGACGCCGAGCACGACCATGTAGAGCGAGGACTCCACCTTGCCGGTGCGCACGTCGAGCAGGGTCAGCAGGGCCATGCCCGCGGTCATCACCACACCGCCGACGATCGGGTAGATCCGGTAGCGCCCGGTCCTGGTGATCGCCCGGCCGATCAGCAGCGAGACCACCAGCATGCCGAACATCAGCGGGAGCAGCAGCAGCCCGGAGTTGGTCGCCGAGGCGCCCTGCACGGTCTGCTGGTACAGCGGCAGGAAGTTCATCGCGCCGAACATCGCGAAGCCGAGCAGGAAGCCGATCACCGAGATCAGCGCGAAGTTGCGGTTGGCGAAGAGCCCGAGCGGCAGGATCGGCTCGGCCGCCCGCCGCTCGACCAGGCCGAAGGCCGCCAGCGCGACCACGGCGAGCGCGGCCAGGCCGAGGATCTGCGGCGAGACCCAGTCGTAGGAGTTGCCGCCCCAGGTGGTGATGAGCACGATCGCGGTGATGCCGGCCGACAGCAGCCCGGCGCCGAGCCAGTCGATCCGGTGCTCGGTGCGGTACTTCGGCAGGTGCATGGTGGTGGCGAGGACCAGCAGCGCGACGCCGCCCAGCGGCAGGTTCACGTAGAACGCCCAGCGCCAGGAGAGGTGGTCGGTGATGAAGCCGCCGACCAGCGGGCCGGCCACCATGGCGATGGCCATGATGCCGGCGATCATGCCCTGGTAGCGGCCCCGCTCCCGGGGTGGCACCAGGTCGCCGATGATCGCCATCACGCCGACCATCAGGCCGCCCGCCCCGAGGCCCTGGACCGCCCGGAAGGCGATCAGCTCGACCATGCCGTCGCCCGGCCCGCCGAGGAGGTCGGAGCCGGCCATGCCGCAGAGCGCCGAGCCGACCAGGAAGATCACCACGGAGGTGAGGAAGACCGACTTGCGGCCGTAGAGATCACCGAGCTTGCCCCAGATCGGGGTGGAGACGGTGGTGCCCAGCACGTACGCGGTGACCACCCAGGTGAAGTGGTCCAGCCCGCCGAATTCGCCCACGATCCGCGGCAACGCGGTGCTGACGATCATGTTGTCGAGCATCGCCAGCATCATGGCGATCATCAGGCCGGAGAGCACGACCCGCACGTTGGGTCGCGGCACGGCCTGGGCTGCCTGAGTCATGGGTAAGCTCCCCCCGAGAAGTTGCACACTTACTTGCCGCCCGGCTAGTTACCTTACTAGCCGGACGGTAAGTTGGGTACGAGAGCCGGTCAAGCGGATTGGGGTGTCTGGGTGAGGGAGAGCACAGGCGGCACGCGGGAGCGGATCAAGGCCGTCGCGCTGGAGCTCTTCACCGAGCAGGGGTACGAGAAGACCTCGCTGCGGGAGATCGCCGAGCGGCTCAACGTGACCAAGGCGGCGCTCTACTACCACTTCAAGAGCAAGGACGAGATCGTCACCAGCTTCGTCGAGGACCGGCTGGAGCAGATCGACGCTCTCATCTCCTGGGCCGAGGCGCAGCCCGCCACGGTGGAGACCCGGCGCACCCTGATCGCCCGCTACGCCGACGCGATGTTCGCCAGCGAGCAGCCCTCGGTGATGCGCTTCTTCGAGCAGAACCAGACCGTGCTCAAGAGCCTCTCCGCCGGGCAGCAGATGCGCGGCCGGATGCTGAAGCTGGCCGAGGCGCTCTTCCGGGGTGACGACTCACCGGAGGCCCAGCTGCGCGCGGCACTGTCGCTCTTCGCCGTGCACAGCAGCTGGTTCGCCGTCCGGACCCCGGGCATCAGCGACGAGGAGCGGCGCCGGATCGCGCTGAAGGTGGCCGACGAGCTGCTCGCCGCGATCGGCCGGTAGCCCGGACCCATCCGGGGCCACGGCCGGCGCACTCGGCTTGCGGGCGCGGCCGGCCGGGCGGGCGGTGGGGCCGGATCAGCCGGCCGGGGTGAGGTCGAGGCGCAGGCCGTGCAGCTCCACGCCGGCCACCGGTGACCAGTCCAGCTCCGGAATACGGACGAAGCCGCGCCGCTGGTAGAGGCGGTGGGCCGCGGTGGCGAAGCCGCTGCGGACACAGATCACCACGGCCGTGCAGCCCAGCTCGGTGGCGCGCGCCACGCAGGCGTCGACCAGGGCGGCCCCCACACCCCGCCCCTGGGCGGCCGGGTCCACGGCCAGCATCCGGAACTCCGCCTCGCCGGCGGCGGAGAGCTCGGCGTACCGGGTGCCGGGCAGTACGAAGGTCACCGAGCCGAGCGCCTCGCCGGTGGCCTCGTCGACGGCGACCAGCACCTCCCCGTGCTCGGCCCGGGTCGCCACGTCGGCGAGCGTGGCGGCGTAACCGTGCTCGCCCTTGAGCTGCCCGTCGGCCTCGTACGCGGCCACCGTCAGCCGGGCCACCGCCGCGAAGTCGGCCGGGGTGGCCCGGCGGACCAGCAGGCCGGTCAATCGATCACCGCGATCAGGTCGCCGTCCTGCACCACGTCACCCTCGTTCACGGCGAGCTGGCGGACGACGCCGTCGGACTCGGCCACGACCGGGATCTCCATCTTCATCGACTCCAGGATCACCAGGGTGTCCCCCTCGGACACGGTGTCCCCGGTCGACGCGACGACCTTCCAGACGTTCGCCACCATCTCGGCGCGGATCTCCTCGGCCATCTGCCCGGCCCTCCCTCTCGCGGTTACCTGCCGACGTATCCAATCATGTGGCGGGGCGCCGGCGGGCGGGGAGCGGCGGCACCAGCCCGCATTCCACTCCGGATCGCCGCCGGCCCGGCCACGCGGCCGGCGCCCGCCGGTTCCGGCCCGGCGACGGCCGCGGGTGCCCGCGGCACTAGCATCAGCAGGTCGGACCGGGCGCCGGGCGGACCGGTGCGCGCACCGGCGCCGGGATCGTGCGCAGGCGGATCCGGCCCATCACGAGGAGGTCACCATGGCGAAGAAGGCCCGCAAGAAGAAGGCCCGCAAGAAGAGCGGCGCGAACCACGGCAAGCGCCCCAACTCCTGAGGCGGCGTGCCGGACGACGTCCGGCGTGGCACCGCCCCGGCCCTGGCGCCGGAGACACCGGTGGCCCGGGTCGAGACCGACCCGGGCCACCGGTGTTTCGTCATCCGGCCGCGCTCAGTCGGCCAGTTCCCGCGACTCGCTGCTCTCGAAGACCACCAGCTCGGCGATGCGCACCCGGAGCCGCTCGCGCAGCTGGTCGGGCGCGGTCTCGTTGCCGCAGCAGCGGGCGACCAGCGCCTTGACCTCCTGCTCGATGCCGTACTCGCGCAGGCAGGGGCCACACTCGTCGAGGTGGTAGCGGATCAGCGTGCGCCGCTCCTCGGCGCACTCGAGGTCGAGGTAGAGGTAGACCTCCTCGAGCACCTCGCGGCAGTCCGTCTCGTGCGGCTCTCCACAGCTCACGTCACACCTCCCGGCCGGCGGCAGCGGTCGAGCCCTTCGACGACGAGGCGGAGCTGAAACCCCGCTCGGCCGCGTACTGCTCGAGCAGCTTGCGCAGATTACGACGGCCGCGGTGCAACCGCGACATCACCGTGCCGATCGGCGTGCCCATGATGTCGGCGACCTCCTTGTAGGAGAAGCCCTCGACGTCGGTGAGGTAGACCGCCAGGCGGAACTCCTCCGGCAGCTGCTGGAGGGCTTCCTTGACGTCGCTGTCCGGCAGCCGGTCCAGCGCCTCGGTCTCCGCCGAGCGCAACCCGCTGGAGGTGTGCGACTCGGCCTCGGCCAGCTGCCAGTCGGTGATCTCGTCGGTCGGCGCCTGGATCGGCTGGCGCTGCCGGCGGCGGTAGGAGTTGATGTAGGTGTTGGTCAGGATCCGGTAGAGCCAGGCCTTCAGGTTGGTGCCCTGCTCGAACTGGTGGAAGGCGGCGTACGCCTTCAGGTACGTCTCCTGGACCAGGTCCTCGGCATCCGCCGGATTGCGGGTCATCCGCAGCCCGGCAGCGTAGAGCTGATCGACGAAGGGCATCGCGTCCCGCTCGAAGCGGGCCCTGCGCTCGTCCGTCTTCTCGGTGGTCAACCGCACATCCCCTCGCGTCGGATGCTTACCCGCCGAGGATACGCGCACGGACGTACCGGCAGATTCACTTCCGTCGGGTGTGCCGGTGCTCACCACCGCCGAACCGGCCGGCGGCACCGCCGCGGGCCAGTCCGGGCCGCCCAGCAGTTGCCGCAGCCGCCGTGCGTCCCGCTCGTCCCGCTCCCGGGCCCGTGTCTCGGTCGGCACCGGTCACCCCTCTCGCCAGAAATGTCGTCCGGGGGGTGCAACGCGAACCGCCGGCCGGATCATTCCGACCCCGGTCCCCGTTCCTGGCCCCGGCCCCGGCCAGGGGCCGACGCTGGGACCAGGAAGGGCCTGGGAGGACCGGTGCCGCCGCCCGAACCGGGCGAACGGCACCAACCGGTGCAACGACCCGCCGCCGCCGCCGGAAACGGCCCGTCCGGCGCGCCGGGCGGCCCGGTCAGGCCCGCGCCCAGCCCCGCCCGCGCAGCCAGTCGAGCACCACGGCGGCCGTCCCGGCCGGATCGCCACGCAGGTCGTGCCGCTGTCCCGGACGGGTCACCACGCGTACCGCCGGCCCGGGTGCGGGCACCCCGAACGGGTCGCGATCGCCGTTGACCACCAGCGTCGGCAGGCCGGTCGCCAACTCCGCCGCCCGGGACCGCTCCGGCCGCCCGGGCGGGTGCAGCGGAAACGCCAGCGCCACCACGCCGGCGGCGGCCACCGCCCGCGCGGTGCGGCAGGCCACCCGCGCGCCGCTGGACCGGCCGCCCACCAGCAGCGGTACGCCGGGATGCCGGTCGCGCAGCGCGGCCAGCACCGCGCTCCACGCCTCGTCGAGGTGGCCGGCCGGGGCCGGCGCGCGCCGACCGGCGACCCGGTAGGGCTGCGTCACCCGGGACACCACCAGCCCGGCGCCGACCGCCGCGTCGCGGAGGGCCAGCAGGTCCGGTGCGTCGACGCCGCCGCCGGCACCGTGCCCGAGCACCAGCAGGGCGACCGGCGGCCCGGCGGGCAGGTCGGTCTCCACCCGGGCCGGGCCCCGTGGGGTGGCGATCTCTTCGCTGGTCGGCACCGGCCCATTCTGCGCCCCGCGCCGCCGCCGGGCCGCGCACTCCCGCCCGAACCGCCCGGCGGTACGACGAGCGACCGGCCCGTGGTTCACGGGCCGGTCGCGGTCGACTCAGTCGGCGGTCAGCTCAGCGGCACCAGGGTGAGCAGGCGGTCCCGCACCGGCGGCCCGGCCTCGTCGGCGGCGTCCGGATCCGGCTGCACCTCCGAGCGCCAGGCGACCAGCATGGCCCGGCGTTCGCGCGGGGTGGTGCCGCCCCACACCCCGTGGCAGTCACCCACCTCCAGCGCCCAGGCCAGGCAGGAGCCCTGCACATCGCAGCTGCGGCAGAGGGCGACGGCGGCGTCCGCCGGCTCGTTGGGCGCCGGAAAGAACGTTTCCGGATCGACGCTCTGGCAGGTTCCTCTGGTCCGCCATGCGTCGTCCTGTCGCCGCTCCCGCAACGCCCGCAGCAGTCGCGGATCTCGTCGTGCGGCGGCCACCTCGTGCGGGCGGGGCATACGTGCCCGTGTCATCCACCCACCTCCCCCGTGGGACCGGCAAGATCGATGGGCGTCGTCCACCCCGTGCGGATCGACACCCACCACCGGCGCTGTGTTGTATCGCACTTCCGGACACGGGGACAAGACTCTGCCGTAAAGTCGGCCGAATATTCAGGCGACGTTTCACCCGCAACACTGGCAAATCAGTCGGCGACAATGTCGTTGACGCTGTCAGAAAAGTGTCAGTTCCTCCGGCTCGGCGGCCCGCGCCACCGGCACCCGGGCGGTCAGCTCCGGACCGTCGTTACGGACGTCGCCGACCGCCGGCCCCACCGGCCGGATCTCCAGCCCGCCGAGCCAGTCCAGCGGCGGCGGGGTGAGCAGCGCGTCCGGCTCGCCACCCGGGGCCAGCCACCCCGCCCAGCGCTCCCGGGGCAGCAGCAGCGGCATCCGCTCGTGCACCTCGGCCAGCTCGCCGCGCGCGGCGGTGGTCAGCACGCTGCAGGTCAGCAGCGGCCCGGTGGGCCCGTCCCAGACCGACCAGATGCCGGCGAAGGCGAGCACCGAGCCGTCGAGCGGGGTCATGTAGTAGGCCTGCTTCCCGGCGCCCGCCGAGCGGACCCACTCGTACCAGCCGTCGGCGGGGACGAGGCAGCGGCGGCGGGCGAAGGCGCCGGCGTACGCCCGGCTGGTGGCGACCGTCTCCGACCGGGCGTTGATCATGCGGGCGGCCCCGGCCGGCGACCGGGACCAGGGCGGCACCAGGCCCCACCGGCCGACCGACAGCGCGCGGTGCCCCTCGGGGGTGACCCGGACCAGCGGCACCGGGTCGGTCGGCGCCACGTTGTGGTCGGGGGCGAGCCGGCCGTCGGTGTCGTCGTACGACTCGAACAGCGCGCTCAGGTCACCCGCGCTCCGGGTCGTCGCGTACCTCCCGCACATGTCGCACACGCTAACCCGCCGGCGGCCGCTCGGCTGTCCCGCCAACCGGGAGCTCCCGGGTCGGCCGGCGCCGCCGACCGCCGGACACGGCAGAATGTAACCGTGGGGAACCTGACCGCGACCCGGCCGCTGCAGCCGTGGACCGCACCGACCGCCTCCGACCCGGTCGCGGCCAGCGTGCGGCTGCCCGGCTCCAAGTCGATGACCGCCCGCGCCCTGGTGCTCAGCGCGCTGGCCAGCGGGCCGTCGACGCTGGCCGGGCCGCTGCGGGCCCGGGACACCGAGCTGATGGCCGCCGGGCTGCGGGCGATGGGCGCGCACATGTCGATCAGCGACGACGACCGCTGGCTGGTGCGGCCGCACCGGCTGGTCGGCCCGGCCCACGTCGACGTCGGCCTGGCCGGCACGGTGATGCGCTTCGTCCCGCCGGTGGCCGGGCTGGCCGACGGGCGGATCACCTTCGACGGCGACCCGCAGGCCCGGATCCGCCCGCTCGGCCCGCTGATCGGCGCGCTGCGCTCGCTCGGGGTACGGATCGACACCCCGCCCACCGGCAGCCTGCCGCTGACCGTGCTCGGCGCCGGCCGGGTCACCGGTGGCGAGGTGGTCATCGACGCCTCCGCCTCCAGCCAGCTGGTCTCCGGGCTGCTGCTGGCCGCCCCGCGCTTCGACCGGGGCGTGGTGGTCCGGCACGTCGGCCCGCCGGTGCCCTCCGCGCCGCACCTGCGGATGACGGTGCAGATGCTGCGCGCCGCCGGCGCCGCGGTGGACGACGCCACCCCCGACGTCTGGGCGGTCGAGCCGGGCCCGCTCACCGGGCGCGGCTGGACGATCGAGCCGGATCTCTCCGGCGCGGTACCGTTCTTCGCCGCCGCCCTGGTCACCGGCGGCGAGGTGACGCTGCAGGGCTGGCCGCGCAGCAGCGCCCAGCCGGTCGAGCAGCTCCGCTCGCTGCTGCAGCGGATGGGTGGCGAGGTGACGCTCTCCACCGCCGGGCTGACCGTGCGCGGCACCGGCACGGTGCACGGCATCGAGGCCGACCTCTCCGACGTCAGCGAGCTGACCCCGGCGCTGACCGCGCTGGCGATGCTGGCCGACTCGCCGTCCCGGTTCACCGGGGTGGCGCACATCCGCGGCCACGAGACCGACCGGATCGCCGCGCTGGCACGGGAGTTCGCCGCGCTCGGCGCCGACCTCACCGAGTCCCGGGACGGGCTGGAGATCCGGCCGCGCCCGCTGCGCGGCGGGACGTTCCGCACCTACGCCGACCACCGGATGGCGCACGCCGCCGCGGTCGCCGGGCTCGCCGTGCCGGGCATCGAGTTGGACGACGTGGCGTGTACCTCGAAGACGATGCCCGAGTTCCCGGCACTATGGTCAGCAGTGGTGACCGGCAAGAGCTGACGGGTAGAGGGGACGGGTCCTGGCGACCAGGCGGCGGGAGTACGACGAGGACGACGTACGGGTCCGGCCCGGGAAGTCCTCGCGCCCGCGTACCCGCACCCGCCCCCGGCACGCCGACGCGGTGGACGGCTTCGTCATCGCCGTCGACCGGGGCCGCTACACCTGCGTGCTGCTACCGGACACCGGCGCCGACGCGCACCCGGTGACCGCCATGCGGGCCCGCGAGCTGGGACGCAAGTCGGTGGTGGTCGGCGACCGGGTCAGCCTGGTCGGGGACACCTCCGGCACGGCCGGCGCGCTGGCCCGGATCGTCCGGATCACCGAGCGCCGCTCGGTGCTGCGGCGCACCGCGGAGGACGACGCGACCACCGCCGAGGGGCGGCTGGAACGGGTGGTGGTGGCCAACGCCGACCAGCTGGTGATCGTCAGCGCGCTGGCCGACCCGCCGCCGCGCACCGGGTTCATCGACCGCTGCCTGGTGGCCGCGTACGACGCCGACATCGAGCCGCTGCTCTGCCTGACCAAGGCCGACCTGGCCGGTCCCGACGCGGTGCTCGGCTACTACGCCGAGCTGGAACTGCCGTACGTGCTGATCCGCCCGGACTCCGACCTCAACGCCCTGCGCAGCCTGCTCGCCGGGCGGGTCTCGGTCATGGTGGGGCACTCCGGGGTGGGCAAGTCGACGCTGGTGAACCGGCTGGTGCCGGAGGCCGCCCGGGCGGTCGGCACGGTCAGCGCGATCGGCCGGGGGCGGCACACCTCGACCAGCGCGGTGGCACTGCGGCTGCCGCTGGCGCCGGGCGGCGCTGACGCCGCGGGATGGATCATCGACACCCCCGGGGTACGCAGCTTCGGGCTGGCGCACGTCTCCGCCGACAGCCTGCTGCACGGCTTCCCCGACCTGGTGGAGGGGACGGCGGACTGCCCGGCCAACTGCCCGCACACCGCCGACGCGCCGGACTGCGGGCTGGACGCCTGGGTCGCGGCGGGCAAGGCCGACCCGCGCCGGCTGGCGTCGTACCGCCGGCTGCTGGCCTCGCGGGCCGGCGAGGGCGACCCGCGCGGCGAGCCCGAGCACCGCGGCGAGCCGCCCGCCGCCGGGTGATTCACGGATCGACTAGGTTGCGCACATGACCGGGTACGCCGATGATCTCGCCCTCGCCCACCTGCTCGCGGACGCCGCCGACGCGGTCTCCACGGCCCGGTTCCGCGCGCTCGACCTGCGGGTCGAGGCGAAGCCCGACCTGACCCCGGTCTCCGACGCGGACACCGCCGTGGAGCGGGCGATCCGCGCGTTGCTCGCCGAGCACCGCCCGGAAGACGGCCTGCTCGGCGAGGAGTACGGCGAGGCGCCGCCGACCGGCCCGGACGACCGGCAGTGGGTGGTCGACCCGATCGACGGCACCAAGAACTACATCCGGGGGGTGCCGATCTGGGCCACCCTGATCGCCCTGCTGGAGGGCGGCCGGCCGGTCGTCGGGCTGGTCTCCGCCCCGGCGCTGGGCCGCCGCTGGTGGGCGGCGCGCGGCGCGGGCGCCTACGCCGGGCCGGACGCCGACGGCGGCGCCCCGATCCGGGTCTCCGGGGTGCGGCAGCTCGTCGACGCCAGCTTCTGCTACTCCTCGCTGGACGGGTGGACGGCCAACGGCCGGCTGGACGCCATGCTCGGCATCATGCGGGACAGCTGGCGCAGCCGGGCGTACGGCGACTTCTACGGGTACATGCTGCTCGCCGAGGGCGCGCTGGACGTGATGGTGGAGCCGGAGCTGTCGCTGTGGGACATCGCCGCGCTGGTGCCGATCGTCACCGAGGCGGGCGGCACCTTCACCGACCTGGCCGGCACGCCGGCCCCGGCGGGCCGCACCGACGCCGAGAACAGCGCGGTGGCCAGCAACGGCGCGCTGCACGCCGACATCCTCGCCCGGCTGGCTCGGCCAATCGAGCACTGACAGCGGCCAGCCTCTATCCTCGCCAGATGTCCTCCTCCGGCTGGTGCTTCCTTGCGTCGATGATCGTCGCGTACGGCATCGCCAATCTGCTCCAGTCGGTCGCGGCCGCCCGCACCACGGTGCACCACACCTTCGATCCCGGCCTGCTGCTGCGGCTGGCCGGGCACCGCACCTACCTGGTCGGGCTGCTCTGCCAGGTGGCCGGGTTCGTGCTGGCCTTCCTGGCCCGACGGGACCTGCCGCTGTTCCTGGTCCAGGCCAGCGTCGCGGCCGGGCTCGGGGTGACCGCGCTGCTCGGCGTGCTGCTGCTGAAGTGGCGACTACCGGTGGCCGAGGTGGTGCTGCTGGTGCTGCTCTTCGGCGGGATCACCGCGCTGGTGCTTTCCGCCCGGCCGGCGCCGTCCCGGCAGCTCGGTACGGCCGGCACGGTGGCCCTGCTGGTGGCGCTCGGGGTGATCGCGGCGCTCGGCTTCTTCGCGGTGCGGCTGCACGGCGCGCCCGGTTCGGTGGCGCTCGGCTCGCTGGCCGGGCTGGCGTTCTCCGCCGCCGCGGTGGCGGCGCGGCCGCTGGCCTCCGCGCCGACCGCCGAGGCGTTCCTCGGCAACCCGCTGCTCTACCTGCTGATCGCGCACTCCGTGGTCGGCCAGCTGCTGCTCGGCCTGGCCATGCAGCGCGGCTCCACCACGGCGGCGGTGGCGGCGATGGACGCGGCCGGGGCGGTGCCCGCGGCGATCGTCGGCCTGCTGCTGCTCAACGACAAGATCTGGCCCGGCCGGGAGTGGCTGGCCGCGACCGGCTTCCTGGTCACCCTGGCCGCGGTGATCGGGCTGACCCGCTACGCCGAGCCGCAGCACCACCACGCGGTCGCCGGGGACCGGCAGCGGGCCATGGTCGGCGCCGGTCGCGCCGGCTGACCCGGCCCGGAGAACCGGGACCGGAATCCGTCAGGCCGCCTCGACCGGCTTGCGGCGGCGGACCACCCGCTCGTAGAGGCGCTCCAGCGCGCCCGCCGTCCGCTCCCAGGTGTAGCTGCACCGCACCCGGTCGACCGCGGCGTGCCCGTACGCGAACCGGCCGGCGTTGTCGGCGAGCAGCCGGCGCAGCGTCACGCCCAGCGTCCGCACGTCGCCCGGCGGCACCAGCCGGCCGGTGACCTCGTCGACCACCGCGTCGGCGATGCCGCCCATCGCGTAGCCGACCACCGGCACGCCGCAGGCCATCGCCTCCAGCGACACCCGCCCGGCCGAGGAGTAGTGCGGGGTGCAGGCCACCACGTCGGCCGAGCGGTACCAGGTGGCCATCTGGTCGTGCGGCACCGCGCCGACCAGCTTCACCTGCTCGCCGACCCCGTTGCGGTCGGCCAGCTCCCGCAGCCGGCGGGCCTCGGCGTGGTTGGCCAACTGCTCGGCCGGCGGGCCCCCGGCGATGACCAGTTCGGCGTCGCCGACCAGCCGCATCGCCTGGATCAGGTCGTCCTGGCCGTGCCCGGGCGAGAGCCCGCCGACGGAGAGGATCCGGGCCCGCTGGTCGCGCGGGGCGGCCTCGCCGTCCGGGTGGAACTGCTCGATGTCGACCCCGGCCGGCACCATCGCCACCGAGGTGCGTTGCAGGCCCATCCGGGTCAGCTCGTCGACCTCGTCGTTGCACTGGGCGACTGCGATGTCCACCGCCCGGGTCAGCGCGCGCTCCAGCGGGATCCGCTCGCCCGGGCCGCCGTACTGCTGGCCGAGGTGGCGCAGCTGCTCCACGCCGAGCGAGTGGAAGGTCTGCACCACCGGGATGTCGGTCTCCCGCACCGCGTGCGCCGCGGCCAGCCCGCCGATCCAGTAGTGCCCGTGCACCACGTCCGGGGTCCAGTCGGCCGACCAGCGGTCGGCCAGCCAGCGACCGAACTCGGCGACGTACGGGACCAGTTCGCCGGTGGGCAGCGCGGCGGCCGGCCCGACCGGCACCCGCTCGACCCGGTAGCCGTGCAGCTCGGCGGTCTCCGGCAGCGCGGGGTCGTCCCGGCGTTCGTAGAGCCGGACGTCGTGGCCGCGCGCGGCCAGTTCGGCAGCGACCCGCGCGATGTGCTGGTGGGTGCCGACGGCCGGGCCGTCGAGGTGGCTGGACGGGCCGGCGTGCGCGCAGACGAGGCCGACGCGCATGGGTCACCTCCATGCGATTTCTTCCAGCGGTGGTCCTCCGGTCAGAGGGTCCCATTAACCCGGGGCTCGGGAGCCGAAACCTGGCAGATCGGGAAGAGGCCGGCGGGTAGTTGCGCGGCGGCAAGTGTCCGCCGGCCCGGTACGCCCCGCTCGGACGGCGGGACAGCGCGGGCCGGACCGGCCGCGCCGACGGCGATCCGACCGAAATCGGTCGCATGACCCCTGCCAGCCGGGGTACCGGCCAGGAATGCCGCTGACCCGCCGCCTCGCCGACGCCACCGTGGTGATCACTGGAGCCTCCAGCGGGATCGGCACCGCGACGGCGTACGCCCTCGCCCGCCGGGGCGCCGCCGTGGTGCTGGCCGCCCGCACCGAGACCGCCCTGCACCAGGTCGCCCGCAACTGTCGCGACCTGGGCGGGCGGGCGCTGGTCGTACCGACCGACGTCACCGACCCGGCCGAGATGGAGCGGTTGGCCGCCCGCGCGGTCGCCGAGTTCGGGCGGATCGACGGCTGGGTCAACAACGCGGCGGTCAGCGCGGTGGGCCTGTTCGACGAGATCCCGGTGCAGGAGTTCCGCCGGGTGCTGGAGGTGAACCTGCTCGGCGCGGTGTACGGCACCCGGGCCGCGCTGCCGCACCTGGGTGCGGCCGGCGGCGGCGTGCTGGTCAACAATGCCTCGGTGCTGGCCGAGGTGGCGATGCCGTACCAGTCCGCCTACAACGTCACCAAGCACGGCATCCGCGGCCTGGCCGACACGGTCCGCCAGGAGCTGCGGGTCACCGGCCGGGGCAACATCTCGATCTGCACCGTGCTGCCGGCGACCATCGACACCCCGTTCTACCGGCACACCGCCAACCACTCCGGGCGGGAGCTGGTGCCGCCGCCTCCGGTCTACCCGCCGGAGGTGGTCGCCGAGACGATCGTCCGGATGCTGCGCCGGCCGCGCCGGGAGGCGTACGCCGGCGGCGCCGCCCGGCTGATCGGCCTGCAGTGGCGGCTCGCCCCGGCGCTGGTCGAGCGGACGCTCGGCTGGTACGCCCACCGCACCCAGTTCGGGCCGGCGGCCCGCGGGGACAGCAGCGGCAACCTCTTCGAACCCGACGGCACGGCCCGCCGCGAGGGGGGCTGGCACGGCCGGCGGCGGCAGCTGGTGCGGATGACCGCGGCGTTCGGGCTGGCGGCCGCCGGAACGGCGGTGGGCACGGTCGCGGCGATGGCCCGACGGACCCGGACGGACCGCTGATGAACCCGACCGGCCGGCCGGATGCGGGGTCCGCAGCGGGCATGCACAATAGGGCGATTATGCCGACCGACGTGCGTTGCCTGGTGGAGACGGACGAGTCGTCCGCCGTGGTCCGGGTGACCGGCGTGCTGGACCCGTCCGGGGTCGACACCGTGCGCGACGCGCTGCTCGCCCGGCTCGGCGACCGGCCCGGTCCGGTGGTGGCCGACCTCTCCGGCCTGCGGGTGACCGAGCCGGCGGCCGGTCAGGTCTTCGCCGAGGTGCGCCGGGAGGTGCTCGACTGGCCCGCCGCCGACCTGCTGCTCCACGACCCGTCCGGCACGGTGGCCGGGGTGCCCGCCTGGCCGACCCTGGACGGGGCGGTGGCCGCGCTGGCCGCCGCGCCGATGGCCGCGGTGCTCACCGCCGACCTGCCGCCCACGGTCGGTGCCGCGCGGCAGGCCCGGCAGCTGGTCACCGACGGCTGCCGTCGGTGGGGGGTGCCGGGGCTGGTCGAGCCGGGCTGCATCGCGGTCACCGAGATGGTCAACAACGTGGTGGCCCACGCGCGGACCCCGATGACGGTCCGGCTGGCTCCCCGCGACAGCGAGCTGCACCTGGCGGTCCGGGACCACTCGGCGCGGCAGCCGGCGTACGCCGGGCTGGCCCCGCTGACCTCGACCGGCGGCCGGGGTCTGCTGCTCATCGACACCGTGGCCCGCCGTTGGGGCAGCAGCCGGTTGCCCGACGGCAAGGTCGTCTGGTGCGTCCTGCATCCCGACGACGAGGCCGCGGCACGCGGCTGACGCCCCGCCGGCCGGGATGGCCGGGCGTTTCGTCCCCCCGCGTCCCCGATTCGAGCCGGTGACCGGCAGCGGAGCCGGTGGTGGCGGTTACGGGGGTGCCGGGAGTGGGTAGTGGTCAGCCATGCGCGACGACGAGTACCCGACCCCCGTGTCCGATCCCGAGGCGGAGGGCCTGCCCGACACCGCCGACGACGACTCCACCGCGAAGGACGACGTCCTGACCGGCCGGGAAGCGGACGGTCCGGAGCCGGCGCAGCTGCCCGGGGACCGGGACCCGGTGGCGGTGGACCGGTTCGGGACCACGGCCGAGGAGCAGCTCGACGGCGAGTCGCTCGACTACAAGCTGAGCCGGGAGTCCTTCGAACGTCCGGTGGACGATCCGCTGGCCGGCCCGGTCGACCCGGACATCGCCGCCGAGGCGGACAGCCGGGAACAGGCGGCGCAGGCGCAACTCGACGCGGACATCATCGACCCGGGACCGACCTCGGACCCGAAGTCGCCGGTCTCGATCTACGACCACGGCCGGCTGGGCACCGTCGCCGACACCTCGGTGGGACGGCTGGTCGAACCGGACGAGGGGGCGCACACCGACCAGGAGACCGACTCGGTCGCCTACGACGCCGGGTCGGCCGGCGGTGGGGCCAGCGCGGAGGAGCTGGCCATCCACGAGACGCGCCCGCCGCACTCGGTCTGAGTCAGTCGTCCAGCCCGCGCTCGATCGCGTACCGGGTCAGCTCCACCCGGTTGTGCAGCTGGAGCTTGCCCAGCGTGTTCTGCACGTGGTTCTGCACCGTCCGGTGGGAGAGCCCGAGCCGCTCGGCGATCTGCTTGTACGACATCCCCTTGGCCACCAGCCGCAGCACCTCGGTCTCCCGGTCGGTGAGCCGGGGCGTCGCGCCGTCCCGGCCCGGCGTGCCGGAGCCCGCCGGGGCGGACCCGGTCGGCTCGGCCGCCAGCCGCCGGTACTCGCCGAGCACCAGCCCGGCCAGGCCGGGGGTGAAGACCGGCTCACCGGCGGCGGTCCGGCGCACCGCGTCCAGGAACTCGGCCGGCGCGGCGGACTTCACCAGGTAGCCGGTGGCGCCGGCCTTGACCGCGTCCAGCACGCTCTGCGCCTCGCCGCTGGCCGAGAGCATCAGCACCCGCACCCCGGGCAGCACCGCGCGCAGCCCCCGGATCACCTCGACGCCGGAGATGTCCGGCAGTTGCAGGTCGAGCACCACCACGTCGGGCCGGGCGGCCGCGGCGACGCGTACCGCCTGCCGTCCCTCGCCGCTGGTGGCCACCACCAGGTGACCGGCCTCGGTCAGGTCCCGGGCCACCCCCTCACGCCACATCGGGTGGTCGTCCACCACCATCACCCGCGCCACGTCCGGCACTCCCCCCTGTCCACGCTCACGGTGACACCTTCGTTCGGCGACTGCGGGGCTCGCCGACCCGGCTCACTCCTCGCGCTCACCGACGCGCCCGGGGCACGGTCAGCTCCACCTCGGTGCCGGCGCCCGGGGCCGAGGTGATCCGTACGGTGCCGCCGAGGTCGGCCAGGCGGCCCCGGATGGACCGGGCCACCCCGAGCCGCCCCTGCTCCGCCGCCTCTGCCAGCCGGCCGGCCGGGAACCCGGGCCCCTCGTCGCGGACCGACACCGTCACCGTGGTCCCCTCGTCCTCGACCAGCACCCAGGCCCGGCCGCCCGCGTGCCGCTCGACGTTGTCCAGCGCGGCGGCCGTGGCGGCAGCCACCTCACGGGCCACCGGCCCGGGCAGCGGCACCGGGGTGGCCGGCGCCGAGAGCGACACCGTCGCCGAGGCGTACCGGCCGAGCAGCGCGCGCAGATCCAGCGGACCGTCGTCGGTGGCGGCCGGGGCCGGGCCGGCCCCGGCGATGAGCGCCCGCAGCGCCGCCTCCTGCTCCCCGGCGAGCCGGGCCAACTCGCCGGCCTCGCCGTCCAGGTGCGCGCCGCGCCGCTGCACCAGGGCCAGCACCTGGAGCACCGAGTCGTGGATGTCCCGGGCCAGCCGCTCCCGTTCCCGGGTCGCGGCCTCCAGCTCGACCGCCCGGTGCAGCCGCTCCTCGGCGGTCACCGCGAGCCGGGCCACGTGCCCCACCACCACGCCGGCGAGCAGCATCAGGATCGCGCCGTTGAGCGCCGACGGGGTGACCATCCCCCGGGTCGCCAGGTCGGCGGCACCGAGGACCAGGGCGGCCACGACGCCCCGGCGCCGCCCCCCGGAGACCGCCCAGGCCAGCACCGGCCCGCCCAGCCAGGCCACGGCCAGGGTGGTCACCCCGGCGGCGAGCGCCGCGCGCCCGACCACCCAGGGAGTGACCAGCAGGATCCCGAGGACGACGCCGAGGTCGGCCAGGAGCAGCGGCCACCCCCGCCACCGCGGGCGGGCGTACCCGACCGCGGTGACCGCGGTCCAGGCCGCCATCACCAGGACCACCCCGGCCGCGGCGAGCGGGTGGGCGTACCGGTGCGCGTCGCGGAGCACCACCACGCAGACGTACGCGAGAGAGGCGACCCGGAACACCGCGACGGCCCGCCAGAGCGGGACCTCGAAACCACCGGGTGGGGACGGCACGGAGGCCACGATGCCACAGCGCCGCAGGCCGCCCGCGACCCCGGCTGATGCGCCCCGGGAAACCCTGACGTACGGTGGAAATGCCGCGAATAACTCCGAGCTGCGCTGTCGGGACGGGTCCATGCCGAACGTTGATCCCCCGGTACCGCGTACGGTTGTGCCCATCGAACCCTCCCTCCTGATCGCCGAAGCCTTCGACCAGGCTCAGGTGACCGAGCTACGGCACTCGGTCACCTCCTGCGCGCACGCCGCCGGGCTTTCCGGGCAGCGGCTGGACGACTTCGTGCTCGCGGTCAACGAGCTGATCACCAACGCGGTCCGGCACGGCGGCGGGCACGGCTCGCTGCGGCTGTGGCGCCAGCCCGGGCAACTGGTCTGCGAGGTCTCCGACCGCGGTCACGGGATCAGTGCCCGGCGGCTGGCGGACCGGAGCCGGCCCGCGCCGGACACCGCCGGCGGTTGGGGACTCTGGCTGGCCCGGGAACTCAGCGACAGCATGGAGGTCGAGACCGGCGCCGCCGGCACGACGGTACGGATCAGCGCGGCGGTCGGTGCCCACCAGCACGCCGGCCGCCACCGCCGCGACTGACCGTCAGCCGAAGAGGGCGCTGACCGACTCGCCGTTGTGGATCCGGCGCATCGCCTCGGCCAACGCCGGCGCCACCGAGAGCACCTTCAGCTTCGGCACCCGCTTCTCCGCCGGGATCGGCACCGTGTTGGTGCAGACGATCTCCAGCACCCCCTCCTGCGCGCCCAGCCGGTCGAGCGCCCCGCTGGAGAAGAGGCCGTGCGTGCAGGCCAGCCGGATCGAGCGCACCTTGAGCCCGCGCAGGTGCTCCATCAGCTCGACCACCGTGCTGCCCTTGGCGATCTCGTCGTCCAGCACGATCACGTCCCGGTCCGCCACGTCCCCGATCACCGCGCTGATCTTGACCCGGTCGTCGCTGAACCGCTGCTTCGCCCCGGCCGCCACCGGGGTGCCGAGCCGCCGGGCGAAGGCCGCCGCCTCCTTGGCGTTGCCCAGGTCCGGCGAGACGACCACGGTGTTGCCCAGGTCGTACCGGCTGAAGTGGGCGGCGAGTTCGCGCAGCGCGTGCAGGTGGTCGACGGGCACGCTGAAGAAGCCGTGCACCTGCGGGGAGTGCAGGGTCATCGCCAGCACCCGGTCGGCGCCGGCCGAGGTGAGCAGGTCGGCCACCAGCCGGCCGCCGATCGAGATCCGCGGCGCGTCCTTCTTGTCCGACCGGGCGTACGCGTAGTGCGGCAGCACCACGGTGATCCGGCCGGCCGAGGCGCCCCGGGCGGCGTCGATCATGAGCAGCAGTTCCACCAGGTGCTCCTGCACCGGCGGCACCAACGGCTGGATCAGGAAGACGTCCCGCTCCCGGCAGTTGGCCTGCAACTGCACTTCCAGGCAGTCGTTGGCGAACCGGGACACCCGCACCGGGTGCAGGGGGACACCGAGGTGGGCGCAGATCTCGGCGGCGAGTTGGGGATGGGCGGTTCCGCTGAACACGGCGATGTCACGCACGTCTGCACATCGTACGGATCATCACCGGCCCGGTGCCGACGGACGCGGCGGGCGCCGGGCGGCGGCCGGACGCCCGGCCGGGTACGGTGCTGCCGTGACCGGAGAGTACGTCGCCGCCATCGATCAGGGCACCACCTCCTCGCGGTGCATCGTCTTCGACCGGGCCGGGGAGATCGTCTCCGTGGCGCAGCGCGAGCACCGGCAGCTCTTCCCGCAGCCGGGCTGGGTGGAGCACGACGCCGAGGAGATCTGGGACAACGTCGAGCAGGTGGTCCGGGAGGCGCTGCAGGCCGCCGGCACCGACGCCGCCGGGCTGGCCGCGGTCGGGATCACCAACCAGCGGGAGACCACCGTGGTCTGGGACCGGGCCACCGGCCGCCCGGTGGCCAACGCGATCGTCTGGCAGGACACCCGCACCGGCCCGCTGCTGCGCGGGCTGGCGCAGGCCCACGGCGAGGAGCGGTTCCGGGCCCGCACCGGTTTGCCGCTGGCCACCTACTTCGCCGGCCCCAAGCTGCGCTGGCTGCTGGAGCACGTGGACGGGCTGCGCGAGCGCGCCGAGGCCGGCGAGGTGCTCTTCGGCACCATGGACAGCTGGCTGATCTGGAAGCTGACCGGCCGGCACGTCACCGACGTGACCAACGCCAGCCGCACCATGCTGATGGACCTGACCACCCTGGACTGGGACCCGGAGTTGCTCGACGCGATGGGCGTGCCGGCCGCCATGCTGCCGGAGATCCGCAGCTCCGCCGAGGTCTACGGGGAGGGCACCGGGGTGCTCGCCGGGGTGCCGGTGGCCAGCGCGCTCGGCGACCAGCAGGCGGCCCTGTTCGGGCAGACCTGCTTCCAGCCGGGCGAGGCCAAGTGCACCTACGGCACCGGCAGCTTCCTGCTGCTCAACACCGGCGCCAGCCCGGTCACGTCGGCGCACGGCCTGCTCACCACGGTCGCCTACCGGATCGACGGGCAACCCGCCGCGTACGCGCTGGAGGGGGCGATCGCGGTCACCGGCTCGCTGGTGCAGTGGCTGCGGGACAACCTCGGGCTGATCTCCACCGCCGCCCAGGTCGAGGAGCTGGCCGGCACGGTCGACGACAACGGCGGCTGCTACGTGGTCCCGGCCTTCTCCGGGCTGTTCGCCCCGCACTGGCGCAGCGACGCGCGCGGGGTGATCGCCGGGCTGACCGGCTACATCACCAAGGGGCACCTGGCCCGCGCGGCGCTGGAGGCCTCGGCCTGGCAGACCCGCGAGGTGGTGGACGCGATGAACGCCGACTCGGACGTGGCGCTGCGCCGGCTGCGGGTGGACGGCGGGATGACCGCCAACGGGCTGCTCATGCAGTTCCTCGCCGACGTGCTCGACGTGCCGGTGATCCGGTCCCGGATCACCGAGACCACCTGCCTCGGCGCCGCGTACGCGGCCGGCCTCGCGGTCGGCTTCTGGCCGGACCTGGCGACCCTGCGCGAGCAGTGGCGCTCGGACGCGGAGTGGGCCCCGGCGATGGACCCGGAGCACCGCGACCGCGAGCTGCGCAGCTGGCGCAAGGCGGTGCGGCGCACCCTCGACTGGGTGGAGTGAGCGCCGCTCAGTCCCAGCGGTTGCCGGTGAGCTTCTCGTAGACGTCGACGTAGCGGGCCCGGGTCGCCGCGACCACCTCGGCCGGCACCTCGGGGGCGGGGGCCTGCTTGTTCCAGCCGCTGGTGGTGGCCCAGTCCCGGACGTACTGCTTGTCGTAGGAGAACTGGACGCGCCCCGGCTGGTACGACTCGGCCGGCCAGAACCGGGACGAGTCGGAGGTGAGCAGCTCGTCGCCGATCATCAGCGTGCCGTCCGCCGCCCAGCCCAGCTCGATCTTGGTGTCGGCGACCAGGATGCCCCGGTCGGCGGCGAGTTCGGCGCCCCGCCGGTAGACGTCGAGGGTGATCTGCCGCAGCCGCTCCGCGGTCTCGGCGCCCACCTTGTCCACCACCTCGGCGAAGGTGATCGGCTCGTCGTGCTCCCCCACCGGCGCCTTGGTGGACGGGGTGAAGATCGGCTCGGGCAGGATCGACGCCTCGACCAGGCCACGCGGCAGCGGCACGCCGGAGACCGCGCCGCTGTGCTGGTACTCCTTCAGGCCACCGCCGGTCAGGTAGCCGCGGGCGACGCACTCCACCGGGACCATCTCCAGCCGCCGGCAACGGATCGCCCGGCCGGCGAACTCGGCCGGCACGTCGGTGGCGGAGATGACGTGGTTGGGCACCAGGTCGGAAAGCTGCTCGAACCACCACAGCGAGAGCGCGGTGAGCAGTCGGCCCTTGTCCGGGATCGGCGTCGGCAGCACCACGTCGTAGATGGAGATCCGGTCGGAGGCGACCAGGATCAGGTCGTCGCCGTCGGCGTAGACGTCCCGGACCTTGCCCGAGTGCAGAAGTTCCACGTGCCCTAGTACACCATGTGGCCTGCGTACGCCCGGTGGGCGGTGGCGCGGGCGGCAAGCCCACGTCCGGGCGGGTGGCGGTGTGGCCGGACAGGCCGTTGACACCCTCCGGCGCGCCTGCGTGAATGATCCGATCCGCCGCCCGATCCCCACAGGAGGCCCCGTGCCCGCCGCCCGCTCCCCGCTGCACCGCCCCGGCGCGGATCCGGGCCGACGCCGGGTGCTCGCCGCGCTGCTGGGCACCCCGGTCCTCGGGCTGACCGGGTGCACCGGGGAGCAGGCCACCCGGACCGAGGACGGGCCGGTCGAGCTGTCGGTCTTCTGGTGGGGCGACGCCACCCGGGCCGAGCGCACCGAACGGGCCCTGCGGCTCTACTCCGAGCGCAACCACCGGGTCACCTTCCGGATCACCTGGCAGGGCAGCGCCGGCTACTACGACCGGCTGGCCACCCAGGCCGCCGGCGGCAACGCGCCCGACCTGTTCCAGCTCGACGACAGCGTGCTGACCGAGTACGCGGAGCGCCAGATCGTCCTCGACCTCGGCGGGTACGTCGCCGACCGGCGGCTGGACCTGAGCGCCCTGCCCGTCGGCCTGGCCCGGTACGGCGAGGTGGCCGGGCGGACGGTCGGCGTGCCCGCCGCGCAGACCGCCGCCGCGCTGGTGTTCAACCGGGACCTGCTGCGCCGGCTGCGGGTGGCCGAGCCGCGCACCGGGATGACCTGGGCCCAGTACGTCGCCTGGGCACAACAGGTCACCCGGGCCGGCGGCGGGCGGGTCGCCGGCACCGTCGACGCGTCCGGCGACTACCGGGCGCTCTGGCTCTGGCTGCGCGCCCGGGGCGGCGAGCTCTACCGGGGCCGGCAGCTCGGCTTCGCCGCCGACACGCTGACCGAGTGGTTCGCGCTGTGGAAGCGGGCCCGCGCGGGCCGGGCCACGCCGAGCGCCGCCCTGGTCGAGCAGGCCGACAGTGACGAGCCGTCCCGGCAGCTCGTGGTCACCGGCGCCACCGCCGCCTCCTTCGCCTGGTCCCACCAGCTGCCCGAGCTGCAGCGGCTGAGCCGGGACCAGCTGGCCCTGGCGGCCTTCCCCGGGCCACCGGCCGCCCAGTGGGCCCGGGCGTCGATGTACTGGGCGGCCTTCCGGGGCACCCGGCACCCGGCGGCGGTGGTGGACGTGCTCAACTTCCTCACCACCAACGGCGAGGCCGGCGCGGTGCTCGGGCACGACCGCGGCCTCAGCCCCAGCCTGGCCGTCCGCCGCTACACCGAGGGCAGCCTCACCGACCCGGTGGAGCAGCGGGCCGCCGCCTTCGGCGCCGCCCTGGCCGGTGGGCTGGGGCCGGCGCCGAGCCCGCCCCCGGCGGGCCACCCCCGGGTCCGCGCGCTGCTGCTCGACGCCGCCGAGAGCGTCCGCTCCGGCCGGGCCGACGCCGGGGCCGCCACGTCCCGGTTCATGGCCCAGGCCAACGCCGCGCTGGCCGCCTGAGCCCCGGCGGTCCGGGGCCGGGGACGCGGACCCCTACGGATCCGTCAGCGCGGCGGGCCGCCGCGACGGTTGCGGGTCAGCCGGAACACCAGATAGACGATCACGGCGACGACCACCAGGCAGCAGAGCAGCCCGAGGAACCCGAAGCCGCCACCGCGCCGCCGTCGGGCGGCCTCCACCACCAGCTCACCGGTGCCGGTGGACGCCCAGGCCGCCACGGGCACGAAGACCGACAGCACCACCGCACCGAGGACCGCGCTCAGCCGGCCCCACCACTTGCCGTAAGAAGACATGCCCACATCCTCGCCGAGAACCGCAAGCCCGGCAGGCCGGTCGACCGGGAATCGCCGGGGCCGTTGCCGCCGGCACGGAAACGCCGAAGGGCCCCGGAGATCATCCGGGGCCCTTCGGGACAGTAGCGGGGACAGGATTTGAACCTGCGACCTCTGGGTTATGAGCCCAGCGAGCTACCGAGCTGCTCCACCCCGCGTCGGCTCACCTACTCTATCGCATCCCCGCCCGGATGATCAGCCGCCCCCGGATCCCACCGGCCCGGGCGGCACCGCGGGAGCGCCCACACGACTCTGCGGGCATCCGGCGCGAGCGGAGGTGACCGTGGCCGGACCCGACGGGGGGCCGGAACGCGGAACGGCCCCGAGGAATTCTCCTCGGGGCCGTTCCGGGTGGTAGCGGGGACAGGATTTGAACCTGCGACCTCTGGGTTATGAGCCCAGCGAGCTACCGAGCTGCTCCACCCCGCGTCGGTTCGTCAACCGTAGCGCACCACCCGGGGCTGCCGCAAAACGACCCGGCAGGCACCGACGCCAACCCCCGCTGACCTGGGACTTCGCCTCGACCCCGGCGGACCGGGCCGGCGACCGCGCCGGCCCGGTCCGTCGCCGGCTCAGCGCAGCCAGGCCTCGACGGCGTCGACCGCCCGGCGGCTGTCGGCGTCGACCTGGGACCGCTTGCTGGAGGTGTTCTCCCAGCCCTGCTCCCACAGCACGGTCACCACGTCGCCGACCCGGATCGCCCGGACCAGGCGGATCTCGTCGTCGCCGGTCGGATCGCCGTTGGTGTCCCGCACCGCCACCCGCATCTCGAACAGCACCGACTCGTCGCCGTAGCCGCTGTCCGGGAGCAGTCGCTGCCGGGAGGTCGCCGGCGTGCCGTTGCTCTGCCCCTCCCGCTCCGGGCAGTCGCGGACCGCCTGGCGCAGTTCCCGGAGGAAGTCGTCGGCCCGGCCGGACCGGTAGATGGTGATGGTGTGCGCGTAGCTGCCGTCCGGGACGTGCCCCTCGGGGGTGGCGGCCAGCTTGTAGGCGAGGTTGCGGCTGCGGCTCTGCACGACCGCGGCCTCGCTGGGGTAGCGGGCGTCGCAGAGCTCCGGCAGCGCCAGGGTGTCCCGGATGGCGGTTTCCAGGCCGGTGCGATTCGCCTTCGCCAGGGTGAAGAACGCCCGGTCGGGGATGGAGGTGGGCGGCTCGACCGCGCCGACCGAGGGGGTACCGCCCGGGCCGGCACCCGACGTCGCCGGTGGTGCCGACGGCGACGCCGACGGGGTCGGGGACGGGGCGGTCGCCGCCGCCGTCGGCGTCGGCGTCCCGGCGGGCTGCGGAACGGGCGCCGGGCCGGCGGAGAGGGTCATCCGGGCACCGGTCACCACGCCGCCGACCAGCACCGCCACCGCGAGCGCGGTGCCGGCGGCCCGGACCCGGGCCCGACGGTCGGCCCGGCGCCGGAGCACCTCGGGGAGCGCCAACCGCCCGCGGTCGGCGTCGTCGGCCAGCGAACGGTAGAGATCGGACAGTTCACGCGACATCGTTGGCCTCCAGCTCCGGGTAGTGGCCGGGCAGCAGCGCCGCCAGCCGGGAACGGCCCCGGGAGAGCCAGGACTTCACGGTGCCGGTCGGCACCTCCGTCTCCCGGGCGATCTCCTCCACCGACATGTCGAAGAGGTAGTGCAGGGCGAGGGCCTGCCGCTGGGCGGCCGGCAGCTGACGCAGCGCGCCCACCAGGAGCACGCTGTCCTCGTTGGGGGCGGGCACCGACGCCGGTGGTCCGGTGCGGCTGAGCACCACCCGTAGGCCGTGCAGGCGACGCCACCGGTCGGTGGCCAACCGGGCCACCACCAGGCGCAGCCAGGCCTCGGGCGCCGGATGGGTGACCAGCTTGCCCCACTGCCGCCAGGCCCGGGCGTACGCCTCCTGCACCAGGTCCTGCGCCTCGGTGTAGTCGCCGGCGACCGCGTAGCCGTACCTGAGCATCCGCCGGGAGGTACTGCGGTAGAACTCGTCAAAACTGTGCGCGTCTCTCATGTCCCGACCCCGCATCCCCCCGGTCCTCGCCGTGTTTGCAGACAGGACGGGGCAACGCGCCGGCAGGTTGCACGCCCCCGGTCGGGTATTCGGTCGGGTGGACGACACAGCCCCCGGCGCCGGGACCGGAGTCGGTCCGCGGGCCGGGGGCTGCGTCGTCGTACGCGGGTCAGCCGCCGCTCGGCGTGGGCGGCGGGCTGCCGGTCGGGCTCGCCGGCGCACTGCCGCCCGGCGTCGGGGTGGCCGCCGGCGAGGCCGCCTGCTGGGCCTGCTGGAACGCGGTCAGCGCCTCGTCGAGCGCCTTGAGCGCGCGGCCGTACCGCTCGAAGTCGCCGGACGCCTGCGCGGCCCGCACCTCGGTGATCGCGGCCTGGACCCGGTTGGCCGCCTCCGCCAGCTCGCCGGTGAGCGCCGGCGGGGTGGTCGGCGGCCCGGTCGGCGGCGGCGGGGTGCCGCCGGTGGGCGGCGGCGGGGCGCCCTGGGCGGCCCGCTTGCCCTGCTCGACGAGCTGCTTGATGCCGTCGGCGAGGTTGTCGGCCAGCACCACGTAGGAGCCGCCGTCGCCGTACGACAGCAGCACCTTCTGCAGCAGCGGGTACGCGTCCTGCTGGTTGCTCTTGACGTAGACCGGCTCGACGTAGAGCATCCCGTCGCCGAACGGCAGCGAGAGCAGGTTGCCGTACTGCACCTGGGCCTGGTTGGAGGAGAGCAGGTTCAGCTGTTGGCGGATGTTGGCGTTGTTGGTCATCTGCTGGTGCACCTGCACCGGGCCGGAGATCCGGGTCTGGTCCGGCAGCTCCAGCACCTCCAGCTGCGGCTGCCCGTCCACGTACGACCCGGAGATCAGCGCGGCCAGGTTCTGCCGGCCGTTCGGGGTGACCGCGGAGGTGAGCTGGAACCGCGGCGAGTCCTGCCCGGGGAACTGGGTGAACAGGTAGTACGGCGGCTGCTTCTGCCCGCTGTCCGGCGCGTCCGGCACGTTCGGCACCTGCCAGAAATCCTGCGCCGAGTAGAAGTCGCCCGGGTTGGTCACGTGGAACTTGGTGAGCAGGTTGCGCTGCACCTTGAACAGGTCGGCCGGGTAGCGGAAGTGCTCGGCCAGCTCCACCGGGATCTGCGCCTTGGGCAGCACCAGATCCCCGCCGAAGGCCTTGTTCCAGGCCTTGAGCACGGGGTCGGTCTCGTCGAACTCGTAGAGCCGGACGGTGCCGTCGTACGCGTCGACGGTGGCCTTGACCGAGTTGCGGATGTAGTTGACGTTCTCCCGGGCCAGCTGGAAGGTGCCCCGCCCGGTGAGCTCGTCGGTCGTCTCCTGCTGGAGGTTGACCCGCTCGGCGTACGGGTAGGTCGCGGCCGTGGTGTAGCCGTCCACGATCCACTGCACCCGGCCGTCGATCACCGCCGGATACGGGTCGCCGTCCACGGTGAGGAACGGGGCAACCTTCTCCACCCGGTCCCGCGGGTTGCGCACGTAGAGCAGCTTGGAGTTCTCGTTGACCGCCTCGGAGAGCAGGAAGTTCGACTCCTGCTCCTTGATCGCGTAGAGCAGCCGGCGGGTGAACGAGCCGATCTCGACGCCACCCTCACCGGTGTAGGTGTAGTAGGACTCCGGACCGTTGTCGCCACCGTCGCCGACCGGCCGGTCGAACTCGGCGGGGTTGGCGTCCGGGTCGGCCTTGCCGACGATCGCGTAGTCGCCGGCCTCCATCCGCTCGCCGTAGTAGATCCGCGGCTGGCTGGCCGGGATCTGCTCGGTCTGCGAGGCGCACGCCTCCTGCGACTTCTCGCCGAGGAAGCCGGAGACGAAGAACGGCTGGCCGCCGCAGACCACCTGGTTGGCCGGCGCGGCCACCAGCCCGTAGCCGTGGGTGTAGACGGTGTGCCGGTTGATCCAGTTGCTCTGCTGGTCGGTCAGCTCGCCGTAGTTGATCTCCCGGACGCCGACCACGTAGTCCTGAATCTTGCCGTTCACCCCGTACCGGTCGATGTCCAGCTTCGGGCCGAAGTCGTAGAAGCCGCGGACCTGCTGGAGCTGGGTGTAGGTCTCGCTGACCAGTTGCGGGTCGAGCAGCCGGACGTTCGGCACCACCGAGGTGTCGGTGGTCAGGCTCGGCGGCGGGGTGAGGTTGTTCGCCGCGTACGGGCTGGTCTTCGTGATCTCCAGCCCGAAGGCGGCGCGGGTGGCGTCGATGCTGCGCTGGATGTACGGCGCCTCCTTGTCCCGGGCGCTCGGCTTGACCTCGAAGGTCTGCACCGCCCAGGGGTAGATGCCACCGATCGCGACCGCGGAGACGCCGAGCAGGGCCAGCGAGATGCCCGGCCAGACCAGGTTCCGCATCCACGCGTTGGAGAACACGATGATCGCGATCGCCACCACGACGGAGATGTAGGCGAGGATCTCCTTGGCCGGCAGCAGCGCGTTGACGTCGGCGTAGCCGGCGCCGTAGACGTTGGCGCCGTCGTTGTACTCCAGCAGCATGGCCCGCCGGTCCAGCACGTACGCCATCGCCTTGAGCAGGACGAAGACCGCGACCAGCGTGCTCAGGTGGGCCCGGGCGGCGTTGGTCATCCGGTCGCCCACGCCCTGCAGCCGGACCCCGCCGAAGATGTAGTGCACGGCCAGCGCGCCGATCAGCGAGAGCACCACCGCGGTGAAGCCGACCCCGAGCAGGTAGCGCCAGAACGGCAGCTGGAAGACGTAGAAGCCGACGTCCACCCCGAACTCCGGGTCCTTGACGCCGAAGTCGCCGCCGTTGCGGAAGAGCAGCCACTGGTTCCACCGGCTCTGCGCGCTCAGCCCGGCGAAGAGGCCGACGACCGCGGCGACCACCGCGATCCACAGGCCGAGCCGGGGGCTCAGCAGCATCCGGTACCGCTCCAGGGTGGCCTGCTCGGGCGAGTGCGGACGCATCCGGGGGCGCAGCCGGTGGGCGAGCCAGAGGTTGCCGCCCACGACCACCGCCATGCCCAGCCCGACGGCGAGGAAGAGCAGCAACCGGGTGGCCAGCACGCCGGTGAAGATCTGGGTGTAACGGACCTCGTCGAACCACAGCCAGTCCGTCCACGCCTGAACACCCCACCCGAGCAGGGTGAAGAGCACGAACACCCCGACCAGGACGCCGATCGTGACGCGTCCGCGTCGGCTCATCCTCGGCAGGGGGCTGCTGCTACGCATGACCACTGTTGGCTCCGCACGCTCGATGTGATCGGCTCCGACCAGGCACCCAGAGTACGGGGTCTTCCTGAAGGTGTCGGGTCACGGTCGGGCGGCAGCCGCGCGCCGGCCACCGGGCGGCCGGTCGCCGGGGCCGCCGGGCGCGCCGGTTCCGCCGCCCGGCGAACGCGGACGACCCGCCGGACCGGCCGGTGCGCGGCCGATCGGTCAGCGGTCAGCAGCGGGTCGGCTGACCGCCCGCGCGCAGCGTCTCCAGCGCGGCGAGCGCCTCGTCGAGTGAACCCACCTTCACCAACGGCAGACCGGGCTGCGGGTTGCGGACGGCCTCCGCGCAGTTGTCCGCCGGCACCAGGAACGCCGTCGCGCCGGCCTGCTTGGCGCCGACCAGCTTCTGCGCGATGCCGCCGATCGGCCCGACCCGGCCCTCGTCGTCGATGGTCCCGGTGCCGGCGATGACCTTCCCGCCGGTCAGGTCCGCGGGCGTCAGCTTGTCCACGATGCCGAGGGCGAACATCAGGCCGGCGCTCGGCCCGCCGATGTCCTCCAGGTCGATCTTCACCGTGAACGGGTGCGGCTGCTGCTGCTCGATCTCGATCCCGATCCGGGGCCGGCCGTCCTGCTCGCGGCTGGTGACCGACGCGGTGGCCGCCGCGCCGCCCCGGGTGTAGCCGATCGTCAGCGTGCTCCCGGCCGGCTTCGCCCGGATCAGCTCGGTGAGCCGGGACGCCACCGGCACCGGCTGCCCGTCGACGGAGGTCACCACGTCGCCGGGCTTGAGCACCCCGGCCGACGGGCCGTCGGCGGCGACCGTCTTGACCACCACCTGCACCGGGAAGCCCAGTTCGCGCAGCGCCGCCGTCTCCGCGCTGGTCTGCGAGACCTTGAAGTCCTCGGCGTTGCGCTCCTCGACCTGCTGCTGGGTCTCCCCCGGCGGGTACACCAGCTCGCGCGGCACCACCGCCTCGTCGTCGGAGAACCAGCCGGCCAGCGCCGAGCGCAGCTTGACCGTGGGCTGGACGCCGACCGTGGTCAGCCGCAGCTGCCCGGCGGAGGTGGAGGTCTCCCGGCCGGTCACCTCGATGACGTCCTTGCCGTCCTCCTTGCCCAGCGTGTTCACGGTCGGCCCGGGGCCGAGCACCACGTAGGGAATCGGCGCGCCGAGCACGCCGATGCTGAGCAGGGTGGTGAGCAGAGCACCGAGCAGGACGGTCACGCCGCGACGCTTCATGCGGCAGAGCGTACCGACCGGGGTGGGGTGCTCCGGCGGGTGAACCGCGACTTCGCCCTCAGCGCAACGCCAGCGGGGGCGACCTGGGGCGCGGCGCGCGTACCGTAGACGTCGTGCCTGATATTCCGTTCGGATTCGCGCTCCCGGGTGGGCAACCACCAGACCCCAACGACCCCGCGCAGATGCAGCAGTTCATGTCGCAGTTGCAGCACCTGCTCTCCTCGTCGGGCAGCGGGCCGGTCAACTGGGACCTGGCCCGGCAGGTCGCCGCCAGCCAGCTCGCCGCGGCCGGCGACCCGGCGGTCTCGCCCTACGAGCGCAACGCGGTGGAGGAGGCGCTGCGGCTCGCCGACCTCTGGCTCGAGCCCGCCTCCGCGCTGCCCTCGGGCATCCAGACCTCGGTGGCCTGGAACCGCAACGAGTGGATCTACAAGACCCTGGACGTCTGGCGCAAGCTCTGCGACCCGGTGGCCAGCCGGATGGTCGGCGCGATGGGCGACCTGGTGCCGCCGGAGGCCCGCGCCCAGCTCGGCCCGATGCAGTCGATGGTGGCCACCCTCGGTGGCGCGCTCTTCGGCGGCCAGCTCGGTCAGGCGCTCGGTTCGCTCGCCGCCGAGGTGCTCTCCGCCGGCGACATCGGGCTGCCGCTCGGCCCGGCCGGCACGGCCGCGCTGATCCCGGCCAACATCCGGGCGTACGGCGAGGGCCTGGAGCTGCCCGAGGACGAGGTCCGTCTCTACGTGGCCCTGCGCGAGGCCGCCCACCAGCGGCTCTTCCAGCACGTGCCGTGGCTGCGCGGGCACGTGCTCAACGCCGTGGAGACGTACGCCGCCGGCATCCGGGTCAACCGGGAGGCGATCGAGGAGGCGATGGGGCGGGTCGACCCGACCGACCCGGAGTCGATGCAGGCGATCGCGCTGGAGGGCATCTTCACCCCGGAGGACAGCCCCGCGCAGAAGGCGTCGCTGGCCCGGCTGGAGACCGCGCTGGCCCTGGTCGAGGGCTGGGTCTGCCACGTGGTGGACAGCGCCGCCGGCGGCCGGCTGCCGAACGTGGTCCGGCTCGGCGAGGCGTTCCGCCGGCGCCGCGCCGCGGGTGGCCCGGCCGAGCAGACCTTCGCCGCGCTGGTCGGCCTGGAGCTGCGCCCGCGCCGGCTGCGCGAGGCGGCGGCGCTCTGGGCGGCGCTCACCGAGCACCGCGGGATCGCCGGCCGGGACGCCCTCTGGGGCCACCCCGACCTGCTCCCCTCGGACGACGACTTCGCCGACCCGGTGGCCTTCGCGATGTCCGAGTTCGATCTCAGCGAGCTGGAGAACTTCGACTTCACCGCCCCCGGCGGGCCGGAGGAGCAGGCGCCGGGCGGCCCCGAGCGGCGCACCGACGACACCGGGGGCGACGACAACCGCTGACCACCCCTGGTCGGGCCGGCGGACCCGCCGGCCCGGCCGGGGCCGCGGACGGGCGGGCTCAGCCGGGGCGGCCGGCGCCGGAGAGCAGCGCGCGGGTGGCCTCCCAGCCCTCCACCGCCGGGTCGAGCCGGGTCAGGTCGGCCGCGCCGCGCAACCGGTGCCAGCCGGGGGTCACCGCCAGGTCCCCGGGGCTCGGCGCCGCCGCGCGCACGGCCGCCGGTTGCGCGCGGTCCAGGTCCAGCGGCGGCAGCCACTCCGCTACGGGCAACCGGGCGGCCACGCCGAGCAGCCCGGGACCGCCCTCGGCCGGCGCGACCGCCACCGGCCGGCTGGTCAGCGGCCGGAGCAGCTTGCCGATGGTCAGCCCCGGCACGTCGGGGGCGTCCCCGGCCACCACGGCCGCCTGGTCAAATCCGTCGAGGGCGGCGAACACCGCGTTCGGCGTGGGTTCGGGCACCTCGTACACGGCCGTGCCCGGCCAGACCACCGCGTCGGCGAGCCACCGGTCGGCGGGGGTGACCGCGACCGCCGTCTGCACCTCGTTGAGCGTGGCGAGCAGGTCGACCACGTCCTCGGCGAGCGCGACCCGCCAGCCCGCCGGATCGATGCCCGGAGGCGCCCAGGTCACCGGGATGAGCAACGCCACCACCACACGTCCTGCCACGCCCCGACCCTACGCGGACGCGCCGGATCCCACGCCCGTGGCGCGGGCGGCCGGGGCCGGTCAGTCGGTCAGCGGGGTGCCGGAGGCGGCGGCGACGCCCTCCAGGTAGCCCCGGGCCCGCTCGGTCTTCGGGTAGCGGCTGACCAGCGCCCAGAACCGGGCGTTGTGGCTCGGCACGATGAGGTGGGCCAGCTCGTGCAGGAGCACGTAGTCGATGACCCAGTCGGGCATGTCCTGGACCCGGTGCGAGAGCCGGATGGTGCCGTCGGCCGGGGTGCAGGAGCCCCACCGGCCGTTCTGGTTGGTGACCCAGCGGACGCTCGCCGGGACGGCCTGCGCGCCGTGCTCGGCCAGGTAGAGCTTGATCAGCCGGGTGGCCCGGACGAGCAGCTCGTCGTCGGAGCGGGCCAGCCGCCCCTCCCGGGCGGCGAGCCGGGCGAGCATCCGGTCGACCCACTCGCTCTCCTCGGCCCGGGAGAACTGGTCGGGAATGAGGACGACCACCCGCTCGCCGTCGCGGTAGGCGGACACCGTGCGTCGCCGGCGCTGGCTGCGCCGTACCTCGACGACCGGCTTCCGCACCCCTGCCATCAGCGGGCCGCGCAGCCTCGGATTCCTGCCACGAAGGAAAGCTACTGCGTAGTGACCAGGGGTCCGCAAGAGTCAACCCCTCGACACGCGCCCGGAAAATGGGGATTGGTCGCCAGGAGTCCCGAAAAATTCTTAGCCGGACCCGCGCGGCGCACCGCCGTCACCCTTCGTGGCGGCCGGCGGGCCGCGTACGCCTCTCCCTCTCCACCGTAGGTGATCACCCGTCCGAGCGCCGCTCGGGGGGCCGGCGACGGCTTTCGGGACGGTTCGGTCGGCGTGTCCCCGCCAAACTGACTTATCCGACGTAATTCGCCATGCACACTCTCGACGTCGACTTCCTCACAGTGTCGATGCACAGCTGACATGGAACCGCCCAGACCTGGGTAGGGTCCGCGGACCAGCGGTCACGAGGGTGGCCGCGGAGAACGACCCAGCGCCGGCGCCCCGCGTGGCCCGCCGCCGGGAACCCCGCCGGCAGCCATTGGCCGGCGGACGAGACGAGGAGGGCACCGTGGCCGACCAGGCCCAGACCTACAACGGTTACTGCGTCAAGTGCAAGGAGAAGCGCGACTTCGAGGGACGCATCGAGGTCTCCAAGACCGGGATGAACATGGCCAAGGGCAAGTGTCCGGTGTGCGGCACAACAGTGAACCGCATCCTGGGCAAGGCGAAGGTCTGACCCGGCCCGGACGTGCGGGAGGGGTGGCCGTCGGCCACCCCTCCCGCTGTTTCCGGGCCGTACTGTCGGGTGACCGACACGGGTTACCCGCCGGTTGTGGATATCGCGGCAATTCCTGTGGACAGCCCTGGACAGGATGCCGCGCACCTGTGGACAACGATCGACGGACAGCAGGGGAACGGTCACGATCCGTCGCATGACCCGTCCTCCCCTGCCCCGGCCCACGCTGCTGCCCGGCCTCACCCGGCTCTGGCGCGACCGGCACACCCTCCAGCTCGGGATCGAACCCGGGCGGGCCGTCCTGCTCGAGGTCGCCGACCCGCGGACGGCCCGGCTGCTCGACCTGCTCGACGGCAGCCGCAGCGAACGCCGCGTCCTGGCGCACGCGGCCGGCGCCGACGTGCCGCCCGACGACGCCCGTACCCTGCTCGACGCGCTGCGGGCGGCGGGCCTGCTGCTGCCGGCGCACGCCCTGCTGCCCCGGGAGCTGGCCGGACCGGTCCGCTCCCGGCTCGCCGCCGAGGCCGGCGCGCTCGCCCTGGCCGCCGCCCGACTGCCCGGCACGCCCGCCCAGGTCCTGCGCCGCCGGCTGGCCGCCCGGGTGGTGGTCAGCGGGGCCGGGCGGCTCGGCGCCGCGGTGGCCGTCGCGCTGGCCCAGGCGGGGGTCGGGCACGTGCACCCGGACCTGGCCGGCACGGTCCGGCCGGCGGACCTGGTCGGCGCCGGCATCCCGGCCACCGAGGTGGGCCGTCCGCTGGCCGCGGCGGTCCGCGACGCCGTCGAGCGGGCCGCCCCGGGCACCCGCACCGGTCCGCTCCGGCGGGTCCGCGCCGACCTGGTGGTCCGGCTCGGCGCCGACCGGCCGGCCGCCCTGCTCGCCGCCCGGTACGCCCAGCGGCGGCAGCCGCACCTGCTGGTGGGGCTGCGGGAGGGCGTACCGGTGATCGGGCCGCTCGTCCGACCCCCGGTCGGGCCCTGCCTGAACTGCCTCGACCTGCACCGGACCGACCGTGACCCGGACTGGCCGGCGCTCGCCGCGCAGCTCGCGGCCGACGGCCCGGAGCAGTGCGCCGCCGCCACGCTGCTGGCCGCCGGCGGGTACGCGACCGCCGAGGCGCTGGCCCAGCTGGACGGCGGCACCCCGGAGACGCTGGGCTGCGCGGTGGAGGTGCCCGGGCCGGGCCGGTTCCGGCGCCGGGTCTGGCCCCCGCACCCCTCCTGTGGGTGTTCCCGCGGGCGGCGGTGAGCACCGAGGCCGGCGCAGAGCAGCAGCGGGCCCCTCGCGTCGGTAACAATGACCGGGTGACCGACATCCCGCGCCGGGCCGTGTCCCGGACCGCCAAGCTCGCCGCTCTGCCGCTCGGCTTCGCCGGTCGGACCGTCCTCGGCATGGGTAAGCGCGTCACCGGGCTCGCCTCCGACGTGATCTCCGCGGAGATCCAGCAGCGCACCGCCGAGCAGCTGTTCAGCGTGTTGGGCCAGCTCAAGGGCGGCGCGATGAAGTTCGGCCAGGCGCTGTCGGTCTTCGAGGCGGCGTTGCCCGAGGAGATCGCCGCCCCCTACCGGCAGGCGCTGACCAAGCTCCAGGAGGCCGCGCCGCCGCTGCCGGCGGCCAGCGTGCACAAGGTGCTCGCCGAGCAGCTCGGGCCGGACTGGCGGGACCGGTTCGTGGAGTTCAACGACACCCCCGCCGCCGCGGCCAGCATCGGCCAGGTGCACCGCGCGGTGTGGCGGGAGCCGGGGTACGGCCCCTCCGGCGCGCCGAACACCCGGGACGTCGCCGTCAAGATCCAGTACCCGGGCGCCGGCGACGCCCTGCTCGCCGACCTCAAGCAGCTGTCCCGGCTCGGCGGGATGTTCCGGGCGATCCAGCCAGGGCTGGACGTCAAACCGCTCCTGGTGGAGCTCCGGGAACGGATCACCGAGGAACTGGACTACGAGCTGGAGGCGGAGTCCCAGCGCGCCTTCGCGGCCGCGTACGCGGACGATCCGGAGATCTACATCCCGGCCGTGGTCTCCGCGGCGCCCCGGGTGCTGATCACCGAGTGGGTCGAGGGCACGCCGCTGGCCGACATCATCCGGGAGGGCACCGAGGAGCAGCGCGACGAGGCGGGCCGGCTGATGGCCATCCTGCACCTGTCCGCGCCGCAACGGGCCGGGCTGCTGCACGCCGACCCGCACCCGGGCAACTTCCGGCTGCTGGCCGACAGCCGGCTCGGCGTGATCGACTTCGGCGCGGTGGCGCGGATGCCGGAGGGCACGCCCGAGCCGATCGGTCGCATCGCCGCGCTGGCGCTGCGGGGCGACGCCGACGAGGTGGTGGCGGGCCTGCGGGCGGAGGGGTTCATCGGTTCCACCGAGGAGATCGACGCCCAGGCGGTGCTCGAGTTCCTCCGCCCGATGCTGGAGCCCATCGCCGCCGAGGAGTTCCGGTTCACCCGGGCCTGGCTGCGCGCCGAGGCGGCCCGGCTCGCCAGCCCCCGCTCCCCCGCCTACCAGCTCAGCCGGCAGCTCAACCTGCCCCCGTCATACCTGATGATCCACCGGGTGACGCTCGGCTCGATCGGCGTGCTCTGCCAGTTGGAGGCGAAGGCGCCCTACCGGGGCATCCTGGAGCGCTGGCTGCCGGGTTTCGCCCCGGTCGCCTGAGTCGGGGAAGACGCCGAGGGGGCGGGTGGCCGGACCGGCCACCCGCCCCCTCGTCGGTTGGGTGTCAGAGAACGCCCAGGTCACGCGCCGACTGCTGGCGGCTGTTCATCGCGACGGTACGGGCGGATCGGGTTGCCTCAGTGCTCGTGGTGATACGACCGGCCTGAGGCCGGCGCATTCGAGCCCGGGACAACGCTTCGTGGAGTAGTTGCATCTCGAAAGCTCCGTTCGGAACGTGCAGCATGGTGGTCAGCTCTCTCGTCGCCGGTGCGACACCGGCGGGGTGGATACGGATCGGGTTCATGTCAGGCCGCCAGCCGGACCGCGTTGCGTGCCCCGGACAGCCCACTGGCCGCCAGGCGCGCCTCGGCCTCGACCCGGAGCGCGGCGTCACGGGCGACGTCCTCCTTGCGCGGACGGCCACGGGGCCGCTTGCGCGGGACGACCGCGCCACGCTCGAAGATCTCGCCACCCCAGACGCCCCAGGGCTCGGCCCGCTCCACCGCACCGGCGAGGCACTCGACGCGCAGCGGGCAGTCCCCGCAGAGCGACTTGGCCAGCTCGAGCTCGGCGGGCGAGTCGGAGAACCACAGGTCGGGGTCGAACTTCCGGCAGGGCAGGTTCGCCTCCAGCTCGACACTCACGTCGAGCGGGGCCAACGCCAGACTCATCGCCCGGTCACCTCTCTCTCACTTCGATCTCGTGGATCGCATTTCCGACGTACTTCGGCGGGACAAAAACTGAGGCCGCGGATCCCGGTGTGCGGGTTCCGCGGCCTCGAGGTGAGCCGGTGGTCTGGTGGTCAGACCGGTCTACCTCGAGGTGGAACGCCGCGGACATCCGTGCGCTTCTTGGCGCCATCGATGCCCATGCCCGTGAGGCCACTGATCCCCTGGACTCCGTTCGGCACGGTGGCGAGGATCAGCTCGGCCTGAGCCTCGACCTGGTGCACCTGCGGAGCCGACGGTCGCGTGGCCGCGACGGCAACCCGGACAGCCGACAGCGGAGCGACGGCAGCGGGCAGCGCCGCCGGACGCTCGTTGATGTAGAAGATCTCCATTGGTGCCACCTCCCTGACGTTCTCTCGTATCGGCTCGGTCTCAGCCTCTTGAGCAGCCCGAATGGCGCCGCTCGCGAGGTGTGTCATGAGGCTATTCCTCGCCCCGGGGCGAGGGCAAACGATTTACGGCTAGATTTCAAAAGTTTTCTTCGGGCAGACGTCGTCCACCGTCGCGCCCCCCACCAGCGCCAGCACCGACTCCCCGTAGAGGCCCAACTTGCGCGGTCCGATGCCGGCGATCGCGATGAGTTCCTCGGGGCGGCCGGGCCGGCGTTCGGCGAGCGCGGTCAGGGTGGCGTCGGTGAACACCACGTAGGCCGGGACCTTCTGCGCGCCGGCCACCCGCGACCGCCACTCGGACAGCCGCTCGTGCAGTTCCTCGTCTATGTCGGACGGACAGGTGGCGCAGCGGCCGAGCTTGCGGTCCGGGCCGGCGAGCAGGGTGGCGCCGCAGATCCGGCAGGACACGATCTGGGTGCGGCGCCGCTCCGGCCGCCGGGCCGGCCCGGCGCCGGCCCGCTCGGCGCCGCCGGAACGGTCGAGCTGGGGCAGGAACCGGGTCGGCCGCCGGGCCCGCCCGCCCGGCGAGCGGGCCGAGGCGTACGACAGCCAGAGCCACTCGCGGGCCCGGGTGATGCCGACGTAGAGCAGCCGGCGCTCCTCCTCGACCTGCTCGGCGGTCTTGGCGTACGTGGTGGGCAGCGTGCCCTCGGAGAGCCCGACCAGGAAGACCGCGTCCCACTCCAGGCCCTTGGCCGAGTGCAGGGAGGCCAGCGTCACCCCGTCCACGGTCGGCACGTGCTGGGCGGCGGCCCGGCGGGCCAGCTCGTCGTTGAAGTCGGCCAGGGTGACCGGGCGCTCCACCGCGGCGGCCTGGCCGATCGGCAGCACCTCGGGGGTCGCCGCGTACTCCTCGGCGAGCTGGACCAGCGCGGCGAGCGCCTCCCAGCCCTCACGGGCGGCCCCGCCGGCCGGGGCGGCGTCGGGCGCCCAGCCGACCGCGGCGAGCGCCTCGACCACGGCGGCGGACAGCGGGGTCTCCCCCGGGATCGAGCGGGTGGCGGCCCGCAGCGCCACCATCGCCTGGCGCACCTCGGCCCGCTCGAAGAACCGCTCCGCCCCCTGCACCTGGTACGGCACGCCCACCTCGGTCAGCGCCTTCTCGTACGCCTCGGACTGCGCGTTGGTGCGGAACAGCACGGCGATCTCGCGGGCCGGGGTGCCGGCGTCGACCAGCGCCCGGCAGCGGGCGGCCACCGCGGCGGCCTCGGCCGGCTCGTCGGTGAAGATCCGCAGCTCCGGTTCGGGGCCGGGCGGACGCTGGCCGAGCAGTTCCAGGCGCAGCCGCGCCTCGGCCCCGCGGGCCTGGGAGATCACCGCGTTGGCCAGCCCGACCACCTGCGGGGTGGAGCGGTAGTCGCGGACCAGCCGGACCACGGTGGCGCCCCGGTAGCGGCGGGGGAAGTCGACCAGGTAGGCGGAGGTGGCGCCGGTGAAGGAGTAGATCGTCTGGCTGGCGTCGCCGACCACGGTCAGGTCGTCGCGGCCGCCGAGCCAGGCCTCCAGCAGCCGCTGCTGCAGCGGGTTGACGTCCTGGTACTCGTCGACGACGAAGTGCCGGTACTGGCCGCGGACCTGCTCGGCGACGTCGGAATGCTCCTCGATCCCCCAGACGGCGGCGCGCAGCATGTCCTCGAAGTCGATCACCCCGTTGGCCCGCTTGAGGCGCTCGTACGCGGTGAAGACGTCGGCGACCTTCGCCGGCTCGTGCGGGGTGTCGCGCAGCGCCTTGGCCGCCGCCACCACGTACTCCCCGGGCTCGACCAGCGACGACTTGGCCCACTCGATCTCGCCGGCGAGGTCCCGCGCGGCGGCCCGGTCGGTGCGCAGGCCCACCTTCGCGGCGGCGAGGGTCACCAGCCGGACCTTGCTGTCCAGCAGCTCGGGCATGGCCCGCCCGGCCAGCAGCCGGGGCGCGAAGTAGCGCACCTGCCGCAGGGCCGCCGCGTGGAACGTCCGCGCCTGGACACCGTGCACCCCGAGCACGGTGAGCCGGGCCCGCATCTCGGCGGCGGCCCGGGCGGTGAAGGTCACCGCCAGCACGTGCCGGGCCGGGATCTCGCCGGAGAGGGCCCGGTAGGCGATCCGGGAGGTGACCGCCCTCGTCTTGCCGGTGCCGGCGCCGGCCAGGATGCAGACCGGGCCGGCCGGGGCGGTCACCGCCGACCGCTGCTCCGGATCCAGCCCGGCGAGCACCCGATCGGTCGCTGAGTGAACCACCACAGCTCGGAATTCTCGCAGCCGGGCCGGACGTTGCAGCGGTTAGCCTTGGCTTGATCGGCAAGCCGTGGCCGAGCGTTGGAGGATCTGACCATGTTGACGATGTATTCCACCTCCTGGTGCGGCTACTGCCACCGGCTGAAGTCGCAGCTCGACCGGGAGGGCATCGGGTACGAGGTGGTCGACATCGAGCAGGACCCGCAGGCCGCGGAGTTCGTGATGAGCGTCAACGGCGGCAACCAGACCGTCCCGACGCTGCGCTTCGCCGACGGCAGCGCCCTGACCAACCCCTCCATCATGCAGGTCAAGCAGCACCTGGCCAGCCTCGCCGGCTGACCCGCAGCACCCCGCCGGAGCGGTCGCCCACCGGGCGGCCGCTCCGCCGCGTTTCCGCCCCGCGTTTCCGCCCCGCATCCGCCCGTTGATCATGACGTTATCGCCCGCGCGGCCGGCGTGTCGTGACGACAACCTCATGATCGACGGGGTGGCGCGGGGACGGGACGGGACGGCGGGGGGTCGGGACGGGGGTGCGGGGAGAGGGGGCGGGGGTGGGGGGCGGGGTGAGGGTGCGGTGGTGCCAGAGGTAGCCGCCGGCCAGCAGGGTGACCAGGCCGATCAGGGCGAACAGCAGCCGGTAGTCCAGCACGCCCACGAGCAGCGCGCCGACCCCGATGGAGAGCGCCTGCGGGCCGCTGACCACCGCCTCCGCGGCCGCGGCGACCCGGCCGATCAGCCCGGCGGGGGTCCGCCGCTGGATGAGCGTGTGCAGCCCGACCATGGTCAGCGGCAGCGAGACGCCGGCCAGCAGCACCGCCGCGAAGCCGAGCCACAGGCTCGGGTACGCCAGCGCCAGCGCGGCCGGCCCGAAGAAGGCGACCCCGGCGGCGAGCGTGCCGACCTCGCCCGCCCGGCGTACCACGCCCGCGGAGAGCAGCCCGCCGATCAACCCCCCGACCCCCTGCACGGTGACCAGCACGCCGACGAACGCGGCGTCCCGGCCGAGCCCCCGGTCGACGTACGCGAAGATCAGTGACTCGCTGATCCCCATCACCAGCGAGCCCAGGCCGTAGCCGAACAGCGCCCGGCGCAGCGCCGGCTCGCCGGCCAGGTGCCGCAGCCCCGCGCCCAGCTCGGCGGGCCAGCGCAGCCGCACCTCCGGCGCCGGCGTCTCGGGCACCCGCAGCGCGCCGACGACGACGGCCGCGACCAGGAACCCGACCATCGCCAGCGCGGCCAGCAGCCACCCGCCGACGGCGGCGTAGAGCCCGGCGCCGGCCAGCGGCCCGATCAGCCGCAGCCCCTGCCGGACGGTCTGCAGCACGCCGTTCGCCTCGGCCAGCAGCTCGGCGGGGACCAGGTGCCGGATGAGCCCGCTGAGCGCCGCGCTCAGCGTGATGTACGACAGGCCGTACAGGGCCGCCACCGCGTAGATGATCCACACGTCGGCCCGGTCCCGGACCGCGAACAGCGGCGTGAGCAGTACCGCGGTGGCCAGGTTGACCAGCACGAAGAAGGGCCGCCGCGGATGGCGGTCGACGAACCAGCCGACCAGCGGCGCCGCGGTCATCGGCGCGATGACGGCGAAGATGGTGGCGCCGGCCAGGCCGTCCGATCCGGTCAGGTCCTTCACCCAGACGGCGAGCGCCAGCAGCAGGATCGACTCGGCGCCCATGCTGGCCAGCAGGCCGGCGAAGAGCAGGCGGAAGTCCGGGCGGCGCAGGACGGTGCGCATGGGTCCCTCCGGCGGGGTGGCCCGCGCCCGGGGGCGCGGTCGGGGAGGCGGGGGTCGGGCCGGGACGGCGGCCCACCGGCCGGGCATCCCCCTCCACGGTCCTCTTTTCTGCAAGACACGCCCTCGCCGGAACCACCGACGCCGGTCGCGCCGTCCATACTGACCGTGGGGGGCGAATTTCATACAGTTACCGTCGCGTCCGCGGCGGTCGACGGGAAAGAGGACGCCGTGCCTCCTGCCTCACCGAGCCCGATCCTGCGTCGTCGCAGGTTGGGCATCGAGTTGCGCCGGTTGCGCGAGACCGCGGGTCTCACCGGGGACCAGGTCATCGAGCGGATCGGCTGGGCCTCCGCGTCCAAGTTGTCCCGGCTGGAGAACGGCCGCAGCCGGCCGGACCCGCAGGACGTCCGCGACCTGCTCGATCTCTACGGCGCCGACGAGGCGCTCCGGGAGGAGCTGCTGGGCATCACCCAGGAGGCCGGCGACATGCGCGGCTGGCTGCGCTCCTACCCGGCGATGACCCAGCAGCAGCGCGGCTTCGCCGAGCTGGAGGCGGGCTGCGCGGAGATCTGCGAGTACAACCCGGTCCTGGTGCCGGGGCTGCTGCAGACCCCGGGCTACGCACGGGTGCGGATCGCCTCGGCCCGGCAGGTCGGCGAGGACGCCGGCGACCCGGACGCCGAGGACACCGAGACCCAGGTGCAGGCCCGGCTGGCCCGCCAGAAGCTGCTCACCCGGGGCACCGACGCACCCCGCTACACCGCCGTGCTGGAGGAGGCGGCGCTGGGCAGGCGGGCCGGCCCGCCGGAGGTGCTGCGCGAGCAGTTGGTGCAGCTCTGCGAGCTGGCCATGCTGCCGAACGTCACGCTGCACGTGCTGCCCCGGGACACCCAGATCGGCGAGGGATACCTCCCGCCGACCGCGTTCTCCCTCTACCGGTTCGCCGATCCCCTCGATCCGGAGACCCTGGCCATCGAAGGGGGGTTCACCGACGTCATGTCGACCGAGGTAAACACCCTAAATCGCTATAAAGTAGTGTTTGAGTGGTTACGCACGGCGGCGCTCTCCGCATCGGACACCCTCTCCTGGCTGATCGAGGCGACGGGGCGGCTGACCGAGACGGCGGCCCCGTCCACAGTGGCGTTCGGGCCGGCAACGGCGCCCGTCCAACGCCGCCGGCATTCCGGGCGCCTGACCGAACGGTGATCCACGGGGGACCTCGGGTCGGGACGTGCGGCGCCACTCGCTAACCGCAACGCTTCACCTCAGGAGTGGCACGATGAACGAATTCCGCAACACGCCGTCCGTCCTCGCGCAGCTGGCGGACGCCCCGTGGCGTACCAGCACGCGCAGCCAGACCTCCAACTGCGTCGAGGTCGCCCCGCTCCGGACCGGCCCGGTCGCGGTTGCCCTGCGGGACAGCAAGGATCGCGGCGGCCCGGTCCTGCTCTTCGAGCGCGCGGGTTGGCTGGGTTTCCTCGCCGGCACGAAGAACGGACAGTTCGATCTGGACTGATCCGGTGATCGCTGCGGGGCCGTCGGCACGATGCCGGCGGCCCCGTCGCATGTGCGGGGTCCACGACCACGCGACCCACCATCCGCCGAACGGACGATGCTGCGGTCGATCATCGCGTTCGGGTTGCCGACTCGACCACGCGGCGTAACATGACCCCCAGAGTGACGTGGAACTTCCACCCGTTCCCATCCGTCGCGGTACATCCGGAGACCGACATGCGGTTCCTGATCGTTCGTACCGACATCCGCGCCGCCGCCGACGTGGACATCGCCGCCGCCTGGGCCGGCGGGGTCCGCCTGCGGGACGAGACCACCACTCCGGAGCCGCGCCGCCAGATCGTCCACGCCGAGGATCGGGACGCCGCCCTGCTGCTGGCCCGGGCGCTGTCGACGGTCGGCGCGGTACGCGCCGGCCGGCAACGGGTGAAGGTGCTGCCGCTCGACGAACCGGCCCACCGGCGCCGGTTCCCCGGCCCCGGCAGCTGACCGACGTCCGTCGTGGTCGGACCGGCTCCCCCGCCGCGTTTCCTTGCCCCACCGACCACGGCGGCCCGTGTTCCCGGCTCGTGACCGTCGCGGCAACGGCGGTCACGAGCCGGGACCGCACGAGCCCTCCCCCGTCAGCGGTCGCCGTCCACCCAGCCGTCGAGCCAGCGGTGGATCAGGAAGAGCGCGATCGACGACGGCGGCGGCAGGACCAGCCGGGCACCGCCGACGTCCACCGTCCGCCCGGCCAGCGCCGCGCCGATCTCCCGCCGGGTGAACCACCGGGCGTACGCGATCTCCGCCGGGTCGAGGTGCACCGGATGCTCCGGATCGGCGGTGGCGAGGAAGCCGAGCATCAGGGAGCCGGGGAACGGCCACGCCTGGCTGCCCACGTACGCGATGCCCTCGACCGGGACGCCGACCTCCTCGCGGACCTCGCGCAGCACCGCGGCCTCGGCCGACTCCCCCGGCTCCACGTAGCCGGCCAGGCAGGAGAACCGCCGCTCGCCGGGCGTCCCCGGCCAGGCGGCGTTGTTGCCGAGCAGGCACCGCCCGTCCGGGCCGGGCCGCCCGTCGTGCACCAGCACGATCATCGCCGGGTCGGTACGCGGCCAGATCCGGTCGCCGTCCGGGTCGATCCGGGACCAGCCGGCCTCGTCGACCTCGGTCGGGTGGCCGGTCGCCGACGAGTAGCGGTGCCGCAGGTGCCAGTTGACCAGCGCGAGGGCGGTGGTGAAGAGCCCGGCGTCCCGGTCAGGAAGCAGGTGCCCCACCTCCCGCAGGTGCGCCGCGCGGGTGCCCGGCACCGTCGGCAGCGGGGCGTCGACCGCGAAGACCGGAACCCCGTCCGACTCGACGCCGAGGAACATCGGTGGGGCACCGGCGGCCGGCGGCACGTCGGCCGGGCCGAGCAACACCAGCACCGGCGGGGTCACATCGCTACGCACCAGCGCCCGACCCTCGTTCGCCGAGTCGAGCACCAGCACCCGGGCCCGCGTCCACGCCTGCGCCAGCCAGGCCGGGTCGGTACGCCGGTGCGCGGCCCGGTCCAGCGTGGAGCGGGCCAGCGGTGGCGCGGCCTCTCCGCTCATGCCGGCACTCCGCTGCGCTGCCGGCCGCCATGAGGCACCACCGCGCTGAGCCGGATGGTTCGCCCGCTGCGCTCGCTCATGCCCCCACCGGCGCGACCTCGACCGGCGCCAGCGCGGCCAGCGCCGGCGCGATCCGCTCGGCGTCACCCAGCACCACGGTGACCGCCCGGGCCGGGGCGAGGTAGCGGGCGGCCGCCGCGGCGACGTCGTCGACGGTCGCCTTCGCCAGCCGGGCGGCGTGCTCGGCGAGGAAGTCCAGACGCAGCCCGTTGCCGGCGTACGCGCTGGTCAGCGAGGCGAGCCCGGTCTGGGTGGCCATGCCGAGCTGGAGGGTGCCGAGGGCGTACTGGCGGGCCTGCTCCAGCTCGTCCGGCTTGGCCGGCAGCGAGGCCAGCCGGCCCAGCTCGTACATCGTCTCCAGCAGCGCCGGCCCGGTCACCTCGGTGGCCACCTCGGCGGCCGCGACCAGCACCGAGCCGGCCACCGAATGCTCGACCAGCGAGTGCGGCCCGTATGTGTAGCCCTTGTCCTCGCGGATGTTCTCCACCCAACGGGAGGAGAAGTAGCCGCCGAAGACCAGGTTGGCCAGTTGCAGCGCGGCGTGGTCGGGGTGGGTGCGCGGCACCGCCGGCAGCGCCACCCGCAGCGACGACTGCACCGAGAGGGGCCGGTCGACCAGCAGCAGCGGGCCCGGCTCCAGCGGCGGGGCGGGCGGCAGGTCGGCGGTGTGGCCGGCGCCGTTCCACCCCGACAGGGCCTTCTCGGCCGCGTCCAGCGCCCGTTCCGGCTGCACGTCGCCGACCAGCACCAGCACCGCGTCGGCCGGGTGCACCCGCTGGGCGTGCAGGGTGCGCAGCACGCCCGGCCGGACCCCCCGGACCTGCTCCGGCCCGGGGGTCTGCACCGCGTACGGGTGCCGGCCGTAGATCCGCTTGAGCAGCGCGGTGCGGGCCAGGTGCGCCGGCTGGCTCTGCGCCACCTGGATCCGGTCGACCAGCCGGTCCCGCTCGGTGGCGACCTCCCCGCTCGGGTAGGTCGCCCCGGTCAGCACCTCGGCGAGCAGCTCCAGCATCCGGTCCAGCCCGGTGACCAGGCTGACGCCGGAGAGCATCAGCCGGTCCGGGTCGATGCCGGCGGAGAGCCCGCCGCCGACCTTCTGCAGCTCGGCGGCGAGCTGCACGCTGGTCATGGTCTCGGTGCCGGAGAGCAGGGTCTGCGCGAGCATCGCGCCGCGGGCCAGGTGGGCGCGGCCGAAGGGCATCCAGAGCCGCAGTTCGACCAGAGGCACCGCGGGTCGGCGTACCGCGATCACGGTGAGGCCGTTGCCGAGCGTCCGCTCGGCCTGCTTCGGCAGCTTCAGCTTGCGGGTGGGGCCGAGCGGCGGCAGGGCCCGCGGCGCGGTCGGCACGGTCGCCGTCACCTCGCCCTCCTTCGTTCGCGACTGCGGGGCTCGCAACCCCGGCTCACTCCTCGCGCTCACCGGGCACCTCCGGCGATGACCTCGACGGACGCGCGGCGCTCCGGCCGCAGGGTGGCCGCGGCGGCCCGGACCTGCTCCTCGGTGACCGCGCCGACCAGTCGGGGCAGCTCGTTGAGCAGCCCCGGCTCGCCGCGCTGCTGTTCGAGCACCGCCATCCGCAGCGCCCGGGTGAGCACGGCGTCGGTGTCCCGCAGCAGGTGGGTGGCCATCCTGGCCTGGGTGCGGGCCAGTTCGCCGTCGGACAGGCCGTCGGTGGCCAGCCGGTCCAGCTCCTCGTCGACCGTACGCAGCACCTTGTCCACGTCGCCGCCGGGTGGCAGGTGCGCCTGGAGCAGCAGCGCCGTCGGGTCGCGCACGTCGAACGGGTCGCCCATGAAACCCAGGTAGCCGCCGACGCTGGTGACCGTCCGGTCGCGCAGCACCAGCCGCTCGACCAGGCGGGACGCGTCGCCGTCGGTGAGCACCTCGGCGAGCACCACGTAGGGCAGGTAGCCGGCGAAATCGGCGACCGGGTCGGGCACCCGCCAGGCCGAGGCCACCGCCGGCAGCGGGGCCAGCTTGTCGGCGTACGCGGTGCGCCGCTCGACGGTCAGGTCCGGCTCGGTGAAGTCCGGCCGCTCGGGTGCGGGCCGGGCCGGCACGTCGCCGAAGTGCCGTCCGATCAGCTCGGTCGCCTCGGCGACGTCGATGTCGCCGCTGACCGCGAGCACGGCGTTGCCGCTGGCGTAGTACCGGCGGAAGAAGTCGGCGGCGTCGGCGACGGTCGCCGACTCCAGGTCGACGAAGGAGCCGTAGCCGTCGTGCGCGTTCGGGAAGGTGTCGAACAGGACCGGCGGCAGGGTCAGCCAGGGGAACCCGCCGTACGGGCGGTTGAGCACGTTGACCCGGATCTCCTCCTTGACCACGTCGACCTGGTTGCGCAGGTTCTCCTCGGTCAGCCGGGGGCCGCGCATCCGGTCGGCCTCGAGGAAGAGCGCGCGCTCCAGCGCGTTGCTCGGCAACGTCTCGAAGTAGTCGGTGTAGTCCAGGTGGGTGGAGCCGTTGAAGGTGCCCCCCGCACCCTGCACGTGCCGGAAGTGGGCCAGCTTCTCCAGGTTCTCCGAGCCCTGGAACATCAGGTGCTCGAAGAGGTGGGCGAAGCCGGTGCGTCCCTCCGGTTCGGAGCGGATGCCGACGTCGTAGACGACCGCGACCCCGATCACCGGTGCGCTGCGGTCCGGGGTGAGCACCACCCGTAGGCCGTTGTCGAGGCTGAACCGCTCGACCGGGTACTTCGTCGCTGGAATTTTCGCTCTCCGCGTCGGCACGTGATCGACACTAGCGCGTCGGCACCCCGGTTACCGGCGACCTTCGTCGAGCCGGGCCGGAGCGGCTCGCGGCGTCGGTCGGCGTGGCCGGGCCGGTGCCCCGCCGACCCGACCACGCCTCGCACCCCGTGCCGCGCCGACCGGGCCCGCCCCTCCGCGGGCGCCGGTCCGGCCGGGGTACGACGACCGCGGCTCAGCCGGCGGTCGGGTCAACCTGCCCGGCCCCGGCGGCCGGGTCCGACACGTCCACCGCACCGGCGGGGCTGTGCAGCTCCACCGGGGCGGCCCCGCCGGGCGTGGCGTGCCAGGGCGTGAAGACCGCGACCGTGGCGAGCAGCAGCCCGGCGGCCGCGACCGCGACCACGAACAGCAGCTCGCGCAGTGCCGTCGAGCCGGTGTCGCCCGCCATGGTCATCCCTCCCCCGCCGATCCGCCCGGCCGTTCCCCCCGTCGCCAGCCTCGGCGACGGGCGGAGCCGGCGCAGTCGGCCACCCGACCCAACCGGCGCTGATTGCCGACTCAGCCGCTGGTCACCCGCGTCACGGGCCGGGCGGGTTCGCGGTGCGGGCGGACCATACGAGGCGGCGGCGACATTCCTCAGCGGCGTACAGGGCCGGTCGGTCGCGCCCGCCACTCGTGGCGCGGGCGACCGATGCGGCCGGGCGGGCGTCCGGAAGCGCGGGCGGTGCGGCCGGCGTCAAAAGGCGCGGGGGCGGCGCCGCCGGCGTCAGGAGGCGCGGGGGCGGCGCGGCCGGCGTCAGGAGGCGCGGGGGCGGCGCGGCCGGCGGGGCCGGCCGGAGGCGCGGTGCGGGGTACGGGAGCCGGCCCCACCCGGGCCGTCGCCGGCGCGGGCGCCGGTGACACGGGCGGCCGGAGCCGCCGGGGCGGCGACGGTCACCGGCACGCCGGACGGCTCCCGGGCGCCGGTCGCCCGCACCAGCGCCGCGTCGCCGGGGCGGACCTGGGCCGACTGCGGCCTGATGCCGGCGGTCGCCATCAGGCGCGACACGTCGCGGCGCTGCTCGGGCAGGACCAGCGTGACCACCGTGCCGGACTCACCGGCCCGGGCGGTACGCCCACCCCGGTGCAGGTAGTCCTTCGCCTCGGCCGGCGGGTCCACGTTGACCACCATGTCCAGCCCGTCGACGTGGATGCCCCGGGCCGCGACGTCGGTGGCGACCAGCGCGGTGACCTGCCCGGTGCGGAACTGCTCCAGGATCCGGGTGCGCTGCGGCTGGGACTTGCCGCCGTGCAGCGCCGCGGCGCGGACCCCCTTGGCGAGCAACTGCCGGGCCAGCCGGTCGGCGCGGTGCTTGGTGCCCATGAAGAGGATGGTGCGGCCCTCGCGGGCGGCGATCTGGGTCAGCGTGGCGGGCTTGTCCACCGCGTCGACGTGCAGCACGTGGTGGGTCATCGCGGTCACCGTGGCGGTGCCGGGGTCGACCGAGTGGGAGACCGGGTCGGTCAGGAACCGGCGGACCAGCCGGTCCACGCCGCCGTCCAGAGTGGCGGAGAAGAGCATCCGCTGCCCGTCCGGGGCGACCTGCTCCAGCAGCTTGGTGACCTGCGGCAGGAAGCCCATGTCGGCCATCTGGTCGGCCTCGTCCAGCACGGTGATCGCGACCTGGTCGAGCCGGGCGTCACCGCGGTTGATCAGGTCGTGCAACCGGCCGGGGGTGGCCACGACCACCTCGGCGCCGGCGCGGAGCGCGTCCGCCTGGCGCTGCAACGACAGGCCGCCGACCACGGTGGCACAGCGCAGCCCGACGGCGCGGGCGTACGGGGCGAGTGCGGTGGTGACCTGCTGGGCCAGCTCACGGGTCGGCACCAGCACCAGCGCCAGCGGCCGACCCGGCCGGGCCCGGCGGCCGGCGGTGCGGGAGAGCAGCGGAAGCCCGAAGGCGAGGGTCTTGCCGGAGCCGGTGCGGCCCCGCCCGAGCACGTCACGGCCGGCGAGCGAGTCGGGCAGGGTGGCCGACTGGATCGGGAACGGCTCGGTGATGCCCTGCGCGGTCAGCGCGGCGAGCAGGCTCGGCGCCAGCGCGGTGCCGGCGAAGGAGGGTACGACGGTGGTCAACAGGAGGCCTTCCTCGAGGCGGCACGTGTCGAGGAAGGCGCCGGAGGCGGCGCTGTCACCGGCGGAAGAAAGCCGCGGTGGTCACAAGCACGAACCGAAGGGGTACGGGGCCGGCCCGCCGCGTGATGGGCGGGCCGGCCACCGTCACCGCGCCCGGAGGGCGCGGTGGATGTCACGAACTACGGGTGTCGCCGCAGATCAGAGCGGGCGGATGTTCTCCGCCTGCGGGCCCTTCTGGCCCTGGGTGATCTCGAACTCGACCCGCTGGTTCTCGTCCAGGCTCCGGTAGCCGGAGGACTGGATCGCCGAGAAGTGGGCGAAGACGTCGGCTCCGCCGCCGTCCGGGGTGATGAAACCGAAACCCTTGTCAGCGTTGAACCACTTGACGGTGCCAATAGCCATGCTTGTCTCGTCTCCTTGACGGAACGTCGAACCCGCACCTGTTGCGGGCTCGAAAGGAGCGATCCACGCGGAGTGCGTGGCTCGCCTGTCGCTGCTGGTCGCCCCGCCCGGAGAACTCCGGACACAACAAAGAGCGCCTGGGGCCACAATCCGCCAGGCGCACACAGAGTCTCTGGTAACCAAAACTGCAACTCGGCTAATCTATCACGGATTTCGCTGAGTGCCAGCGTCTGCCGGAATCTCAGGGATTTTGCTGATCAGAGCGGTCAGCCCGGCCACGTCGAGCAGGTCCGCCGGACGCACGGTCACCCCGTCGCGGACGTAGTGGAACGCCGCACCGACCCGCTCCACCGGTACGCCCGCCAGCTCCGCCCAGGCCAGCCGGTAGACCGCCAGCTGCACCGCGGCCACCTCGGCCGCCGCGCCGGTGGGCTGGCCACCGGTCTTCCAGTCGACCACGTCGAACCGCCCGCCGGGGCGGGCGAACACGGCGTCCATCCGGCCCCGGACCACCACCCCGGCGATCACCGTGGCGAACGGCACCTCCACCTCGACCGGCACCCGGTCGGCCCACTCGCTGGCCAGGAAGCGCTCCTGCAGCTCGGCGAGCGCCTCGTCGGGCGCCGCGTCCGCGTCCGCCGCGCCGGGCAGCTCGTCCACGTCGAGCAGCCGGTCGGCCCCGAACCGCTGCTCCAGCCAGACGTGGAAGGCGGTGCCCCGGCGGGCGTACGGGTTGGGCTCGCTCGGCAGCGGGCGGCGCAGCGTCCGGGCCAACGCGGCCGGGTCCCGGCGCAGCGCCACCAGCTGGGTCACCGACAGGTGCCCGGGCAGCGCCACCTCGATCGCACCGGCCTGCCGGGTCAGCTCGGCCCGCTCGGCGAGCAGCAGGTCGGCCTCCCGCCGCCAGCGTGCCACCGCCGGGTCGTCGGCCACCGGGTCGCCGGCCGCGTCCTCGCCGTCGGTCCGGTCCGGTTCGGCCGGGTCGCCGTCGGCGAGGAACCGGCGGACCAGCGCCGCCGCCTCGGCCAGCGCCGGCCGGCGGGCGCCCAGCGGGTCGGCCGGCCACTCGGCCCGGAGCACCACCTCGGCGGTCGGGTTGGTCGCGTCCGGCGGCGGCTCCGGCGCCCAGTCGTCGACCAGGTGCCCGGCGCCGCCGTCCAGGCAGGCGTCGTGCACCTCGCGGAGCAGCACCGACGGGCCGCGGGGCCGCTTGGTGCCCTCCCCCCACCAGTAGCCGGAGCAGAGCAGCAGCCGGCGCGGCCGGGTCACCGCCACGTACGCCAGCCGCCGCTCCTCCCGCTCGTCGTGCGCCCGCCAGGCATCGGTGAAGTCCTCCAGCGCCCGGGCCACGCCCCGCTGGTCCTCGGCCCCGGCCAGACCCAGCTCGGGCAGCCCGTCGGCGTCGCCGCGCAGCGGGAAGGGGAGCACGCCGAGCCCGCCGAGCCAGTGGTCGGAGTTGCGCACCGGCCCCGGCCACGCCCCGCGGCACAACCCGGCCACCGCCACCACGTCCCACTCCAGGCCCTTGGCGGCGTGCGCGGTGAGGATCTGCACCGCCCCCTCGACCACCTCCACCTCGCCCGGGGTGAGGCCGCGCTCCTCGTCCTCGGCGGCGGCGAGGTAGGCGAGAAACGCCGACAGGGTGGCTCCCGGGGTCTCCCCGCTGAACCGCGCGGCGACGTCGCCGAGCGCGTCCAGGTGCCCGCGGGCGAGGCCGGCGTCGCCGGCGCCGTCCCGGCCGGCCCGGACCGCGACCTCGACATCCAGGCCGATGGTCCGCTCGATGTCCGCGATCAGGTCCGGCAGGGACTGGTCCAGCCGGTAGCGGAGCAGGCCCAGCTCCCGGGCGTACGCGCGCAGCCGCGCGTAGCCCTCGGCCGAGTACGCCTGCGCCGGGCCGAGGTCGGCCAGCGCCTCCACCAGGGTCGCCTCGTCGAGCACGTCGGGAGTGATCTCCGGCGTGCCGTCGTCGGCCAGTTGCCGGCGGCTGGCGGCGATCGCCCGGGCCCGGCGGTGCAGCGCCACCAGGTCGCGCGGCCCGATCCGCCAGCGCGCCCCGGTGAGCAGCCGCAGCAGGGCGGCCCCGTCGGTCGGGTCGGCGAGCACCCGCAGGGTGCAGACCACGTCCCGCACCTCTGGGGTGTCCAGCAGGCCGCCCAACCCGACCACCTCGACCGGCAGGCCGCGCGCACGCAACGCCGACTCGATCGCCGGGATCTGGCTGCGCAGCCGGACCAGCACCGCCGTCGTCGGCCGCTGCGACACCGGGATGTGCTCGGGCAGCGCGCCGGGCAGGCCGGCCACGCCGCGCCACGCGTTGAGCACGCTGTCGGCGATCCAGTCCGCCTCGTCGGCGTATGTCGGCAGCAGCGCGCAGTGCACGGTGCCGCCGGCGGCGCCGCGGGCGCTGCGGTGCGGCACCGGGTCCTTGACGCTCATCGCCGCGTGCAGTTCCGGCACCCGGGCGCCGGCGGCCCGCAGCGGGGTGGCCAGGGCGTTGGCGACGCCGAGGATCTCCGGGCGGTTGCGCCAGCTGGTGGTGAGGCCGAGCACCTCGGCCGGCGTGCCGTCGGCGCGGGCGAACTCGGTCGGGAAGCGGTCCAGCGTGCCGGCGGACGCGCCGCGCCAGCCGTAGATCGACTGGCACGGGTCGCCCACCGCGGTGACCGGGTGCCCGCCGCCGAAAAGCGCGTTGAGCAGCACCACCTGGGCGTGGCTGGTGTCCTGGTACTCGTCGAGCAGCACCACCCGGAAGCGGTCCCGCTCGATCTCACCGACGCCGGGGTGGGCGCGCGCCACCCGGGCCGCCCGGGCCAGCTGGTCGGCGAAGTCCATCGCCTCGAAGTCCTCCTTGCGCCGGGCGTACGCGCGCACCAGCGGGAGCAGCTTCAGCCGGGTCTGCTGGAGGGCGAGCGCCTTGCGCACGTCGGCGTAGACCCGGCCGGGGCGGGCCTGCACCTCGGCGAAGAAGCGGCCGGTCCAGGCGGCCAGGTCGTCCGGGTCGACGAGGTGCTCGTCCAGCTCGCCGGCGAGCGCCAGCACCGCGTCGGTGACGGTGCTCGGCATCCGGTCCACCTCGGACATGTCGCCGTCGTAGTTGCGCACCAGCAGGTCGACCAGCTGCCAGCGGGACGCCTCGGTGAGCAGCCGGGTGGACGGCTCGTAGCCGGCCCGCAGGCCGTGCTCGGTGACGATCCGCCCGGCGTACGAGTGGTAGGTGGAGACGGTCGGCTCCCCGGCCAGCGAGTCGTCGAGCGGGTCGCGCCCCTGCCGGCCGAGCCGGCGCACCAGCTGGTCCAGCCGGGTACGCACCCGGTGGGCCAGCTCGCCGGCCGCCTTGCGGGTGAAGGTGAGCCCGAGGACCTGCTCCGGCCGCACGTACGCGTTGGCCACCAGCCAGACCACCCGGGCCGCCATCGTCTCGGTCTTGCCCGAACCGGCGCCCGCGACCACCAGCAGCGGCTCCACCGGGGCGGCGATGATCGCCGCCTGCTCCCGGGTGGGGGCGGGCAGCCGCAGCAGCTTGGCCAGCTCCACCGGCGTGTACCGGGGGCCGGCGTCGGCCACCCGGGGTGCCGGGGTCGCGGCGCTGAACAGGGCGGGCTGGGTCACGGGTGCTCCGGACGACGGACGGTCGGTGGTTCGACCACCTGCCGCCCCTGCCCGGAGACCGGGCAGCTCGTCCGCACCGGGCAGACCCGGCACTTGGAGTTGGCGACCGCGGCGAAGGTGGCGGCGGCCATCGTATCGGCGGTGCGCCGGACCAGCGCGGTCGCCCAGCCCGCCTCCGGGCCCTCCCCGGCCGGCGGCTGGCTCTGCTCCCGGGCGTCCTTCGCGCCGGTGCCGAGCTGCACCAGCGCCGCCCCGCCGGACTCGTCGCCGAACTCGGCGAACCCGCCCGCCTCCACCGCCGCCTGGTAGGCGCCCAGCTGCGGGTGCTCGGCCAGGTCGTTCGCGGTGACCGCGGTGGACTTGCCGGTCTTCAGGTCGACCACCACCAGCCGGCCGTCCGCGTCCACCTCCAGCCGGTCCACCCGGCCGGTCAGCTCGACCGGACGGTTCGGGTCGTCGAGGCGGACCGCGAACTCGTGCTCGATGGCGAGCAGCCGGCGCGGGTTGGCGGCCAGCCAGCGCAGCAGCTTGTCGACCATCGCCTCGGCCCGGGCCCGCTCCGGACCGGCCATCCAGCGGGCGGCCAGCTCGATCGCGTCGAACCGGGCGGCCACGTAGTCGAGCAGGGCACCCCGGTCGACGCTGGCGTCCTCGGCCAGCATCGCGGCGGCGTGCACCAGGTTGCCGACGCCCTGCGCGGCGCTGGCCGGGGCGCTGCCGCCGTGCCGTTCCAGCAACCAGCGCAGGCTGCACCGCAGCACGCTCTCCATCGCCGACGGGGTGACCCGGACCGGCTCCCCGTCGGCGACCAGCGGGCGGTCGTCGGAGAGCGGGCGCAGCCCCCACCAGTCGTCCGGGTGCGCGCCGGCGACCCCGGCGGCCGCCAGCCGGGCCAGCTCGGCCGCGGCGGCCCGCCGCCGGGCGTACGGCAGATCCGGGTCGCTGACCGCGGTCCGCAGCTCCGCCACCAGCGCCGGCAGGGTCAGCGCCCGGGGTGGCCGGCTCACCGGCAGGCTCCTCGGCCGGTCGTCGTCGGGAGCGGGCGGCGGGCCGTCGGGCGGCTGGCCATCGGTGGGCGGGGCGGCGTCGGGCGGGTCGGTGGGGCCCAGTTCGTAGAGGAAACGGCTCGGCTGCTCCTCGTGGTCGTCGCCGCCGACCGCGGCCGAGGCCACCGCGCTGACCAGCAGCCGGCGCCGGGCCCGGGTCACCGCGACGTGGAACAGCCGGCGTTCCTCGTCCAGCAGCGCCGAGGTCTGCCCGACCAGGGTGGCCAGCGTGCCGGCGCCCGCCGCCCGGCCGGCGAGCACGTCGACCAGCCGCTCGGAGCCGAGCAGGCTGCCGCGCAGTCGCAGGTCGGGCCAGACCCCCTCCTGCACCCCGGCGACCGCGACCAGGTCCCACTCCAGCCCCTTCGCCGCGTGCGCGGTGAGCAGCCGAACGGCCTCGCCCCGGTCGGCGGTCGGCGCCAGGGTGTCGGCGGGCAGGTCCTGACCGAGCACGTGGTCGAGGAAGACCTCGGTCCGCGCACCGGGCAGCCGGTCGGTGAACCGCGCCGCGGCGTCGAAGAGCACCATCACCGCGTCCAGGTCGCGGTCGGCCGCTTCGGCCCGGCGCCGGCGCGCCACGTCCCCCTCGCCGGGCACCGCCGCGCCCCGGGCGATCGCCGAGGACCAGAGCTCGGCCAGGCCGCTGGCCCGCCAGACTGCCCAGAGCACCTCCTCGGCGGTGGCCCCCGGTCGGGCGGCCGTCTCCCGGGCGACGGCGAGCAGCCCGGCCACGGTCTGCGCCGGTTCCGCCCAGCGGCGCTCGATCCCGGCCAGCTCGGCCGGATCCCGCAACGCCTCGACGATCAGCTCACCCGAGGGACGGCGGTCGCCGGCGGCCAGCGCGAGGGCGCGCAGCCCCTGCCGCAGCCGCCGCTCGGCCAGCGGGTCGGCGCCGCCGAGCGGCGAGTGCAGCAGCGCGACCGCGGCCTCCTCGTCGAGCCGCTCGGGCTCCAGCGCGCAGCGCAGCAGGAGCAGCAGCGGCGCCACCGCCGGTTGCAGGTGCAGCGGCAGGTCCTCGCCGTGCACCACGGTCGGCACCCCGGCGGCGTGCAGCGCCCGTTGCAGCGAGGGCAGCTGCCGCGCGGTGGAGCGCACCAGCACCGCCATCCTCGACCAGGGCACGCCGTCGAGCAGGTGCGCCGCGCGCAGCGCGTGGGCCAGCCAGGCCGCCTCGCTGGTCGCGGAGCGGAAGGTGTGCACCTCGACCGACCCCGGCGCCGCGTCGGGCAGCGGGCGCAGCCGGCGGTGCGCCGCCGGGCCGCGCAGCCGCCGGGCCAGCCGGGCGGACGCGGCCAGCAGCCGCGCCCCGGCCCGGAAGGAGGTGGTCAGCACCACCTGTGCGGCGGGCGCACCGGAGGCGGTGCGGAACCGGTGCGGGAAGGTGGTCACCCCGGCGGGATCGGCGCCCCGGAACGCGTAGGTGGAGGAATCCGGGTCGGCGAAGGCGACCAGCGGCTTGCCGCCGCCGGCCACCACGGCGAGCAGGTCGAGCTGGGCCGGGTCGGTGTCGGCCAGCTCGTCGACGTAGACGTACGCCAGCCGGCGCCGCTCGGCCGCGAGCAGCTCCTCGTCGTCGAGCAGCATGCCGGTGGCGGCCCGGACCAGCTCGGCCGGGTCGTAGGCGATGGAGCCGCGGTTGCTGACGTCGCGCAGGGCGAGCACCGCGACGTACTCCCGCAGGAAGCGGGCGGCGGCGGGCCAGTCGGCCCGGCCGAGCTTCTCGCCGAGCCGGGCCAGCTCGACCGGGCCGACCCCGCGCTCGGCGGCCCGCATCAGCAGGTCACGCAACTGGGCGGCGAAGGCCCGGGTGCGCAACGCGGGGCGCAGGTCCTCCGGCCAGCCGACCGGGTCGTCGCCCGGCTCCTCGCCGACCACGTCCAGCAGCTCGCGGATGATCAGATCCTGCTCCGGACCGGTGAGCAGCCGGGGCGACGGCTCGCCCCGCTCGGCCGCGGCCCGGCGGAGCAGGCCGAAGGCGTACGCCGGGAAGGTGCGCACCAGCGGCTCGCGGAGCACCCGCGGCCCGCCGCGGGCGACCCGGGCCTCGATCCGGTGGCGCAGCTCGGTGGCGCCCCGCCGGCCGAAGGTGAGCACGAGGACGCGTTCCGGGTCGACCCCCTCGGCCACCCGGGCGGCGACCGCCTCGACCAGGGTGCTGGTCTTGCCGGTGCCCGGACCGCCGAGCACCAGCATCGGCCCGTCGGTGTGCCCGACCACCTCCGCCTGCACCGGATCGCCCCGCCGCGGCACGAGCTCCTCGGTCGGCCGCTCGGTCGACCCGAGCTCGTCGGCCGGCCGGTCAGGCCGACGCACCAACCGGTACGCCTGCATCCGCCCATCCCACCACGCCCGTACGACACCTCCACCCCGACACCCCACCCGTCCCGGCGGCACCCGGCGATCTGGTGAGCTGTCGACGCGCGGCGGGCGGCTTCGGGCCGCGCGGCCCGAACACTCACCGTGGCCGACGGGCTCGGGACGGCAGCTCACGGAAGGTGACCGCCCGCCGGAGGGCAACACCGACTCCCGCTCGCCCTTTGCTCTGCACACCTATACGCACAGGTTGCTGAGCAGGGATTACCAGCGTCGGACCGGAGAGATGTTGGCGGAAGAACGTAACGCAGGGTGAGTGCTGCGTATATGTGCGCAGAGCAAAGGGGGTTGGGGGTGTGTCCGGGGCGGGAGTGCGTGGTGACGGTGCGTGCCCGGTCCGGCCCGCTGGGGACGGCAGGTGTGGTGGGTCAGATCAGCCGGGCTTCGAGCGCGTCGAGGGCGGCGGGGACGGTGTCCACGACGGTGAGCAGATCGAGGCCGGCGGGTTTGACGAAGGTGCGGTCGGCGAGGGTGGCCAGCCAGTCGACCAGCGGCCGGTAGAAGCCGTCGGTGTCGACCAGCACCATCGGCTTGGCGTGCAGCGCCAGGGTGGCGGTGGTCCAGACCTCGAAGAGTTCGTCGAGCGTGCCGAGGCCGCCCGGCAGGGTGAGGAACGCGTCCGACTTGTCGATCATGAGGGTCTTCCGGCTGGCCATCGAGTCGGTGATCAGCAGCTCGTCCGAGGCCAGGTCGGCGACCTCCAGGTCGACCAGCGACTGCGGGATGACCCCGACCGTCGGCCCGCCGGCCGCCCGCGCGCCGTCGGCCACCGCACCCATCATGCCGACGCAGCCGCCGCCGCTGACCAGGGTGTGCCCGCGCCGGGCGATCTCCGCGCCGGTCTCGGTCGCGAGGTCCAGCCAGCGCTGGTCGAGGGTACGGGAGGAGGCGCAGAACACGCAGATCGCCGCCACGGCTCAGCCCGCCCCTTCCCCGGCGCCCGTCGAGCGGGCCGGGCCGGCGGGCCGCTCCCCGGACCGGTCGCCGCCGGGTCCGGCGCCGGTCGTCCGGCGGCCCGCGGACCGGTCGGCGGCGGCCGCTCCACCGGCGTTCCGTCCACCGCCGGTCGCCTCCCCCGCCGCCTGCTGGTCGGCCGCGACCCGGGCGACGGCCTCCTCGCGTACCGCCTCCTGCTCGGCGGAGAGGTGGGCCTCGGCCTCCACGATGTGCCGGACCGCCGCGTCGACGTCGTCGGTGACGCAGATCAGGTCCAGGTCGGTCGGCCCGATCTTGCCGCCCTCCGCCATCGTGTCGCGCAGCCAGTCCAGCAGGCCGCGCCAGTAGTCCGCGCCCATCAGCACCACCGGGAACCGGGTGACCTTGCCCGTCTGCACCAGGGTGAGCGCCTCGAACAGCTCGTCCATGGTGCCGAAGCCGCCGGGCAGCACGACGAACGCCTGCGCGTACTTGACGAACATGGTCTTGCGGGCGAAGAAGTAGCGGAAGTCGATGGCGAGGTCGACCCAGTCGTTGAGGCCCTGCTCGAACGGGAGCTCGATGCCGAGCCCGACGGAGAGGCCGCCGGCCTCGCTGACGCCCCGGTTGGCCGCCTCCATCACACCCGGCCCGCCACCGGTGATCACCGCGTAGCCGGCCCGCGCCAGGGCGCCGCCCAGCGCCTCGGCCAGCTGGCACTCCGGGCTCTCCGGCCGGCTCCGGGCGGAGCCGAAGACGCTGACCGCCGGGGGCAGGTCGGCCAGGGTGTCGAACCCCTCGACGAACTCGGAGAGGATCCGCAGCGCCCGCCAGGCGTCCTTGGTCTTCCAGTCGCTGCGCGCCCGGGAGTCGAGCAGCCGCTGGTCGGCGGTGCTGCTGGGGATGGCCTGCCGGCGCAGCGTGACCGCGCCCCGGTGCCGCTCCCGCCCCGGTGCCCGTCCGGCCTCCCGCCCGTTGCTCTGACTCATGGGAGCAACCGTAGTGGAGTCGTACCGGCCGGGTGTGCGGGGCGACAACGCCGGGAAATTGTTCGCGATCTTGGGCAACTAATTCGGTCGCTCGTACGTCTTACTATTCACATACCGGGTATGCCCGGGCGCGCGCCTTCGGGGGAGGAGTCAGCGTGATCAGCAACAGCGAGATGATCCGGATCCGCCGGCAGATGCAGCGGCGGATCCGCGACGTGGTGGCCGAGCGCCGCCGCGCCCGGCAGATGGAACGCGTCGCCACCGACCCGGCCGGCGACCCCACGGACGTCCGCACCGCCCCGGACGCGTCCCTGCCCGTCTGACCGGGCGCACCGGCGCCCGCTCGCCGGTCGATCGTCGACCAGGGGGTTCGCGTCACCGGGCAGCGCTCGGCCGACGCGAACCCCCTGCTCACCCGGGGGAACTCGGCAGACCCCGGTCAGGCGGGGGCCAGCCAGCGATGCAGGGTGGCGGCGCCGTCGCGGATCTTGCCGATCTCGACGTGCTCGTCCTTGTGGTGCGCCAGGTTGGGGTCGCCGGGGCCGAAGTTCAGCGCCGGGATGCCCATCGCCGCGAACCGGGCCACGTCCGTCCAGCCCAGCTTGCCGATCGGCGCGGCGCCGACGGCGGCCAGGAACTCCTGCGCCACGGGCGCGTCCAGGCCGGGCGACGCGCCGGCCGCCGCGTCCGTCACCACCAGGTCGAAACCGGCGAAGACCTCCCGCAGGTGCGCCTCGGCCGTCGCCGGGTCGCGGTCCGGGGCGTACCGGTAGTTGATCTCGATCTCGCAGCGGTCGGGGATGACGTTGCCGGCCACCCCGCCGTTGATCCGGACCGCGTTCAGCCCTTCGCGGTAGTCGCAGCCGTCGATGGTCACCCGGCGTGCCCGGTACCCGGTCAGGCGGCTCAGCACCTCACCGGCGCCGTGGATGGCGTTCACCCCGTGCCAGGACCGGGCCGCGTGGGCCCGCTCGCCGTGCGTGGTGACGATCGCCCGCATGGTGCCCTGGCAGCCGGCCTCGACGATGCCGTACGTCGGTTCGAGCAGCACCGCGAAGTCCGCCCGCAGCCATTCCGGGTGCGCCGCGCCGACCAGTTCCAGCCCGTTGTACCTCGACTCGATCTCCTCGGCCTCGTAGAAGAAGTACGTCACGTCGTAGCGCGGGTCGGGCAGGGTCACCGCCAGGTGCAGCGCGAACGCGACGCCGGACTTCATGTCCGAGGTGCCGCAGCCGTACATCAGGTCACCGCGCATGGTGGACGGGAAGTTGTTGTTCAGCGGCACCGTGTCCAGGTGCCCGGCGAGCACCACCCGCTGGCTCCGCCCGAGGTCGGTCCGCGCCATCACCGTGTTGCCGTGCCGGAAGGTGGTCAGGTGCGGAACGCCCCGCAGCACCTCCTCGACGCAGTCGGCGATCGCCTTCTCGTCCAGGGAGACGGACTCTATGTCGACGAGGGCGCGGGTGAGCGCCACCGGATCGGCGAGGACCTCGGGGGTCAGCGGGTTCTCCATGGTTCGCACGGTACCGTCACAATCGTGACGACCGCACAAGCTGCCTGGGGCATCGGCCTGGCCACCGTTACCGCTGACGATCAGGTGCTCGACACCTGGTACCCGACCGGCAAGCTCGGGCTCGGCGAGCTGCCGCTGGTGCCGGGCGAGGACGAGGCCGACGTGCTCGACCTGCCGCCCGGCGCGGTCGGCGAGCGGGCGCTGCCCGGTCTGCGTACGGTCGAGGTGACCACCGTGATCGGCTCGCTGGACGACCCGATCAAGGACGCCGCCGACGCGTACCTCCGGCTGCACCTGCTCTCCCACCGCCTGGTGCGGCCCAACGAGCTCAACCTGGACGGCATCTTCGGCAAGCTGGCCAACGTGGCCTGGACCTCGGCCGGGCCGTGCCCGCCGGAGCGGATCGACGAGCTACGGGTGATCGAGCGGGCGGCCGGCCGCCACCTGGCCGTCTACGGGGTGGACAAGTTCCCCCGGATGATCGACTACGTGGTCCCCTCCGGCGTCCGGATCGCCGACGCCGACCGGGTCCGGCTCGGCGCCCACCTGGCCGCGGGCACCACCGTGATGCACGAGGGCTTCGTCAACTTCAACGCCGGCACGCTCGGCACCTCCATGGTCGAGGGCCGGATCGTGCAGGGCGTGCTGGTCGGTGACGGCTCGGACATCGGCGGCGGCGCCTCCATCATGGGCACCCTCTCCGGCGGCGGCACCGAGAAGGTCCGCATCGGCGAGCGCAGCCTGGTCGGCGCGAACGCCGGCGTGGGCATCTCGCTCGGCGACGACTGCGTGGTGGAGGCGGGCTGCTACATCACCGCCGCCTCGAAGATCACCCTGCCGGACGGCCGGGTGGTCAAGGCCCGCGAACTCTCCGGCGTGAACGGCCTGCTGTTCTGGCGCAACTCGGTCACCGGCGCGCTGGAGGCCCGGCCGCGTACCGGTCGGGGCATCGAGCTGAACGCGGCGCTGCACGCCAACGACTGACGGCCGCCCCTCCGGGTCCGCGGTGCGCCGCGGACCCGGAGGAGGTACGCCTCAGCGCAGCCGGTACGCCTGGATGATCCGGGTGGTCACCGTGTTGCCGGCGGTGTCCCGGGCGGTCGCCCGCAGGGACACGTGCCCGGCGCCGGTCGGGTGCCGCACGCCGGCCGTCCAGCCGTGGTCACCGGGCCGGACCCGGGCCCGCTGCCAGGTCGCCCCGCCGTCGTAGGAGACCTCGACGGTCAGCGCGGCGACCCGGCCGGACGGTGCGCCGGGCTGGCGCCGCACCTGCACCGGGATCACGAACTCCCGGCCGGCCGGGGCGGCGTTGCCGGCGTCCAGCCGCGGCGCGAACCGGATCGCCATCGCCGGCAGCCGGGCGAAGTCCTCGCCGGCCACGTGCCGGGACCGGAACGTCCAGGCGGTGGCCACCTCGGTGCTGAGGTCGGTGAAGCCGCGCCGGGACACCGTCTCCAGCCGGTAGTCGGCCGCGCCCGGCGGCACCTCGAACTGACCGAAGCCCGGATCGGTGTTCTCCCCGACCAGGGAACCGTTCCGGTAGAGCGCGGTGCGGGCGGTGTCGGCGACCGAGCCGCCGGCGTGCCCCTCGGCGTCGCTGTGCAGCGGCACGTCCAGCACGATCACGTCACCCTGCCGGGTCACGCCGTGCCCCGGCCAGCGCGGCGCCGGGAAGGACGGGCCGTACGGCGCGCTGTTCCAGCTCTCCCGCTGGTGCCGGCCGGCCCGGTAGGCCCGCGGCTCGGCGGCCAGCGCGGCCCGGGGTTCGAGCCAGCCGTCCTCGCCCCGCACTCCGAACACCAGCTCCGACGACCAGCGCACACCCCGGGTGTTGTAGTGCTCGACCCGCTGCCCCGGCACCGCCGTCGGCAGCACCGCCGCCCAGCCGCCGACGTCTGGCTCCAGGTGCCCGAAGACCATCCGTTCGGCGGAGAGCCCGGGATAGCCGCCGCGGAACCGCTGGGTGACGGTGGCCAGGTCGCGGGCCCGGTAGTGCCGGTCGAACCCGGTCGGCATCCGGCCGGGGAACCCCTCGCCGAGCGCGTAGAGGTACGGGCTGCTGGCCGCCTCGCGGTCGGCCCACTGGCTGTTCACCGTGCCGGCGAAGCGCTCGGCCGAGCCGGCCGGGCCGACCTGCCCGCTGCCCAGTCCGGTGAAGTCGAAGCCCAGCAGGCCGAAGCTGTAGGAACTGCCGTCGGTGGCGGTCCAGTTCGCCCCGACGTCGACCAGCACCGGGGTGGCGTCCCGCTGCGGCACGGTGGTGCGGACCGGCTTCGCCCGCCGCAGGTCGACGGTGATCGCGGTGTCCCGGTCGAGCACCAGTTCGGGCCGGGCCAGGAGCGCCGTCTCGGTCACCTCGTCGCCGTCCAGCTCGAACAGGTAGCTGGACAGGCCGTAGCGCCCCTTGGGCACCCGCAGCTCGGCGGTGCCGTCCGGGTCGTACAGGTCGTAGGTGACGAAGGCGTCCAGCCCGGCCAGGGTGGTGCTGTGCGCACCGGTGGCGGCGCCGTCCCGGCCCAGGTGCCGGACGGTGAGCGTGTAGCTCTCCACCTCCCGGTTCACGGCCAGCGGGGTGATCGCGACGGTGTCGCCGGAGCGGGCGACGATCCGGCCGGTGTAGTGGCCGTCGGGTCCACCGAGCCGGGTGTCGGCGGTGACCGTGGCGGTGGCCGTACCGCCGGCCGGCACGGTGACCCGGGCCGCGCTCAGGGTGAACATCCCGGCCGGGGCCGACGCGCCGTCCGGGCCGGTCGCCTCGACGGTGAGGTCGAGGGCGAGTTCGGTCGGGCCGGTGTTCCGCCAGGTCACCTCGCGGGTGATGGGGGTGTCGTCGGCGTGCGGCCAGAGCGCCCGGCCGAACGACACGCTCGCCGGCTCGCTGCTCACCACCTGGTCGATCGCCCGCGCCACGTCGACCCGCCCGGCGCCCTGCTGGTAGGCGGTCTGCTCCGGGTGCGGCTTCGCCGCGGCCATCAGGGTCGCCTTGAGCTGGCCGGCGGCCCAGTCGCCGTGCCGCTGGGCGAGCAGCGCCGCCGCGCCGGCGACGTGCGGAGCGGCCATCGAGGTGCCGGAGAGCGAGACGTACCCCTCCCCCGCCGGGTCACCGATCACGCCCCGGGCCGCGCGGGCGGCGACGATCTCCACGCCCGGCGCGGTGAGGTCCGGCTTGAGCGCGTCGTCGCCGACCCGCGGCCCTCGGCTGGAGAAGAAGGCGAGGTCGTCGTCCCGGTCGACCGCGCCGACGGCGAGCGCGGCGTCGGCGGTGCCCGGCGAGCCGACCGGCGCGAACTCACTGTCGTTGCCGGCGGAGACGACGAAGAGCGTGCCGGTCTGCGCGGTGAGCGACTGCACCGCCGCCTCCAGCGGGTCGACCTCCGGGGTGTCCCCACCGGTGAGGCTCATGTTGACCACGTCCGCCCGCGCCTGAACGGCGGCCCACTGCATGCCGGCCAGGATCGCCGAGTCGGTGCAGAACTCGGTCTCGCAGACCTTGCCGGAGAGCAGCGTCGCGTCGGGCGCCACGCCCCGGTACCGACCGCCGGAGGCGGTGCCGCCGCCGGCGATGATCGAGGCGACGTGGGTGCCGTGCCCGACCACGTCGTCCGGCTCCGCGTCCTCGGTGAAGTTGCGCGCCTCGGCCACCCGGCCGGCCAGGTCCGGGTGCCCGGCGTCGACGCCGGTGTCCAGCACGGCGACCCGTACGCCCCGGCCGGTGAGCCCGGCCTGGTGCGCGGCCGGGGCGCCGATCTGCGGGACGCTGTGCTCCAGCGTGATCCGGCGCCGCCCGTCGAGCCAGATCCGGTCGACACCCCCCGCCGTGTCGACCCGGGCGCCGGCGCCGCCGGCGGTCAGCGCCGTCCAGAGTTCGCCGGTGCGCTGCTTGGCCGCCCGGGCGGCCACCCCGCCGATGGCGGGCAGGTCGCGGGTGACCGTCACGCCCGCGGGCGGGGCGGTCCGCCGGGCGGTCCCGGCGCCGCCGGCGATCAGCACCGGCAGGTCGGTACGCCGGGCGTCGTCGTAGCCGGCCGCGATCAGTTCGGTGACGTCGAAGAGCCGCCGGTCGACCCGGCCGGCCCGGATCAGCGGGAGGGCGTCGTGCGGCACGACGGAGAGGTGACCGCGCTCCCGGCGGGTCAGGAAACGGACGTCCTCCCGCCCCGGACCCGGCCGTACGCCGGCGGTGCCGGCCGCGGTGACGGTGACCCGGTCGCCGGTGAGCAGGGTGACGGTGGCGGAGCGGCCGGCGGTCGGCGTGCCCGTCGGGGTGGCGGTGCGCGACCCTTCAGCGGTCGGGGTCGAGGGTGCCTGGGCCACGGCCATTCCCGGGGTGCCCAGCACGAGGCCGAGGGCGAGGCCGAGGGCGAGGCCGAGGGCGAGGCCGAGGGCGGCCAGTTTTCGGGTTCGGTGCAACGGATCCTCCTCGTGAAGCGTTCATCCACTGAGAGACACATTGACAACCGTCAGAATTGCATACCGGGTATGCATAAGGAAGTCGGAAAGATGACCGGCTCGCCAACACATCGCCCGGCCGGACGGGCATCATCGGCGGGGTGACGTCCATGAGGGAACGCATGCTCGCCGGCGAGCCGTACATCGCCGACGACCCGGCCATCGCCGCCGATCTCGACCGGGCGGCCCGGCTGATGGAACGCTTCAACACCAGCCCCGCGGCGGATCCGGAGCGCCGGCTCGCCGCCCTGCGCGAACTGCTCGGCGAGGTGGGCGAGGGCGCCTGGGTCCGGCCCCCGTTCCACTGCGACTACGGCCGGCAGATCCGGCTCGGCCCGCGCACGTTCGTCAACTACAACGCGGTCTTCCTCGACGTCGCACCGATCACCGTCGGCGCCGACGTCCAGGTCGGACCGAACGTGCAACTGCTCACCCCCACCCACCCGGTGGAACCGGAGCCCCGCCGGGCGAAGTGGGAGGCGGCCAGGCCGATCACCATCGGCGACAACGTCTGGCTCGGTGGCGGTGCGATCGTGCTCGCCGGGGTCAGCGTCGGGGAGAACACGGTGGTCGGCGCCGGCGCCGTGGTGACCCGCGACCTCCCGCCGAACGTCGTCGCGGTGGGTAATCCGGCCCGTCCGGTACGCCAGCTCGACTGACTCGATCAAGGGCCCGACCTGCATAAACAGCTCCTCGGTGGATGGCGGATCGCCCCGGGACCCGGCACTGTGGGTGGTGACGTCGTCACCGGGAGGCGGGGATGGTCGGTCGCGTCCTCGAACTGCGCGTGCACGGGGTGTCCAACACCCCGCCGCACCAGACCCTGGGCCTGCGCGGCGAGCCGGGCGCCGAGCCACCCCGGCCGTGGCTGGTCGCCGGTGGCCCGGTCACCGGCTTCTACCGCTCGCCGACCAGCGGCCCGGACGACCCGGTCGTCGTCGAGGCGTACAGCTGGGGGCAGTTGACCTCCGGCGCGCGGACCGCGCGCGACGTCGAGCGGTCCCTGTGGACGCTGCTGCTCCCGTTCACGCTGGCCAACGTCGCGCTGCACGCCCGGCCGGAGATCCCGCCCGACCCGGACACGGAGCGGTGGCGCAGCCGTGCCGGCCTCACCGCCTGGCTGATCCGGCTGTTCTGCCTGAGCATGACCGGCACCCTGATGCTCACCCTGTCCGGCGTGGGCGTCGACCTGATCGGCTGGCAGTGCGTCGACCGGGACTGCCTGGCCCGGGTCCCCGGCCCGTGGGAGTTCCTCGGGCACGACTGGTGGCGCGAGGGCGGCCGGTCGCTCGCCGTCGGCCTGCTCGTACCGCTCGGCCTGCTCACGGTGCTCGGCCTGGTCGCCTGGCGGACCTACCAGTACGAGGCGGAGATGCCCGCCGCCCCGGCCGCCCCGGTGACCGGCCGGGCACCGGCCGAGGCCCCGGCGGACGCACCCGTCGGAGCCCCGCCCGCCGTGCCGCAGCCGGCGACGGAGCCGCTCCCGCCGGAGCCGCCCCCGGCCCGCCCGGCGAATCCGTTGCAGGACCCCACCTTCTGGTCCGGGGAGGGGCAGCTGCGCCGGGCCGGCCTGCTGCATCTGTGCACCGGTGCCGCCGTCGCGGCCGCCGTGCCGCTCGGCGCGGTGCTCGCCATGGACCCACCACGCGGGCTACGGGCCGCCGTCGCCTGGCCGGCGGTCGCGTGCCTGGCCGCGGTGGTGCTCTCCACCGTGGTGGTGCTGGGCCGGCCGTGGCTGACCCGGCGCGCCGGGCACACCCCGTTGGGCCGGTTGAGCGGGGGCCTGCTCGCGCTCACCGGGCTCGGGTTGGCCGGGACCGTCCTGTTCCTGCTGCTGCCCGACGGCCCGGCCGGCACGCCCCTGGCCGCGCGGCGCCCACCGGTCGGCTGCGCCCAGCTCCCCACCGCTCCCGGCTGCGCGGTCGACCGGTCGCTGCCCGGCTTCGACTGGATCATCGCCTGGCTCGGCACCGGCCAACTGCTGCTGCTCATCGCCATCGGTGCGGTGTCCCGCTCCGGCCGGCGGGCGCTGGCCGCGCCGCTCGCGGCCGGCCTGCTGCTCGTCCTCGGGGTCGGTTGGATCTCCGGCTGGCTGCCCGGGGTCCCGGCGGCGCCGGGTCGGCTGGAGATCTGGGTGGTCGTGGTCGGTGCGGTCGCGACGGCCGGCACCGGGCTGCTGCTGCCCCGGACCCGGTCCACGGTCGAGACGCAGCCGCTGGAACCGCACACCGACCTGGCCTGGGGCGGTCGGGGGCCGGCCGTGATCGCCGGGTTCGGCTGGGTGCTCTGCATCTCCTACAGCGCCGGGTTGCTCTACTGGGTCACCGACCGGCTCAACAACGGGGTGACCCCGCACGGCCGGGCGACCGTGGTGCCGCCGGTGCCGGTGATGTGGGCCGGGCTCGCCTTCGCCGTCGCGCTGCTGGCCCTCGCCGTCACCATCGCCCGGGCCGGCGTGCTCTTCCACCGGCTGCGCCGCCAGGAGTACGCCGGACTGGTGCCGTCCGGGCACTCGCTCTCCGGTCACGACCTGCGGCGCAGCCGGGACGTCAGCACCTTCCGGGCGCTGCACCGGCTCGTCGGCGAGCACGGCCTGCGGCTGGTCGGCGGATACGCCGCCGGGGCGGCCGGGCTCGTCACGCTCGGCTGCGCCGCGGTGCTCACCCAGTCCCGGCCGCACCCGGAGACGGCCACCGGCGGCGCGGCCGTGGTGCGGGCGGTCGCCGGCGCGGGCGACGCGCTGCTCGGCTGGCTACCGGCGCTGGTCGCGGCCGTCGGCCTGCTGGTCTACCGCAACGAGACGGTCCGCCGCTCGGTGGGCGTCATCTGGGACGTGGGCACCTTCTGGCCCCGGGCGGCGCACCCGCTGGCCCCGCCGAGCTACGCCGAGCGGGCCGTGCCGGAACTGCAGACCCGCACCGCCGGGCTGCTGGCGCTCACCCCGCAGGATCCCCGCCGGATGGACGGGATCATCCTCTCCGGACACAGCCAGGGCACGGTGATCTGCGCGGCGGTGATCCTCCAACTGTCGGCCCGCTGGCGGCGGCGGATCTGGTTCTTCTCCTACGGCTGCCAGCTCACCCGGCTCTACGGGCGGGTCTTCCCGGCGTACTTCGGGCCGGACCGGTTGCCGGTGCTGGCCGAGGCGCTGCACCGGCCGGGCGGCGGCACCGGCTGGACGAACTTCTGGCGGAACACCGACCCGCTCGGCTGGCCGGTCACCGCCGGGGAACGGGACGTGGCCGTCCGCGACCCGACGGCGCTGCACCCGAGCGCCGGCGAGGTGGCCGACCCGCCGATCCGCAACCACAGCGGCTACCCCGACGCGCCCGAGTTCCACCGGGAACGGTCCCGGGTGGCCTGGTTGCTGCGGCGCGCGGTGCCGTCACCCCGGCGGGGGTTCGGCTAGCCGGACCACCAGGTCGGCCCGGTCGGCGGTGGCCGCCACCAGGGCGGCGTTGGCCTCGTCGCTGCCCATCGCCCAGGCCCGGGCCTGCTCCGGCGACCGCCCGTACGCCACGTGCCGGGCGGTCAGCCGGCGCAGCCGCAGCTCGACGTCGAGGTCGAGGAACCACGCCTCGTGCAGCAGCGCCCGCACCTCCTCCCACGGGAAGTCGGGCAGCAGCAGGTAGTTTCCCTCGGTCACCACCAGCCGGACCTCGGGCGGCACCTCGATGGCGCCGGCGATCGGCTCCTCCAGGTCCCGGCGGAACGCCGGTGCCCACACCGAGGTCGGCTCCAACCGGTGCAGCCGGCGCAGCAGCGAGACGTAGCCGTTCGCGTCGAAGGTGTCCACCGCGCCCTTGCGGTCGGCCCGGCCCAGCCGGCGCAGCTCGGACTGGGCGAGGTGGAAGCCGTCCATCGGCACCAGCCGGGCGACCGGGCCGACCGCCGCGACGATCCGCTCGGCCAGCGTCGACTTGCCGGCGCCGGGCGCGCCGGCGATGCCGAGCAGCTGCCGTGGACCGGCCTCGGCGAGGGCGCGCGCCCGCGCCACCAGTTCGTCGACGGGGAGGACCCGGGCCGCCGGCATCAGTCCAGGACCGGCTCGCTGATCGCGAACCGTGCCTGCACGGTCGCCTGGACGGGCTGCGGCTGCGGGTCGAGCTCCAGCTCCGGCGGCCCGCCGGCGGCTTCCGCGTACGCCGCGCGGGCGAACATCGGCCGCTCGGTCACCCCGGCGTCGGCCAGCTCGATCAGGGCGGTCACCCGGGCGCCGAGCGCCTCGGCGTACTCGCGGGCGCGCAGCAGCGCGTCGGCGATCGCGGCGTGCCGCGCCTCCCTATGCACCGGGCTGTCCGGGCGCAGCGACCACCAGGGCCCGGCCACCTCGACCTGGTCCTGGTCGGCCAGGCGGAGCATCAGCTCGCCGAGCGCGGTGAAGTCGGTGAGCGTCACGGTGGTGGCGACGCTGCCGTGCCAGGCAACCACCCGCTCGGTGGCGCGCCGGGTCTCCGGCCGGACCCGCAGATCGCCGGTCTCCCGGCGCTCGATCGTCGGGCCGTACCCGTCGAGCAGCACCCGCACCGCGGCGGCCCGCTCGGCCAGCCGGGTCAGGGTGGTCTCGCGGTCGCGGTCGCGGGCCGTCGCGGTCACCGTGAACCGGGCGACCTCCGGCGGCACCTCCCGGTACGCCTCACCACGTACCGCCACCACCGGCCCGTCCACCATGCTCTCACCCTAACGGCGGCCCGACCGCCGTGCCTCCGATGCGTGACTGCCGGCCCGGTGCGCGACCGTCGGCGTCGGCCGGCCCGCCGGCACCCGGACGCGGCGCCGGACCGGCCCGGTCCGCGCCGGGGACCGGCGGGTCAGGACTGCCCGGGGGCGGTCGGCTCGTCGTCGGGGCGGTGGCCGGTGTACGAGACGACTCCGCCGTCGATCCGGCACCCGGTCAGGTAGCCGCCGGCCGAGCCCAGCTCCAGCAGGTAGGCCAGCTCGGCGGCGTGGTCGCCGTCGACCGGGAAGTCCCGGCGGTGCGGGTGCAGGTCACGGTCGAGCAGGGCGGTGCGCACCGCCCGGGCCCGCCGGTAGTGCGCGACGAGCGCGTCCAGGTCGTCCGCGCGCAACGCGGCGGCCAGCTCGCCGAGGAGGGCGCTCACCTGGTCGAGCTGCCGCACCACCTGCTCGCGGTTGTTGAACAGCATGTCCGCCGTACGCTTCGCCGGCGTGCCGGCCACCCGGGTGCCGTCCCGGAAGCTGCCCGCGGCGAGCCCGAGCACCGCGTCGCGCACCTCCGAGCCGGCGACCGCGCCGGCCAGACTGCCGGCCAACAGGTGCGGGACGTGCGAGGAGAGGGCGACCACCGAGTCGTGCACCGCCGGGGACATCGGCACCACCCGGGCGGCGAAGACGTCCAGCACCAGACCGACCAGCAGCCGGAACGCGGCCAGCCCCTCGGCGGCCGGGCAGAGCACCCAGGCCGCCCCCTCGAACAGCGCCGGGACGGCGGCGGTGAGCCCGGACCGCTCGGTGCCCGCCATCGGGTGCCCGGGCACGAACCGGTCGGTCAGCCCGTGCTCGACGGCGAACGCCGAGACCGAGCCCTTGGTGCTCCCGACGTCGGTGACGACGCAGCCGTCGGCGGCGTACTTGGCGACGGTGAGCAGGGTCTCCGGCAGGGTCGGCAGCGGCCCGCAGAGGAAGACCACGTCGCGGTCCCGGACCGCCTCGCCGAGGTCGTCGGGGAAGGTCAGGCCCTGCCGGCGCCCCTCCACCCGGGTCGCCGCGTCCGGATCCCAGCCGGTGACCGCCACGCCCGACTCCTGCAGCCGGAGCAGGATCGACCCGCCGATCAGGCCGGTGCCCACCACGGCGGCCCGCAACTGCTCGACGGGCCTGTCCACCATCACGCACCTCGGCGTTTCGGTCGGTACAAGTCGAGGACACCCCGACTCGGTTCGGCACCGAGGATATCGCTTTTCCAGTAGCCCTTCATGGCCCACCCGCTCAACGGCGTGAGCGTCAGCATGCCGCTGCGCGGCTGGTAGTCCTCGTGCGAGCCGCTGACCGTGTAGATCAGCTCGACCTGACCCTTGTCGTAGGTCACGCCGACGGAGGAGACCGTGGCGAAGCAGCGGGCGACGAAGCCGGGCTCGCCCCGCACCGCCGCCAGCGTGTCCGCCCCGGTCCGGTGGAGCTGCACCGGTGTCCAGCCGCCGGCACCCGCCCGAAGGGCCGTCGGCGTCAGTCGCGGAGCCGTCCGGCGACCGCCGCGACGTGCTCGTCCGACTCGGTCAGCGCCACCCGGACGTGCCGCCCGCCGCCCGGTCCGTAGAGCGCGCCGGCGGCGACCAGGATGCCCCGGCGGGCCAGCCAGTCGACGGTCTGCCAGCAGTCCTCACCCCGGGTCATCCACAGGTAGAGCCCGGCCTCGGAGTGCTCGATGGTGAAACCGGCGGCGGTGAACGCGGCGTGCAGCCGCTCGCGCCGGGCCCGGTAGCGCTCCCGCTGCTCGTCGGCGTGCCGCTCGTCCCGCAGCGCGGCCACCATGGCGGCCTGCACCGGCGCGGGCACGATCATCCCGGCGTGCTTGCGGACCTTGAGCAGCTCCGCCACCAGCGCCGGGTCACCGGCGACCAGCCCGGCCCGGTAGCCGGCGAGGTTGGACCGCTTGGAGAGCGAGTGCAGCGCCAGCACGCCGTCGTAGGAGCCGCCGCAGACCTCGGGCGAGAGCACCGAGACCGGCTCGGCGGACCAGCCCAACGGCAGGTAGCACTCGTCACTGGCGACCACCGCGCCGCGCTCCCGCGCCCAGTCGACGACCTTGCGCAGGTGAGCCGCGGGCAGCACGCGCCCGGTCGGGTTGCCGGGCGAGTTGACCCAGACCAGCCGCACCCGGGGGGTCGGACCGACCGCGGTCAGCGAGTCGGTCCGCACCGTGGTGGCGCCGGCGAGCCGGGCCCCGTCCTCGTAGGTCGGGTAGCAGATGGACGGCACCACCACCACGTCGCCGGGGCCCACCCCGAGCAGGGTGGGCAGCCAGGCCACCAGCTCCTTGGAGCCGATCGTCGGCAGCACGCCCAACCCGTCCACGCCGGCTCCGCAGGCCCGGGCGACCCAGGCCGCGAGCGCGTCCCGGAGCGCCGGGGTGCCGGCGGTCAGCGGGTAACCGGGCGTGTCCGACGCGTCGGCCAGCGCCCGGCGGATCACCTCGGGGACCGGGTCGACCGGCGTACCCATGGAGAGGTTGATCATGCCTTCGGGATGCGCCGCGGCCAGCGCGGCCGCGGCGTCCAGGGTGTCCCAGGTGAACTCGGGCAGCCGGGCCGAGACCGGCGCGGGGCGGTTCAGTGGCCCTCTCCGCGCGGCGGCTGGGCGGCGACGAAGGTCGCGTCCTTCTCCACCTTGCCGATCTTCGAGGCGCCGCCGGGCGAGCCCAGGTCCTCGAAGAACTCGTAGTTGGCCGCGGTGTAGTCCTTCCACTGCTCCGGGACGTCGTCCTCGTAGAAGATCGCCTCGACCGGGCACACGGGCTCACAGGCACCACAGTCGACGCACTCGTCGGGGTGGATGTAGAGCATCCGGTTGCCCTCGTAAATGCAGTCGACCGGGCACTCCTCGATGCATGCCTTGTCGAGCACATCCACGCACGGCTCGGCGATGATGTAGGTCACCGGTCTTCTCCTCCGCAAGACACGCCGCGATCACCCGCGACGGTAAGAGCCTAGTATCTCGCCGGGGAGGGGGTCGATCGTGCTCGGTCAGCAGGATGTGGGACACCGGATCGTGGTCCGCCGGATTGTGGGGATTCGCGAAGGCCGGCCCCTCTTCTCGGACGCCCTCGGCGAGCTGGTCGAGCTGAGCGAGACCCATCTCACGCTCACCACCGACCAGGGCCGGCTGCGGGTGCCCCGGGCCGAGGTGCACCGGGCCAAACGGGTGCCGCCGTCACGCCGGCCGACCGCCGCCGCGGTGACCGCCCTCGAACTGGCCGCCGACGAGGCGTGGCCCGCGCCCACCCGGGGACGGCTCGGCGGCTGGCTGCTGCGCAGCGCCGACGGCTGGACCGGCCGGGCCAACAGCGCGCTGCCGGTGGGCGACCCGGACCGGCCGCTGCCGGCGGCGGTGGACGCGGTCCTGCGCTGGTACGCCGACCGGGGACAGCCCGCCATGGTGAACACCCCGCTGCCGCTCGCCGCGCCGGTCGGCGCGGAGCTGGACGAGCGGGGTTGGCGCAGCCGCCCGCCGGTGCTGGTGCAGACCGTGCCGCTGGCCGCGCTGCCGCCCGCCCCGCCGGAGCGCCCCGGGTCGCCGCCGGTCGAGCTGGCCACCGCGCCGTCCGCCGACTGGCTGGCGATCGCCGCCGGCCGCAAGGGCGGCCTGCCGGACGCCGCCCGGCACGTGCTCACCGCCGTGGACCAGGTCCGCTTCGCCGGGGTGTACGCCGACGGCGCGCTGGTCGCGGTCGGCCGGGGCACGGTCACCGGCGGGGGACGCTGGCTCGGGCTGAGCCTGATCGAGGTGCTGCCCGAGGCGCGGCGGCAGGGCCTGGCCGGCCGGGTCATCCGGGCGCTCGCGGGCTGGGGCGCGGCGACCGGGGCGAGCCACGCCTTCCTCCAGGTCGAGCAGCGCAACACCGGGGCGGTGGCGCTCTACCGCGGGCTCGGCTTCACCACCCACCACACCTACCTCACCCGGGTCGCCCCGGACTGACCGGCCCGGCGTCGCCCGGGCGTCGGGTGTCCCGGGTCCCCGGGACACCCCGACGTCCGAGAACCCGAGTGGATCAAGCCCGCGGCGCGGGCGACCCGGTCGGACCGCGGCGGGCCGGGTCAGCGCCGGACCGGGCGGCGGGGCTTGGCGGTCTTGATCTCGGCGTACCGCTTCAAGGTCTGCGAGCGGTGATCGAGGCCGAGCGCAGTGAGGACCAGGTAGCCGAGCAGCACCCCGGCCGCCGTGGCGGCGAGGTAGAGCCAGATCTGGGCGAAGAACGTGCCGGCGCCCCCGCCGAACGGGTTCTCCCCCACCAGCAGCGGCCCGACCAGCACGGTCAGCAGCAGCGCGAGGCCGACCCCGGCGGCCATGTCCGCGCCCCAGCGCGCCACCGGCCGACGCCGCCCCCAGACGAACGCGAGCCCGGCCAGGACCAGGCCGATCACCACGAACATCCCGAGCGACACCCGGTCGGCGGCGGTGGTGTCGTCGCCGTCGAACCCGAACCGGATGATCAGCCGGGCGACCACGTTGACCGCGAACAGCGCGACCGCGAGCAACCCGATCGCGCGCCACCGCTCCCTCATCACACGCCTCCCGCCGTAATCGGGCCCGCCGCGCGGCGGGCTTCCTGGCAGGAATACTTACCACCGGAAGCTGTGTGCCGTCAGTCCCCTCCGCGCCCCGACGGCGGCGCCAGGATCTGCCGGAAACCCATCACCGCGAAGGTCATCGCGCCGGCCACGATCATCGCCAGCCCGACCCAGTTGTCCCCGGCGAGCAGCAGATCGCCCTCCGCCGTGCGCACCGCGGCGACCGCCATCAGCACGAACCAGGGCACCGCGGGCAGCGCCACCGCCCACCGGCGGCCGACCGCCGCGTGAACGAACCAGCTCAGCGCGATGTTCGCGCCGATCGCGACGAGCACCGAGACGCCGATCAGCTGCCCGCCGACCCGGGCCGTGGCGAACAGCAGCTCCAGCACCGCGGTCGCCACCGCGCCGAGCACGGCCACCAGGCCGCCGGCCAGCCGCAGCGCCAGGTCGAGCAGCCGGTGCGACCGCCCGGGCGGCGGTGGGGTGGTCTCGTCCGGGACGACCGACATCGGCGCGGCGGGCAGGGTCACCGGAGGCCGGCCGCCGCGACCGGGGACCGGTCCGGCCCGTCGGCCACGTCCAGCCCGGCGAACAGGTCGTCCTCCCAGCCGTACGGCCCGGAGCCCGGCCCCTTCTCGCCCACCGCGAGGGTGTAGTACTCCACGCCCATGAACTCGCTGCCGAAGTTGCCGGCGATCGAGTAGAGCCAGGAGGTGGCGGGGATCTGGGTGGCGTGCGCGCGCATCGCCGCCTCCTTGGCGGCGTGCTGCTCGGTGGCGTCGATCCGGGCCGCGATCTGCTCGTCCGGGGTGCCGAAGGGCAGCTCGGAGAGGTCCTCGATGCCGGCGAAGGGATTGTCCGACGACTCGACGAAGTGGTTCATCCCGGCCTCCAGCACACTCAGCGGCATGGCAGTCCAGTAGACCTTCGCCGGGGCGAAGCCCTCCGCGGCGGCCAGCTGGTGCGCGCGCATCGCCACCCGGTGCGCCTGGATGTGGTCCGGGTGGCCGTAGAAGCCGTTGCCGTCGTACGTGATCATGACCTGCGGGCGCACCTCGCGCATGACCTCCACCAGGTGCCCGGCGGCCTCGTCGAGATCGGCCTGCCAGAAGGCGCGGGGGTGCTCGTTGGTCGGCAGCCCCATCATCCCCGAGTCGCGGTAGCGGCCCGCGCCACCGAGGAAGCGGTGGTCGGTGACGCCGAGCGCGGCACACGCCGCGTTCAGCTCGGCGATCCGCCAGCCGCCGAGCTGGTCCGCCTCGGCGGCGGCGAGCTGGGCCAGCGCCGGCACGTGGATCTCGCCCTCCTCGCCGAGGGTGCAGGTCACCAGGGTGACGTGGGCGCCGGTGGCGGCGTAGTGGGCCATGGTCGAGCCGGTGCCGATGGACTCGTCGTCGGGGTGCGCGTGGACCAGCAGCAGGCGGCGGTCGGGCAGCGTCGTCACGTCGGTCACTCTAACCGGCGGTTCTCCCCCGCCGGCCCCGACGCGTCCACGCAGGTCGGCCACATCACCTCCGGCGCCGCTCTACGATCTGGCCTGTGGACTTTCCGGAGCTGGCCGCCCGTACCCGCCGGTTCAGCCACGGTGCGCCGCGTGCCGTCTCCGTGGCCGACGACGGCTCCCGGGTGGTCTTCCTCCGCTCCGCCGGCCCGGAGGATCCCGCCGACGCGCTCTGGCTGCTGGACGTCGCCAGCGGCGAGGAACGGCTGGTCGCCGACCCGGCCGCGCTGCTCGGCGCCGACGCCGACGGCGGCGCGCTCGGCCCGGGCGAGCGGGCGCTGCGCGAGCGGCTGCGGCTGAGCGCCGCCGGCATCGGCTCGTACGCCCTCGACGGGGCCGGCCGGGTGGCCGTGTTCGCGCTGGCCGGCCGGCTGTTCCGGGCCGACCTGGTGCACGGCGACGTGGTCGAGGTGAGCGCGGTCGGTCCGGTGCTCGACCCGCGGCCCGACCCGACCGGGCAGCGCCTGGCGTACGTCACCGACGCCGCCGAGGGGGTCCGCCGGGGGCAGTTGCGGGTGGTCGAGCCGGACGGCGCGGACAATCTGCTGGCCGGCGAGGACTCCGGCGTCACCTGGGGGCTGGCCGAGCACATCGCGGCCGAGGAGTTCGACCGGTTCCGCGGCTACTGGTGGGCGCCGGACGGCCGCTCGGTGCTGGCCGCCCGGGTGGACGAGTCCCGGCTGCCGCAGTGGCACCTGCACGATCCGGCCGACCCGGCGAGCCCGCCGACCACCGTCGCGTACCCCCGGGCCGGCGGGCCGAACGCCGAGGTCAGCCTGCACCTGCTCGACCTGGACGGCGGCTGGGTCGACGTGCACTGGGACCGCGAGACCTACCCGTACCTGACCTCGGTGCAGTGGGCCGACGGCGGCCCGTTGATCACCGTGCTGCGCCGCTCGCAGCAGCACGGGCTGGTGCTCGCGGTCGACCCGCGGACCGGCGAGACCCAGGTGCACGCGGAGCTGGCCGACCCGCGCTGGGTGGAGCCGATCGCCGGCACCCCGGCGCACCTGCCGGACGGCCGGGTGCTGGTCGGCGGCGAACTGGCCCACGACGGGTACGACGCGCGCTGCCTCTTCGCCGACGGCACCCTGCTCACCCCGCCCTCGCTCTACGTGCGCCGGGTGGTCGGCCGGCTGCCGGGCGGCCCCGGCCCGGCCGACCTGCTGGTCGAGGCGAGCGACGGCGAGCCGAGCGAGCGGCACCTGTTCCGGGTGCGGACCACCATCGGCGGCGGCGTGGACGCCCGCCGGCTCACCACCGACCCGGGCTGGCACACCGGCGCGGTCGGCGGGGACGTGCTGGTGGTGGGGAGCGCGTCGCTGGACCATCCGGGCGTCCGGTGGACGGTGTGGCAGGGCGACCGGGAGGTGGGCGAGCTGCGGTCGCTGGCCGCCAACCCGCCGTACGCCCCGCTGCCGCTGCTGGAGCGGGTGACCGACCGGCGGCTGCCGACGGCGGTGCTCTACCCCGACAACCACGTCACCGGCCGCCGGCTGCCGGTGCTGCTGGACATCTACGGCGGCCCGGGGCACCAGGAGGTGGTGGCCGCGAGGGCGGCCTGGCTGGAACGGCAGTGGTGGGCCGACGCGGGCTTCGCGGTGGTCGTGGTGGACAACCGGGGCACCCCCGGGGTGGCCCCGTCGTTCGAGAAGGCGATCCACCGGCGGGTCGCCGACGTGATCCTGCTCGACCAGGTGGACGCGCTCACCGCGCTGGCGGAGAAGCATCCCGACCTCGACCTGGGCCGGGTGGCCGTGCGGGGCTGGTCGTTCGGCGGCTGGCTGGCCGGGCTGGCGGTGCTGCGGCACCCGGAGCTGTTCCGGTGCGGCATCGTCGGCGCGCCGGTGACCGACTGGGCCCTCTACGACACCGCGTACACCGAGCGCTACCTCGGCCTGCCCGACGACGGGATGGACGTCTACGCGCACCACTCGCTGGTGGAGCTGGCCGCCGAGCCGGTGACCGACCCGGAGCAGGCCCGGCCGCTGCTGCTGGTGCACGGCCTGGCCGACGACAACGTGGTGGCCGCGCACACGCTGCGGATGTCGGCGGCGCTGCTGGCCACCGGGCGGCCGCACGCCGTGCTGCCGCTGACCGGGGCCACCCACATGGCCGCCGGCGGCACCGCCGAGCGGCTGCTCAAGCTGGAGCTGGACTTCCTCCGCACCCACCTGTGACGCGCCGAGCGGCAGGGCGGGACCACGCGGGCGGAGGTACGGAGGCCCCGGTCGACGACGCTGTCGACCGGGGCCCGTCCGTGCGGTTGATGCCTGAGGGTTACTGCTTGACGTGCGCGTTCACGAAGGACGGGTAGCCGAAGACGCTGGAGACGAAGACCCCACCGGCCTTGGAGCCGTGCACGAGGTAGGCCACGTCGACGTAGAGCGGCACGACCGGGGCGTGCTCCTTCATGATCCGCTCGTCGAGCTTGGCCCACTCCGGGCCCTGCTCGGCCGGCGCTAGGGCCAGGATCCGGTCGAACTCGGCGTTGATCGCCGGGTCGTTGAAGAACGCGCTGTTGCTGTTGCCCTCGGGCTTGATGGTGCGGCCGTCGTAGAGCACCGGCAGGATCGACGCGCCGCTCGGCCAGTCCGCCGCCCAGTTACCGATGTACAGGTCCCAGGGGTTGTCCTTCTTCTTGACCTCGTCGAGCTTCGAGTCGTCCGGGATGTTCCGCACCGTGATCTTGAAGCCGGCCCGCTCCAGGTTGCCCTTGAGCTGGGTGGCGATCTGCTGCTCGGTCGTGTTGTCGGCGACGCCGAGGACCAGCTCCGGGGTCTGGCCGCCGAGCAGCTCCTTGGCCTTGTCGACGTTGCCGTTGGCACCGGCCGGGTAGGCGTCGTACGCCTTGAAGCCGATCGTCGACGGCGGCATCAGCGTGGTCAGCGGCGACGCGACGGTCTGCCCGCCGACCGACTTGATCAGGCCCTCCCGGTCGATGGCGTAGTTCAGCGCCTGGCGGATCTTCAGGTCCTTGACCCGCTGGTTGTTGATGACGAGCTGGTTGGCGCTCGGCGTCGGGGAGAGGATGGTCCGCTGCTTGAGCGCCGGGTCGTTGGCGACCTTGGCGACCAGCGAGGCGGGCACGAAGTTCCAGGCGATGGCGCTCTGGTCGGCGCCGTTGTCCGCGATCACCCGGTTGTTCGCGGCGTCGGCGGTCGGGCCGAAGCTCCAGACGAACTGGTCCGGGTACTGGTGCCGCACCGGGTCGGTGTTCGGGTCCCAGTGCGGGTTGCGGTCCAGGGTGAGCTGCACGCCGACCTGGTTCTTGGCGACCTTGTAGGGCCCGGACGAGAACGGCGCGTTGTCGAGGTTGACGCCGGTGTCCTTGTCCGCGGGCAGCGGCGCGGTGGTCGGCAGCGAGACCGCGAACGGCAGGTCACAGCGGGGCTTGGCGAACTCGAAGCGCAGGGTCTTCGGATCCGGCGTGGTCAGCCCCGGGGGCAGCGAGGTCTTGTTGGCCTTGAAGTCCCACTTGGTGTCGAACTGCGGGCTGTCGGCCAGCCACTCCTGGATGTAGGTCGGGCCGCCCGACAGGTCCGGGTCGAAGGAGCGGGCGATGCCGTACGCGATCTCCTTGGAGGTGATCGGCCGGCCGTCCTCGAACTTGACCCCGTCCTTGATCTTGAATTCCCAGACCTTGCAGTCGTTGTTGACGTTGGTGCCCGGCGTCTCGGCCAGGTCGCCGACGAGGACCAGGCCGCCCTTGCCGTCGTCCTTCCACGTGGTCAGGTACCGGGAGAACAGCGGCGACGCCATCAGGCCGGCGAACGAGTACGTCCGCTGCGGGTCCAGGTGGGAGATGGGGGTCTCCCGGATGATCGTGAAGGTGCCGCCCTTCTGGGCGCCCGGCACCTCGGCCGCCGGACCCTTGGAGTCCTTCGGGTCCGTCGCGATGACCCCGGTCTGCTGCCGGTTCGTGTCCACGGTGGTGCCCTCGCCCGTGTTCTCCGAGCACGCACCCAATGCCACAACCAGAGCGATCGCGCCGCCTGCGGCGGCCGCCACGCGTGGTCGCATCTCCTACCTCCTCCACCCAGGTGCCGCCGGGCGTGAACGCCGACGTCCCGAGGATCGTAAAGAAGAAAACCTACGAGTTGTGTAACAGTTGTCGATAAATTTCACCGCCGACCGACCGGCGCGCACTCGGGAGGGCGCGCCGGTCGGACGGGCGGGTCACCCCAGCCGCACGCGGGGGTCGATGGCCGCGTAGAGCAGGTCGACCAGCACGTTGGCGACCACCACGAAGACCGCCGAGATGAGCACGGTGGCCATGATGGTGGGCAGGTCGCCGGCCCGCACCGCCTCGACCGCGGTCCGCCCCAGGCCCTGGATGCCGAAGGTGGTCTCGGTGATCACCGTGCCGCCCAGCGCCGCCCCGACGTCCAGGCCGGCGATGGTGACCACCGGGGTGATCGCGGCGCGCAGGGCGTGTCGCCCGTACACCTTCGGTTTCGCCAGGCCCTTCGCCCGCGCGGTGCGGACGAAGTCCTCGGAGAGCGTCTCCAGCATCTGCGCTCTCGACAGCCGGGCGTAGATCGCGGAGAAGAGGAAGGCCAGCGCGACCCAGGAGAGCACCAGGCCGCTGGCCCACTTCAGCGGATTGTCGAAGATCGACGTGTAGCTCGGCACGGGCAGCAGGCGCAGGTTGTAGACGAAGACCAGCAGTAGCACCGCGCCGACGAAGTAGAGCTGCAGCGAGGCGCCGGTCAGCGAGAAGCCGATCGCGGCCCGGTCCAGCCAGGTGCCGCGGCGCAGCGCCGAGACCATGCCGAGGCCGACCCCGAGCAGCAGCCAGAGGATCGCCGCCGGGATCACGATGCTCAGGGTCACCGGCAGCACCCGGGTGATGGTGTCCAGCACCGCCTCGTTGTTGACGTACGACCAGCCCAAGCAGGGCGCGTCGCACCGGCCGCCCTGCGCGCTGCCCAGGTCCCGCCCGGTGAAGATGCCCTTCATGTAGCCGGCGTACTGCGTGATCAACGGGTCGCGCAGGCCCAGCTCCTGGCGAACCCGCTCCAGCCGCTCGGGGTTGCAGTTCTTCGGACACATGCCGCTGACCGGGTCGCGGGGCAGCGCGAAGAACATCAGGAAGGTCAGCACGCTCACCGCGAACAGGGTGAGCATCGCGGAGAAGAGCCGCTTGATCAGGAAGCGCGCCATCGGATAACCCCTACCGGGACGACTTCGGGTCGAGCGCGTCGCGCAGCGCGTCGCCGAAGAGGTTGAACGCGAACACGAGCGCGAAGATCGTGATGCCGGGGAAGAAGACGAAGGCCGGGTCGGTCTGGAGGTAGTCCAGGCTCTGGTAGATCATCCGGCCGAAACTCGGCGTCTCCTCGGTCAGCCCGACGCCGATGAACGACAGCGCGGCCTCGCTGGTGATGAACTGCGGCACGGCCAGTGAGAACGACACCAGGATCGGCGCCCAGATGTTCGGCAGCAGTTGCCGGAAGAGCATGTGCGCCAGCCCGGCGCCGCTGGCCTTGGCGGCCTCCACGAACTCCCGCTCGCGCAGGGCGATCACCTGGCCGCGGACCAGCCGGGCGGTGCCGGTCCAGCCGAAGATCGCGAAGACCGCGATCAGAACCCCGACTCCGAAGGCCGGGGAGACCGCGTCGCGCTCGCCGTAGAAGCGCAGGGTCAGGGTCGGGGTCAGGGCCAGCGCGATGATCAGGAACGGCATGGCCAGGGTCAGGTCGGTGGTCCAGTTGATCACCGCGTCGAGCCAGCCGCCGAGGTAGCCGGCGAGCGCGCCGAGCGCGATGCCGATGACCGCCGTGATCACGGCCGCCGCGAAGGCGATCAGCAGTGAGGTACGCAGGCCGTAGACCAGCCGGATGAAGATGTCCCGGCCGAGGTTGGGCTCCAGCCCGAAGAAGTGGTCACCGGACACCCCACCGGCGTACCCGAGCGGCATGCCGAAGCCGTCCAGCTTGTTCTGGAACTGGTCGCGCGGGCTGATCCCGTAGAGCATCTCGATCAGCGGCGCGGCCAGCGCCACCAGGACGAAGAAGACCAGCATCGCCCCGCTGACCATCGCCGTCCGGTCGCGGCGCAGCCGGAGCATCGCGAGTTGGCCGGGCGAGCGACCGACGAAGCCCTTGTCCTTCGGCGCGTCGGCGCCGCCGCCCGAGTCGATCTCGGCCAGCGCCACGCCCTCCACCGGGGACATGCTCATCTCGACACCTCCTCGACGCCCGCACCCGTGTCCGCCGCCTCGACGTCCGCGCCCGCCGGCCCGGCGCCCGAGGCGGCCGGTTGCGCGCCCGGGGCGGCCTCGACAGGTCCCCGCTCCGGGAAGTGGCAGGCGGCGGCCTGGCTGCCGCCGTCGCGGGGCACCAGCGCCGGCTCCTCGGCGGCGCAGATGTCCCGCGCCTTCCAGCAGCGGGTGCGGAACCGGCAGCCCGACGGCGGGTCGAGCGGGGTGGGCACGTCGCCGGCCAGCCGGATCCGGCCGGCCGGGCCGAGCTTGGTGACGTCCGGGATCGCCGAGAGCAGCGCCCGGGTGTACGGGTGCTGCGGGCGCTCGTAGATGTCGTCCCGGTCGCCGATCTCCACGATCTTGCCGAGGTACATGACCGCCACCCGCTGGCAGAAGTGCCGGACCACGGCCAGGTCGTGGGCGATGAAGACGAACGCCAGGTCCAGTTCGCGTTGCAGGTCGCGGAGCAGGTTGACCACCTGCGCCTGGATCGACACGTCCAGGGCGGAGACCGGCTCGTCGGCGACGATCAGCTTCGGCCGCAGCGCCAGGGCTCGCGCGATGCCGATGCGCTGCCGCTGGCCACCGGAGAACTCGTGCGGGTACCGGTTGTAGTGCTCCGGGTTCAGCCCGACCAGCTCCAGCAGCTCCTGCACCCGCTTGCGCACCCCGCCCGGCGGGTTGATCCGGTTGACCTGCAACGGCATCGCCACGATCCGGCCGACGGTGTGCCGGGGGTTCAACGACGCGTACGGGTCCTGGAAGATGATCTGCAGGTCCTGCCGCAGCGGGCGCAGCTCGCGCCGGCCGGCGTGGGTGATGTCTCGGCCCTCGAACTCGATCGTGCCCGAGGTCGGCTCCAGCAGGCGCACCAGCATCCGGCCGCTGGTGGTCTTGCCGCAGCCCGACTCACCGACCAGGCCGAGCGTCTCGCCGGGCCGCACGTCGAAGTCGAGGCCGTCCACCGCCCGCACCACGCTCCGGTTGCGGAAGCCGCTGCGCACCGGGAAGTGCTTGGTCAGCCCGCGCACCCGCAGCAGCGGCTCCTCGGCGGCCGCCGGCTCGACCGGCGCCGTCTCGGCCTGAGCACTCACCGGGCCACCCCCACGTGTGCGATGTCCTCCTGGTAGAGCCGGGTCCGATCGTCGGCGGAGAGGTGACAGGCCACCCGGTGGCCGTCCTCGCCGGTTGGCACCAGCTGCGGCACCTCGGTGCGGGACCGGTCTGCGTTGCGATCGGCGTACCGGCAGCGCGGGTGGAAGGCGCATCCGGACGGCAGGTTGATCAGGCTGGGCGGGTTGCCCCGGATCGGCACCAGGTCCGCGTCCGCGTCGCCGTGCAGCGACGGCACGCTGGAGAGCAGGCCCCAGGTGTACGGGTGCTGCGGCCGGCGCAGCACCTGCTCGACGCTGCCGTGCTCGACCGCCCGGCCGCCGTACATCACCAGCACGTCGTCGGCCACCTGGCTGACCACGCCGAGGTCGTGCGTGATCATGATGATCGCGGAGTGAAACTCGGCCTGGAGGTCGGCCAGCAGGTCCAGGATCTGCGCCTGCACGGTGACGTCCAGCGCGGTGGTCGGCTCGTCGGCGATCAGCAGATCCGGGTCGTTGACCAGCGCCATCGCGATCATCGCGCGCTGGCGCATGCCGCCGGAGAACTCGTGCGGGTACTGGTCGAACCGGCGCGCCGGCTGCGGGATGCCGACCCGGCCGAGCATGTCCACGGCCCGCTGCCGGGCCTCGCGCTTGCCGGCACGCGGGTGGTGCACCCGGTACGCCTCGACGATCTGCTTCCCCACGGTGTAGTAGGGGTGCAGCGCGGAGAGCGGGTCCTGGAAGATCATCGCCATGTCCCGGCCGCGCAGCCGGCGTACCTCCTCCTCGGGCAGGCCGACCAGTTGCCGGCCGCCGACGAAGATCTCGCCGCTGACGGTGGTGCGCTTCGGGTTGTGCAGCCCGAGGATGGCCAGCGAGGTGACGCTCTTGCCCGAGCCGGACTCGCCGACGATGCCGAGCGTCCGGCCGCGCTCCACCACGAACGACACCCCGTCGACCGCGCGCACCACGCCGTCCTCGGTGTCGAACCGCACCCGCAGGTCGTCCACCCGCAGGTAGGGCGCGTCGGTGCCGCGCTGCTCCGGCACGCTGGGGCGGTCGTCCGGTTGCCCGGACAGCGCCGACTCCGACCTGGCCACGACCGCCTCCCTCAGTAGTGAAGAGAACCTACAGCAAAGTCCTGAGGGCGAAAATAAGCTACAAAGCCGGAAGCTGTCAGCGGCCGTCAGCGTAACGAGTCGGCAACGGCGTGAACAGCCCTCACCAGCCCATCCACGGCCACAACTCGGTGAGCCCACGTCCACCCGCACTCCGGGTGCGACCATGGTTGCGGCAGTCACGGGAGGATTCCCGCCGGCACGAGGTGGAGGTGACCATGGCCGCGGCGGTGTTCGGCCACGACGGCCCGTGGACCGAAGAGGAGTACCTCGCCCTCGGCGAAACGTCCCAGCGCGTCGAACTCTTCGACGGGGGCCTCCACGTGGCCCCAGAACCCACCCCTCTTCACCAGAACATTTCCGGTGAGCTTCGTGCCGCTCTCCGGACACCGGTCCGGCAAGCTGGCCTTCGAGTGCTGGAAGCGGTCAACGTCCGGCTCCGACCTGGCCGCATTCCGACACCCGACCTTGTCATCACGAACGACGTCGACCGTCGCGCACTGGTCATCGATGCCGCCGACGTCCGTCTGGTGTGCGAGATCATCTCGCCGAGCAACGCCGCGACCGACAAGGTGCTGAAAATGCATTACTACGCGGCAGCCGGGATCGAGTGGTACCTACTGGTCGAGCAGGAAACCCTGACTGTGCACGTCTACCAACGGCAGGGCGGTCACTACGTCGAGCGATCGGTCACCAAGGCAGGCGAGGTGTTGCAACTGACCGAGCCCGTGCGGGCCACGATCCGGCCGGAGGATCTGCTCGCCTGACGAGCGTCGGTGCGCTCGCCTAGGGTCGGTCGCATGACCGAGTTCGACGCGGCGACCGCCGCGGTGCAGGCCGCGCTGGACGCCGGAGCCCGGTACGCCGACGCCCGGGTGATGCACCGCCGCTACGAGTCGATGTCGGCCCGCAACGGCGAGATCGAGGAGCTGACCCAGGACGAGAGCATCGGGCTGGGCGTACGCGCCCTGGTCGGGTCCAGCTGGGGCTTCCACGCCGTACCCGACCTCTCCGATGCCGCCGCGCGCGACGCCGGCCGGCGCGCGGCCCGCACGGCCGCCGCGAGCGCCCGGGTGCCCGGCCCTGCGGTCGACCTGGTGCCGACCGAGGCGGCCACCGCGAGCTGGGCCTCGGGGTGCATGGTGGACCCGCTCGGCGTCCCGCTGTCCACCAAGGGCGACCTGCTGGTCGGCGCGACCCGCGCGATGGCCGAGCACGGCGCCGACGTGGCCGAGGGGCTCTACCAGGTCTGGGACACCACCAAGTGGTTCGTCTCCAGCGAGGGGCACCGGATCGACCAGCGGATCCGGGAGTGCGGCGGCGGCATCTCGGCCACCTCGGTCGGCGACGGCGAGACCCAGCGCCGCTCCTATCCCAGCTACCGCGGCCAGTACGGCACCAGCGGCTGGGAGCTGGTCGACTCGCTCGACCTGGCCGGGCACGCGGCGCGGATCGCCGAGGAGTCCCGGGCGCTGCTCACCGCACCGCTCTGCCCGGCCGGCGAGACCGACCTGATCCTCGGCGGCGAGCAGCTCGCCCTGCAGATCCACGAGTCGGTCGGGCACGCCATCGAGCTGGACCGGATCCTCGGCTGGGAGGCCGCCTTCGCCGGCACCTCCTGGTTGGACCTGGCCCAGCTCGGCTCGCTGCGCTACGGCTCCGAGCTGATGACCGTCACCATCGACCCGACCATCCCCGGTGCGCTGGGCAGCTTCGGCTACGACGACGAGGGCTCCCCGGCGGTGAAGCGGGACGCGGTCCGCGAGGGGCGCTGGGTGGGCGTGCTCGCCGGCCGCGACTCGGCGGCCGTCGCGGGTCTCGACCACGGCGGCAGCGTACGGGCCGACGGCTGGGCCCGGCTGCCGATGGTGCGGATGACCAACGTGGGCCTGGAACCCGGCCCGCACACCCTGGAGGAGATCATCGCCGCCACCGACGACGGGGTGCTGATGGACCTCAACCGCTCCTGGTCCATCGACGACAAGCGGCTCAACTTCCAGTTCGGCTGCGAGATCGGCTGGGAGATCAGGAAGGGCCGGCGCGGGCGGATGCTGCGCAACCCCACCTACACCGGCATCGGCCCGCAGTTCTGGCGCTCGATGGACATGCTCTCCTCGGAGATCGTCGCGTGGGGCACGCCGAACTGCGGCAAGGGCCAGCCCGGCCAGATCGGGCACACCGGCCACCCCGCCGCGCCGGCCCGGTTCCGCAACGTCCGGGTGGGGGTGCGGGCATGACCGAGCTGGACCTCGCCGGGCAGGTGGTCGAGCTGGTCCGCCGGCTCGCCGGGTCGGACGCGCAGGCCGAGGTGGTGGTGACCCGGGCCGACCTGGCGCTGACCCGGTTCGCCAACTCGTTCATCCACCAGAACGTCGCCGAGTCCACCGTCGACGTCCGGCTGCGGCTGCACGTGGACGGGCGGACCGCGGCCGGCAGCGGCAGCCTGGTCGGCGCCGACGGGCTGCGCGCGCTGGTCGAGCGCACCCTCGCCGCCGCCCGGCTCTGCCCGCCCGACCCGGCCTGGCCGGGGCTCACCCCGCCCACGCCGATGCCGGCCACCGCCGGCTGGGACGAGTCCACCGCGTACGCCGAGCCGGACGAGCGGGCCGCCCGGGTGCGCGCGTTCGTCGACGCCGTCGGCGGGCTGACCGCCGCCGGCTACTGCCGCACGGCGCACCGCGCGTCGGCGTTCGCCAACTCGGCCGGGCACACCGCCCAGGGCCGCACCGCCGAGGCGGCGATGGACGGGATCGCCCGCGCCGGCGGCGCGGACGGGGTGGCGCGGGCCTGCGCCGACCGGCTGGCCGACGTCGACGGCGCCGCGCTGGGCGCGCGCGCCGCCGCCAAGGCCCGGGCGGCGGCCGACCCGGTGGAGCTGGCACCCGGGCGTTACGAGGTGGTGCTCGAACCGGCCGCCGTCGCCGACCTGCTGGCGAACTTCTCCTGGTACGGGTTCAACGGCAAGCGGTACGCCGAGCGGCAGTCCTTCGCCGAGCCGGGCGCGGCCCAGTTCGACCCGGCCGTCACCCTGGTCGACGACCCGCCGGCCGGTTCCGGGCTGCCGTTCGACGTCGAGGGCACGCCCCGGCACCCGGTGACCCTGGTCGACGCCGGCACCACCGCGGCCCTGGCGCACGACCGGCGCAGCGCGGCCGAGGTCGGGGCCGCCTCGACCGGGCACGCGATCGCCGGTGGGGCGACCTGGGGCCCGATGGCCCGCAACCTGCGCCTCGCCGCGGGCACCGGCGGCGGTGACGCCGCGCCGGGCCGCGGCGCGTCCACCGGGGACACCGGCGCGGTGGCGGACGCCGACACGGCGGCGCTGGTCGCCGGGGTGCGCCGCGGGCTGTTGGTCAGCGACCTCTGGTACACCCGGGTGCTCGACCCGAAGAGCCTGGTCGTCACCGGGTTGACCCGCAACGGGGTCTGGCTGGTCGAGGACGGCGCGGTCACCCGGGCGGTACGCGACCTGCGCTTCACCGAGTCCTACCCGCGCGCGCTCGGCCCGGGGGCGGTGCTCGGCGTGGGTCGCCGGGCGGTCCGCCTGCCGGACCGGGTCGACGGCATCTGGTGGGAGGCTCCGCCGCTGCGGCTGGCGTCCTGGAACTTCACCGGCGGCGCGTCCGGGTGAGCCGTCGCGGTGCGGGCGCCGGGCGGGGCAGTGAAGTTCTTAACATCGCGACATCGATCAGCGTTCGGGGGCTTTCCACCAGCCAGGACACACGGGACACTGCCTTGCGCGGACGGCCCGCGGAGATCGGCGTAACGTGTGTCACTTAGCTGCGCCGGTTCGCCCGGCGTGGTCGTTGGTGTGCGCATGACGTGGCAGGCGGGTGCGGGTTCGCCGGTCCGCGTGCCGACCGGAACAGATCCGCCCGCGCGTGCGGGCCCCGTCAGGGAGACGACTCGAATGACATCAACGGCAACGAAGCCGCGGGGAGCGCGGGGCCGCGCCGCCATCGCGGCGAAGACGTTGCGCACCGACCGCTGGTGGTTCGCCCCACTGATCACCGTCGTCGGGCTCAGCGCCTGGGTCGCGTACGCGACGGTCCGGGTCTTCATGCACAAGTGGTACTGGGTCGAGGACTTCCACTACCTCACCCCGTTCTACTCCCCCTGTGTGACCGACCGGTGCCTGCCGGCCGCGTCGCACTTCGGGCAGTACCTGCCCGGCTGGTGGGTCATCCCGGACGCCGCGTTCACCCTGCCGTTCCTGCTGCTGTTCCGGCTCACCTGCTACTACTACCGCAAGGCGTACTACCGGTCGTTCTGGCTCTCGCCGCCGGCCTGCGCGGTGCCGGACGGGCACAAGGCGTACGGCGGGGAGACCCGGTTCCCGCTGCTCGGGCAGAACCTGCACCGCTACTTCTTCTACGCCGCCGCGATCATCTCGATCATCAACACCTACGACGCGATCTACGCCTTCCACTCCCCGAAGGGCTTCGGGTTCGGGCTGGGCAACCTCATCCTGCTCGGCAACGTGGTCATGCTCTGGGCGTACACCATCTCCTGCCACTCCTGCCGGCACATCATCGGCGGGCGGCTCAAGCACTTCTCGAAGGCTCCGCTGCGCTACCGCGCCTGGACCGGCGTGTCCTGGCTCAACGTCCGGCACATGCAGCTCGCCTGGATCACGCTCGGCACCCTGGCGCTGGCCGACTTCTACGTCATGGCGGTCGCGGCCGGCTGGTTCAACGACCTGCGGTTCATCAACTAAAGGGCCCCTGGACATGACTACGACCACTCGAATCGAACGACACCACTACGACGTCGTCGTGATCGGGGCCGGCGGCGCCGGCCTGCGCGCGGCGATCGAGGCCCGGCTCGCCGGCAAGAAGACGGCGATCATCTCCAAGTCGCTGTTCGGCAAGGCGCACACGGTGATGGCCGAGGGCGGCGCCGCCGCCGCGATGGGGAACGTGAACAGCCGGGACAACTGGCAGGTGCACTTCCGCGACACCATGCGCGGCGGCAAGTTCCTGAACAACTTCCGGATGGCCGAGCTGCACGCGAAGGAGTCGCCGCAGCGGATCTGGGAGCTGGAGACGTACGGTGCGCTCTTCGACCGCACCAAGGACGGGAAGATCTCCCAGCGCAACTTCGGCGGCCACGAGTACCCACGGCTGGCGCACGTCGGCGACCGGACCGGCCTGGAGCTGATCCGCACCCTCCAGCAGAAGATCGTCTCCCTCCAGCAGGAGGACAAGCGCGACCACGGCTCGTACGACGCCCGGATCAAGGTCTTCTCCGAGACCACCATCACCGAGCTGCTGCTCGACGGCGACCGGGTCGCCGGCGCGTTCGGCTACTACCGGGAGTCCGGCGAGTTCATCCTCTTCGAGGCGCCGGCCGTCGTGCTGGCCACCGGCGGCGTCGGCCGCTCCTACAAGGTCACCTCGAACTCCTGGGAGTACACCGGGGACGGGCACGCACTGGCGCTGCGCGCCGGCGGCACGCTGATCAACATGGAGTTCCTCCAGTTCCACCCGACCGGCATGGTCTGGCCGCCCTCGGTGAAGGGCATCCTGGTCACCGAGTCGGTGCGCGGCGACGGTGGCGTGCTGAAGAACTCCGACGGCAAGCGGTTCATGTTCGACTACGTCCCCGACGTCTTCCGCAAGCAGTACGCGGACAACGAGGCCGAGGCGGACCGTTGGTACAAGGACCCGGACAACAACCGGCGTCCGCCGGAGCTGCTGCCCCGCGACGAGGTGGCCAGGGCGATCAACAGCGAGGTCAAGGCCGGCCGGGGCACCCCCGCGGGCGGCGTCTACCTGGACATCGCCAGCCGGCTGCCGGCCGAGGAGATCCGCCGCCGGCTGCCGTCGATGTACCACCAGTTCAAGGAGCTGGCCGACGTCGACATCACCAGGGAGCCGATGGAGGTCGGCCCGACCTGCCACTACGTGATGGGCGGGGTCGAGGTCGAGCCGGACTCCGGGGCGGCGTTCGGCACCGTGCGAGGGCTCTTCGCCGCCGGTGAGGTCTCCGGTGGCATGCACGGCTCCAACCGGCTCGGCGGCAACTCCCTGTCCGACCTGCTGGTCTTCGGCAAGCGCGCGGGCGGGCACGCCGCCTCGTACGCCGACGGGCTGGCCGCCCGGCCGAAGGTGGCCGTCGCCGCGGTGGAGGCCGCGGTGGAGACGGCGCTGGCGCCGCTGCAGCGGGACACCGGCGAGAGCCCGTACACCCTCCAGCAGGACCTCCAGGCGGTGATGGGGGATCTGGTCGGGATCATCCGCCGCGAGGGCGAGCTGGAGGACGCGTTGAGCAGGCTGGCCGAGCTGCGCGAGCGGGTGGCCAAGGTCAGCGCGGCCGGCGGCCGCCGCTACAACCCGGGCTGGCACCTGGCGCTGGACCTGCGCAACATGCTGCTGGTGTCGGAGTGCACCGCGAAGGCGGCGCTGGAGCGGCGGGAGTCGCGCGGCGGCCACACCCGGGAGGACTTCCCGGCGATGGACCCGGCGTGGCGCCGGGTCAACCTGGTCTGCTCGCTCGACGGCGACACCGTACGGCTGGAGCGCAAGCCGCTGCCGAAGATCCGCGCCGAGCTGATCCGCCTCTTCGACCGGGCGGAGCTGGCCAAGTACCTCACCGACGAGGAGCTCGCCGAGTTCGACGCCCTCGTCGTCGACGCCGAGGCCGAGGAGGCGGGCAAGTAATGGCGGAGCAGAAGTCCCCGGGGGCCGGCGAGGCCGGCACCAAGCGCCAGTTCCGCATCTGGCGCGGCGACGAGAGCGGCGGCGACCTGCAGGACTACATGGTCGAGGTGAACGAGGGCGAGGTGGTCCTCGACGTGATCCACCGGCTCCAGGCCACCGACGCCCCGGACCTGGCCTGCCGGTGGAACTGCAAGGCCGGCAAGTGCGGCTCCTGCTCGATGGAGATCAACGGCAAGCCGCGGCTGAGCTGCATGACCCGGATGTCGACCTTCGAGGCGGACGAGACGGTCACGGTCACCCCGCTGCGCACCTTCCCGGTCATCCGGGACCTGGTCACCGACGTCTCTTTCAACTACGAGAAGGCCCTCGAGACGCCGGCCTTCGCGCCGCCGGCCGACCTGGCGCCCGGCGACTACCGGATGCAGCAGGTCGACGTGGAGCGCTCGCAGGAGTTCCGCAAGTGCATCGAGTGCTTCCTGTGCCAGAACGTCTGCCACGTGATCCGGGACCACGAGGAGAACAAGCCGGCCTTCTCCGGGCCGCGGTTCTTCATCCGGGCCGCCGAGCTGGACATGCACCCGCTCGACACGAAGAGCGACCGCAAGGAGTACGCACAGCAGGAGCAGGGGCTCGGCTACTGCAACATCACCAAGTGCTGCACCGAGGTCTGCCCGGAGCACATCAAGATCACGGACAACGGGATCATCCCCATGAAAGAGCGGGTCGTGGACCGCAGGTACGATCCCCTTGTGTGGCTTGGTAGCAAGATCTTCCGTCGGGGTGAGACGCCCCAGACCAGCGTGACCACCCCCCGTCCGGGCTCGGCGGCGCCCGCCGGCAGCCCCGCCGGGGTGCACTCGCACGCGGGCGGCTCGCACGACCCGGGTGCCGAGGCGCAGGCGCAGCGCGGGGTGAACTGGCACCGTGAGGTGCCGAGGCCGACCGCCCCGGCGGTCGACGACCGCGGCAAGCTGCCGCTGACCGAGCTCACCTTCGACCGCGCGGCGGCACCCTCGCCGTTCGGCGACGACGTGACCTTCCCGCTGCCCCCGGAGCACCTGAACTTCGCCCACCCGGAGCAGGACAAGCACTGAGGACCACAGCGATGACGGGGGCCGCGGCGACTGCCGGCGGCCCCCGTCCCGTTTCCGCCCGCCCGTCCGGTTCGGCGGGCGGTCAGCGCCGGACGAGCATCGGGCGCAGCGCGGCGACGATCGGGGCGTCCGCGGGCAGCCAGGTGACGTCGTCCAGCTCGGCGGCGGAGAGCCAGCGCAGCGCCGAGTGCTCCAGGGCCTGGGGGCGGTCGCCGTGCAGCAGACGGGCCGCGTACACCTTGAGCACCGAGCGGCCGTGGGCCATCCGGACGTTGCGGCCGACCCGCTCGCCGATCTCCACCCGTACGGCGAGTTCCTCGGCGCACTCACGGGCCAGCGCGGCGGTCTCGCTCTCGCCCGGTTCGACCTTGCCGCCGGGGAACTCGAACATGCCCGCGACCTCGGGCGGGGCGGCGCGGGCGCAGGCCAGCACCCGCCCGTCCTCGATGATGGCCGCCCCGACGATGACCTTCAGGTCCCGTCGCTCGAACTGCCCGCCGTCGTTAGCCCGTTCGGTCCGCACGGCCGTCCAGCGTGCCAGATCAATCGGCGGTTTGGGTACCTTGGTCGACCGTCAGGCCAGGAGAACACGGAAGTGTGGGCGTGGACACACCCACCGTGCGACGACAGACTAGAGGGCACCGACAAGACACGGGACGGCGACGATTTGGCCACAAGCCGGCAACGGCGCCTGGGAGGTGCGGTGATGCGCGCGCTGTTCAGCGGTCGAGCGAAGCGCGACTACCTCAGCGACGCCCTCGCCCTGCTGAGCGGATGGATCCGCGAGGGCGAGCAGATCCGACGCACTCTCGTCATCGACGACACCCAGCACGCGGCCCTGACCGAGCGGGTCAAGGTGGTCGCCGACGCGCTGCACCTGCGCCCGGAGATCAGCCGCCGGGCCGACCAGACCCAGATCCGGGTCGGGCACGGCAACGCGCCGCTGACCGAAGGCGAGGTCCTGCTGGCCGCCCGCATCGAGGACGCCTACCGCGCGGTCACCGAGGCCTGACGCACGCCGACGCCCCGGGCGGCCACCTTCGTCGGCGGCCGGGAGCGCGAGCAGGAGCGGTACGACTTCCGGGCGTGGCCGGCGGTCGCGGCGCCCAGTGCGGCGGGAGAGCGACTTTAAGTTTTGCTTATGGGTCTGCTGATCGATCCGCAAGATCGGTACCTTGCCCGGATGCGACACATCGGAACCGTGATCGCCGCAGCCGTCGTCGGTCCGCTGGCCTGGCTCCTCTTCGCCCTCGGCCAAACCGGGTCGGCGCAGGCGTTCGCGAACGCAGCGGACGGCGGCTCACTGGACAGCGGCGACTTCGTTCGACCGACCCTGGTGCTGGCCGGTGCCGGGGTCCTGCTCGGGCTCATCGCCACGCTCCGGTTCTCCCCGCTGGGCGCGGCGCTGACCGGGCTGGTCTACTCGGCCAGTTACCTGGGTCTGCTGATCAGCCCCACCGCGGTGCTGAACCTGTTCGACCACCAGCCGATCCTGATCGGCCACCAGGTCGACCTGGCCGCCCCCGTGCGCACCGGGACGACACTGCTGGTGGGCTCGCTGCTGCTCGTCGGGGTGGTGAGCATCCGCCGCTGGCAGCGCTGGCCGGAGCCGGCCGCCGCCGAGGCACCCGCGGCACTGGTGCCGGACGAGGTGCTCCCGCCGCCGACACGCCAGGACCGCCCGCTGGGCGCGGAAGGTCTCGGCCTGGGCAGCCCACGCGAGACGCCGGAGCCGGTCCGCACCGGCGGCCCGGACTGGGCCGGTCGTTCGGACTGGGCCGGCCTGCTGTCCGGCGACGCCGGGCAGCGGCCCGGGCCGTCACCGGACCGGACCCGCCAGCCGTCGCGCTGAGCCGCCGAACGGTCCGCGCCACGCCGTGACAACGCACCGGACCGTTCCGGCGAGCCGGGCCGGCTCCCCCGCGCCGTGGTTCCGGTGGGGCACCTCCATGCCCCACCGGAACACGAGCGACAGCGGCGGTTCCGGGTGGTCGGCCGGGCCGGCCCGGGCCGCGAGTTCGGTTTCCCGTGCACCCCCTGGTTCAGCCGTCTGCGTCCTGCGGGTACCAGCGCAGCTCGACGGAGTTGCCGTCCGGGTCCCGCACGTAGATCGAGGTCGCGCTTCCCCGCGCCCCGAACCGGCCGACCGGGCCCTCCAGCACCGTGAAGGCACCGGACTCGATCACTTCCGCCCAGTCGAGCGGCGCGACCACCAGGCAGAAGTGGTCGACGTTCGACTCGCCGCGCGGCCGGTGCACCAGGTCGACGATGGTCTCGGGGCTGACCCGTACCGAGGGGAACGGCACCGTGCCGGCCCGCCACTCGTCCACCCGGACCGGAGCCAGCCCGAGCACTCCGCAGTAGAAGTCAAGAGAGCGCTCGACGTCGGTCACGTTGAGCACCAGGTGGTCGAAGCCCGTCACCCGCACCGCGCTCACCTCGCCTCCAGCCCGTACGCCTGGCCCAGCCAGTCGGTGAACAGACCCGGGTCGACGTCGGCGAGGGCACGCAGCTTCACCGAGGCCATCTGCCGGGCGCCCGGGGCCAGCCGCCCGGACGGGTCGTCGACCTCCTGCCCCCGCCACAGGCCGAAGGTGACGTACCCGCCGTACGCCTTGACCAGGCAGATCGCGCGTTGGCCCGGCTTCTCCCCCAGGCCCCAGACCGGGTGGCCGTGCCACATCGCGCCGGTCGCGCCCGGCAGGGCCGACTCGATGACCGGGCGGAGCTTCTCGCCGATCTCCCGCAGCGGGCCGTCCAGGCCGGCCAGGTAGTCGGTGACTGTCGTCGTCGTCATGCCCTTCACGATCCGCCGTGGCGCGACGGCGACCAAGCCATGATCGGGCTATGATCGTTGATCCTGGCTCAACGATGGGACGTGACGTGCTCGAACGGTACGAGCTGGAGACCTTCCTGACCCTCGCCGACCACCTGCACTTCGGCCGCACGGCGGAGCGGCTCGGGGTGACCACCGGGCGGGTCAGTCACGTGGTCAAGAAGCTGGAACGCCGGATCGGGGCCCCGCTCTTCGCGCGGACCAGCCGGGTCGTCCAGCTCACCCCGATCGGCCGGCAACTCGCCGACGACCTCGCCCCGCTGGTCGCCGGCATGGACGAGGCGGTACGCCGGGCCGTCGACGCCGGGCGCGGCGTCACCGGGCGGCTGCGGGTGGCCTTCCTCGGCGAGTGGACCGCGCCGGTGCTGCTCAAGGCGGTCGCCCTGTTCGCCGAGCGGCACCCGGAGTGCCAGGTCGAGGTGCACGAGGCGCAGCTGCACAGCTCGCGGGCGAGCCTGGTGGACGGCTCGGTCGACCTGCTCATCGCGGCGTACCCGTTCGACGGCATGGCCTGCGGCCCGCCGCTGCTGACCGAGAACCGGGTGCTCGCGGTGCCGGCCGGGCACCCGCTGACCCGCGCGGCGTCGATCTCCCTGGAGGTACTCGCCGACCACCCGGTGGTGCAGTACCCGGCGGTGACCTCGGCGGAGTTCAAGCGCGACCGCACCCCGGAGCAGACCCCGTCCGGCCGGCCGGTGCCGAAGGGCCCCACCGGCAGCACGTTCTCGGAGATGCTGACCCTGGTGGCGATGGGCCGGGGCGTGCTGCCGGTCGGCGAGCACACCCGGCACTACTACCCCCGCCCGGACCTCGCCTACGTGCCGATCCACGACGCACCGCCGATCCGGCGCGGCCTGGTCTGGCGGGAGGCCAACACCACGGCCCGGGTCCGCGAGTTCGTCCGGGCGGCGACCGACGCGAACGCCGGCTGACCGCGGCGGCCGAGCCGGTGCCGCGCCGGGGTCGTGCTGACCCGCCACCGGGTGGCATGATCCGCTCTGATGAGACACGGCGAGTTCCGCCACCCCCGGCTGGTGACCGTCTACGACGCGGAGTGCCCCTGGTCGCGCGACGACGACTACTTCCTCGCCGTGGTCGAGGAGACGCCCGCCGCCCGGGTCCTCGACCTCGGCTGCGGGACCGGCCGGCTCGCCCTCGCCCTGGCCGCCGCCGGGCACCCGGTCACCGGGGTCGACCCGGCGGGCCCGTCGCTGGCCGCCGCCCGCGCCAAGCCGGGCGCCGAACGGGTGACCTGGATCGAGGGCACCTCTGCGGTGCTGCCGCGGCGGGCGTTCGACGTGGCGGTGATGACCAGCCACGTGGCGCAGTTCTTCGTGGACGACGCCGGCTGGGCGGACACCCTCGCCGACCTGCGCCGGGCGCTGGTGCCCGGCGGCCGGCTGGTCTTCGACGCGCGCGACCCGGCCGACCGGCGGTGGGAGCGGTGGAACCCGGTCGACTCCCGGCGGCGGATCACGCTGGCGGACGGCAGCGTGGTGCGCGCCTGGACCGAGGTCACCGCGGTGGCGGGCGGCGCGGTGAGCTTCGTCCACCACTACCTCTTCCCCGACGGTGCCGAGCTGCTCAGCTCGGCCACGCTGCGGTTCCGCACGGAGGCGGAACTGCGCGGCTCGCTGCGCTCGGCCGGGTTCACCGTCGAGCGGATCCACGGCGGCTGGCGCGGGGAGCCGGTGGGGCAGGGTGACGGCGAGTTCGTCGTTTCCGCCCGCGCCGACGACGATCTTGCCGGTGGCGCGCCGGGCCTACCGTGAGGGCATGGCGAACGCGACCTATGACCGCAAGGAGCAGTTCCAGCAGATCCAGAGCGGCCTGCTCGACGGAGAACAGATCATCGCCGTCTACGACGCGGTCGGCACCGGCACCGGCTTCATCGGGCTGACCGACCGGCGCGTGATCATCCAGGACCGCTCCTTCATCGGCAAGCGGTACGCCATCACCAGCATCCCGTACTCGAAGATCACCAGCGTGAGCGTGGTGAGCAACAAGTCGTGGGGCGGGTCGTTCTTCTCCACCGGCGCCATCGCCATCCACGTCGGCACGCACACCTATGAGGTGGAGTTCCGCGGTGCCCAGAAGAGCCACCACGTACACAACGTGATCCTGCACTACATCAGCTGACGAGGGCGTGCGCCGGCCCGGCCGGCCCGGGCTGCGGCGGCGCGCCCGGCGGACAGACCCGCCCGGGATCAGACGGTGCTCGGCCGGCCCGGGTCGAGGACTTCGTTCACCGCCGCCCGGTCGAGCGCCTGGAGCAGTGCGTCGGTGCCGAGGGTCAGCTTCAGGCCGATCTCGGCGGGGGACAGCGGCACGAGGGCGGGCAGGGAGATCTGCCGTCCCCCGTCGGTCGTGACGGTGCGGACCATCGGCGTGACCACGGTGGCCAGGAGCCCGTCGAGCACCAGTTCGACGTGGATCGGCGTCCCCTCGCGCGGCGTCCGGAACGTCTCGGCGAACCCCAGCGCACGGTAGAACCCGACCGCCCGGGCGACGTCCTGCGAATAGACGTTGACCTGTGGACTGGTGAACATGCCTCGGACCCTAGCCGTGGGAGTCGTCCGGCAGGAATACCGGCCGGCTCGGCGGGGAAGCCTCTGCCCCGCTGTCGGGCGGCGCCGGCGCACTGGCACAGGCCCGGACGGGACCGCCACCCTGCGAGGGGAGCACGACATGACCGACCAGCCGGACCGCTACCGGCAGGCGCTCGACACCGCGGAACAGCTGCTCGGCGCTCCCCTCGTCCTGCCGCTCGGTCAGGGCGAGCCAGCGGTCGGGGAGGACTTCCGGCGGCTCGCCACCCTGCACACGTTCGGCGACTCCTGGCCACGACCGGGGCTGGACACCCGCAGCCGGGCCCTCGTCTCGGTCGCCGTCGCCGCCACCCTGGGCACCCACGAGCCGCTCCGGGGGCAGCTCCGGATCGCGCTGGCGTCCGGCGTCAGCAAGGAGGAGATCGTGGAACTCTTCATCCACCTCGCGGCGTACGCCGGCGCGGCACGGGCCTTCGACGGCTACCAGATCGCGGTCGCGGTCTTCGGCGAGACGCCCTGAGCCTCGGCCGCGCGCCACGAGAAGCCCGGCTCGCTGCTGGTTCGCCCGCCTGCCGAGGGGCGTACGTTGGACAGCAGCGAGGGGGTGCCCGCGATGATCCCGACCCTGATCCTTTTCGGCCTGGTGGCCGGGCGCTGGTGGCGCTCGTCGCTGACCGCTGCCGCGCTGGCCTGGCCCGGATTGCTGGTCGCCACCGACGTGCTGCCGGTGGGGCCGGGGCTGCTCGGCGCGTCCGGGCTCGCCGTGGCCAACACCGCGGTCGGCGTCCTGGTCCATCAGGGCGTGCGCTGGATGATCCGGAAACTGTCCCGTGCCGAATCCACAACAGGTGCCACGCCAGGGGCCAACGCATGACGGAACAGGTCACCGCACGGCAGTTCCACCACTCAATCGGGGTCGCGGACTGGCGGGTCGCGGACGGCGGGGCCTGTGCCTACTTCCGCACCGGTTCGTTCCCCACCGGAGCCCGCTTCGTGCAGGCCGTCGCCGAGCTTCCCGGCTTGGACGAGCACGCCCCCGACGTCGACCTGCGAGCGGACGGCGTCTTCGTGCGTCTCTTCACCACCGCCCCCGGTCCGGACGGGCTGAGCAGCCGTGACGTCGAGCGGGCCCGGCTCATCTCCGCCGCGGCGGAGCAGCTCGGACTGGTGGCCGAACCGGCCGAGGTGCAGAACGTCGTGATCGTCATCGACGCGCTCGACATCTCGCGGGTGGTTCCCTTCTGGCGTGCCGTGCTCCGCTGTGCCGACCGGGGCGACGGTGGTCCGGTCGAGGAGCTGAACGACAGACACCGCCGCAAGCCCGTCGTCTGCTTCCAACAGATGGATGCGCCCCGCCCGCAGCGCAACCGGATCCATCTCGACGTCTGGCTGCCGCACGACGAGGCCGAGGCACGGGTCGCCGCCGCGGTCGCCGCCGGTGGCCGGGTCGTCAGCGACGCGATGGCCCCGTCCTGGTGGGTGCTGGCCGATCCCGAGGGAAACGAGGTATGCCTCGCCACCTGGATCGGCACCGATGGCCTCGGCTACCCGGGGCCTGCGGCCGAGCCAGGGGTGGCGGCCGGGACGCCACCCCCGGCGGACGGCTCGCCGATCGCCTGACCAGCCGCCGGAGCTCGATTAGCCTGGTGACGACTATCGACTCCGCCCGCCGTTCGCACCCGGCCTCCTTCGACCCGCCGGCGCCACCAGATGGATGGTCGCCTCGGCTTGCTCGGCTCTCGCGGCGGTCGCCCCTGGCCCCTGCCCGGCGGGGTGAACCGTGGGCCGGGGGCGGCCCGATACAACGGAGGTTTCCATGAGCGACATGCCAGCCGACGTCACCGTGGCCCTGGTGCACGGTGCTTTTGCCGACAGCTCCAGCTGGAACGGTGTCATCGAGCGCCTGCTGGCCGCCGGCGTGCCCGCCATCGCGATCTCCAATCCGCTGCGTAGCCTCTCCGCGGACGCCGCCTACGCCGCCAGCGCGATCAGGCAGATCCCCGGCCGGGTCCTCGCGGTCGGTCACTCCTACGGCGGGGCGGTCGTCACCAACGCCGTCTCCCAGGTCGACAACGTCGTCGGCCTGGTCTACGTGGCCGCGTTCGCCCCGGACGAGGGTGAGAGCCTGATGGACATCGAGCAGGGCTCCAAGGACAGCGTCCTGGTCACCGCGCTACAGGAGGTGCAGTACCCGACGGCCGACGGCACGCAGGTCGAGCTCCGCATCGACCCCGCCAAGTTCCACGACGCGTTCGCCAGGGACGTCCCGGAGAAGGACGCGGCCGTCATGGCCGCCACCCAGCGCGCGATCTCCATTCTGGGGTTCTCGGAGAAGTCCGGGCCGCCCGCCTGGAAGAACCTGCCCGCCTGGTCCGTCGTCCCGACCGGCGACAAGGCGGCCGGCACCGACGTCCTCCGCTCGATGGCTCAGCGGGCGAAGGCCACCATCACCGAGGCCGAAGGGTCCCACGTCATCATGATCAGCCAACCGCAGCTGGTCACCGACGTGATCACGCAGGCGCTGGCCGGGGCGGCCCGCTGACCTGGTCGCCCCAGCGCTTCCCGGCGTCGCCTGTCGATGATCACGCCACCGGCCACCACGTCCGCCCCGCGGGGGCGTCCTTGACGAACACGATGGCGTCAATGCTCGCCAGGTGGGCCGGGTCCAGCGGGGAGTAGCCGAACCAGGGGGAGACGCGGGGAGCGGGCGTCACGTCGCCGAGGAGAGCGGTCAGTCGGCGGGCGTCGACGACGTATCGGTCCTCGGGGAGCGCGTACAGGAGCCCTTCGATGGTGTCGGGGGGAGGAGTCTGCACACCGTGGTGGCGGATCGTGCCGAGGGCCGTGGCCAGGAAGGCGTACCCCTCGCCCAGCTGGGCGCTGACGATCGCCCCGGCGCTCCACCATTCGAGCGGCAGGTCGCCCATCCGCATCGTGCTCCTGGCCCGCTGGAGATGTCCGTTGTGGGCGTGCACCAGCGCCGGGCCCCGCTCGGCGATGGCGAGCAGGTTGGCGGCCATCATCGAAGCCCGCAGGCCCAGCAGCCGTGCCATCCGGCCCGGTGACGTGTCGGCCATCCAGAAGTGGTATCGCAGCAGCCCGACGGCGGTACGACCGTACCGGCGCGCCCGGTCCCAATCGTCCCGCGAGGACGCCGCGACCAGGTGTGGCGTCTGCGTGTCGAGCAGGGCCACCAGGTCGTCGGCGAGCAGCCGCAGCTGGTTGGCCTCGGGCGTCTGCCCCACGGACCGGGACGGGTCCATCATGGCGGCGGGATCGGTCCACCGGTCGTCGGCGCCGAGCAGGTGGTCGAGCGTTTCCGCGGTGCAGGGAAGCAGGTCGGCGTCAACCCGGGCGGTGAGGTAGGCGTGGAGTGCGGTGAGGGCCTGCCGGGGGCTCGCCGCGCCGGTGATCTCCAGCGAGCCGTCGAAACCGGCGAAGCGTAGCCGCTCCGACCCGGGCCGGCCGTCGTTGTACGCGCGCATCCAGCGCACCAGCTCGCGGTTGGCCGCGGACGCGCCGAACCCGTGGCTGAAGCCGCGCTCCATGACCTCGTCGAGGGTGCCGGTGCCCGAGGTGACGTAGTCGTCCACGACCGGGCTCATCATGCAGTCGCTCTCGATCGCGATCGTCCGGTAGCCCTCCTGCTCGACGAGTTGCCGGAAGAGGTCGTTTCGCAGTTCGAGCAGTACGTCCTCGCCGTGGGTGGGCTCACCCAGGGCGAGCAGCCGCGGCCGGGCCGGGAGCAGGCTCATGACGGTAGCGGCGTCGACGACATGGGCGGCGGCTTTGATAGCAGCAGTCATTCCCTCAACGGTATCGTTGAACCAACGGTTGAAACTTATCCGCGATATCGGCAGGGTAACCCGGCTAAACCTTCAAAACGGCCGACGACTGAGGCCGGTTGGCCCGGAGGCGCCGGCACGGTCTGTCCACGCAGGCGACCAGGAAACACGGGGCGCTGACCTGCCATTCCATAGGTGTTGGCCTGCTGGAACCGTCCATCAATGTCCCTGCTCGTCCGCCGGAGTCCGTCCCGATCGTCACCCGGTTGGTCACCCGGCCGACGGCACGCATCGGGCACGCCGCGCAGAGTCGAGCTATGCGGGAAAGACCGCGCCGTCCGTCGTAACACGCGGCGGTGGTTCCAGCCTCATACCCAGCGCGACGCACACCGCATGGGCAGCCGCGACCTTCACGTCACCGTCAGCAGTGTCCACCGGCATATCTACAATCTTCGTCACCGTGACCTTGTAGCCACCAGATCCCTCCAAGCGGGCAAGCGCATACCGCACGCCCTCAACCGCCTCAGCCACCAACCGACCATTGACCGGCCGATCGATCACAGCTCGCGGCCCGTAGGCATCCCGCAACCAGGCAAGGGCATCCGGGGAGACGTCCACCTCGTCACGGTCTGCCGCCTCAACCGCGACAGCGACATCCGCCGCATGCCCAACCCGGCCAACCATTTGCCGAAGGCGAAACTCTCCCTGCACGGCCGGAGGATAGCGGCACCGGTTCTTCGTCCCGAAGGAACGGTCGCTGCTCGGTACCCACTTAGGTGTAGACGCCGTGCCAGTACTCATCGCGGGAGACCTTGAAGTCATCGGGCCTGGTCCGCCGCAGAAGCTCGTACCGCTCACAGAAGACGTCAATCGCTCGCTGGAGGCTGCACCCCTCCGCCTCACGGATCGCCTGCACTGCCGTGATGATGCGCCGTTGCACGATCAGATCGTCGATCGACTGCCAAGCGTTCACACGGCCACCTTGCAGGACGACTGTCAGCTTGGGAATCGGATTGATCTACACGCTCGGCAACCAGGCCGGCAACTCAATCGGCACTGGGCGTGCAGATCGCGGCCACCCGAGCACCCATTCGAACCGGTGTTGACCGTTTCATCGGGCATGGATCGGACACGGCCGGATTCAGACGTTGAAGCGGAACTCCTGACCGCACCCCTGTGACCTGCATGTTGAGATCAACATGCCCTCTGACCTGCGTTTATAGACGCTAGTCGCGTTGGTTTGCGTTGGCTGGTTGCGGACATCCTGCGGACTCACTGCGGACCGATGCGCCGTAAGCATTGCCAATTATGCGTCTGTCGCATACGCTCAAACACATTCAACGAAGACGGGCCCGGCAGGTGTTAGCGCACCTGTGGTCCGGGCCCTTGATCGGGATGGAGCCCCGACCCATGACCATTTCAGCACACGCACCCGTCCCCGCCGCCAACCGCCTCATCGACGCCGACACCGTGGACCTGGCCGCGATCCGCCGGACGGGCGCCAACGTCGGCCGCTGGCCGGCGAACCAGCCGTACACCGGTCGCGCCGTCGTCGAGCCCGCGCTGTCCGACGAGGACGCCGACCTGCTCGCGCGGGCCGCCAGCGTCAACCCGGCCGGCGTGTACCAGCTCGCCCGCGCGATCCGCTCCGGCTGCCCCGTGTGGTGCTCGGAGGACCACCGCGGCCAGGTCACCGAGGTCGACGGGTTCTCGATCGGCCTCGGCCACGAGCGGATCCTGACCGAGCTGACCGCCGCGCACACCTGCTACATCGACCAGCAGAGCACCGCCACGGTGCTGGTGGAGTCGGTCACCGAGCGCGGCGAGGTCACCCAGCCCGCCCGGATCACGCTGTCCGTCGCCCCCGGCACCGAGGGCCGCTACCCGGACGGTGAGCAGGTCGCCGGCTGGTCCGGCTCGCCCGAGCAGGCGCGCACCCTGGCCGCCGCGCTGCTGGCCGCCGCCGACCTGCTCGACGGCGGTGACCGGTGAACGCCCCGACCGAGCACCCGCGCTGGTGCGTCCGAGCGAAGTGTGAGCGGCTGCGCGTTCACGTCTCCGAGCCGCTGCCGGTGGACACCGGTCGCCCGGAGGACACGGTGCTCGACGTCGCGCTCATGCAGACGTGGCGGCCGGGCTCCGAGCCGCACCTGAGCATGACCGTCACGACCGGCATGGACGTCGAGCAGGTGCTGATGCCGACCCGTCAGGCGCGGGTGTTGACGCACCAGCTCCGCAAGCTGCTCGACCTCGCCGGGGGTGCCCGATGAGGTATGTCCTGCTGATCCTCGCCGGCGGCACCGGCACGCCGCTGGCCGTGTTCCTGGTCGCCCGCCACCTGGTCGAGCGGCACGCCGACTCCACCGCCGCGGCGATCCGCCGCGACCACGCCCGCGCCCAGCTCGCCCAGCGCCCGAAGGAGCTGACCCGGTGAACCTGTCCACCGCTACCAGCCGTGCCGCTGCCGCCCTCGTGGCGGCGGTGGCCGGCTTCGCGTCCTACCGGCACATCTACGACGTGGCCACGTCCGCTGGTGAGCACGTCAGCGTGGCGGCGGTGCTGCCGCTGGCCATCGACGGCCTGATCCTGGTGGCCACCCTGGCGATGCTCGACGACAAGCGGAACCGGCGCCGGCCGCGACTGTCGGCCCGCGTCGCGCTGGTGTTCGGTGTCGTCGCCACCCTGGCGGCGAACGTGGCGTCCGCCGAGGCGAGCGCCACCGCCCGCATGGTGGCCGCCGTCCCTGCGGTGTCGTTCCTCCTGGCGGTGGAGGTGCTGGCCCGGTCGGGCAAGCCGCTGCCCGCCGAGGTGCCGCCGCCCGTGGTCGTCGACCAGCCGGCCCCGGTGACGCCACCGCCGGCCGTACCTGACGCCAAGCCGGCCACCAGCCGGCCCCGCCCGCGGTCGCTCACCAGCGCCGAGAAGGTGGCCCGTGCTGCCGCCAAGTTGCCCGCCGGAACCGTCGCCCAGGTGGCGGCGAAAGCCGGCGTCAGCGAGTCCACCGCCCGCCGCTATCTGCCGTCACCAACCACGCCGGACGCTGCGGAAACGCACGTCAACGGCACACCGGTCGAGGTGCCGGCGTGAGCAGCGACTGCACCTACTGCCCGACGTTGGAGGCGCGGCTCGCCGGTGTTGCCGGCGGGCTGCGCGCCCTCGCCGCGTTCATCGACCGCGAACTGACCGAAGAACAGACCATGTCCCGCCGCGAGCTGCTCGACGTGGCCGCCGTGCGTGTGACCAACCTCGCCGAGCAGGCACAGGGGAGGTACTGACCATGACCGTCATCCCGTTCGAGTACGACGAAGAGCAGCACGTCATCGAAGCCGACAAGGTGGGCGGCCCCGTCGACCCGGCGGACCGTCGCGCCACCTTCGCCGACGTCGTGTCGCGCACCGACCAGCGGCGCCCGATCGTCCCCGCGGTGCTGCGCTCGCCGGACGGCCGCCGGGCGCTGGCCCGCTGGTCGGCCGCCTACGGCCTCCACACAGCCGCGTACCACGTCACCAGGTCGCCGAAGTACGCCGCGAAGGTGGCCGTCTACGCCCCGCGCGGCGCGTGGCGGGCCGCCGCGTCGGTGCTGTGGTGGGCGGTCGGCGGCCGGGAGAACTGGCACCTACGCCAAGAGGCCGCGAGCAAGAACGATCCCCACACGTGGCAGTCCCTCGACCGGACCCGCGCGAAGTCGTCCGCCGCCCGCTGGTGGGTGGTCGGCGCCGCCGCGCTGCTGGTGCTGCTGGCGGTCGTCGCCGGCGTGGTCGCCGACCTGCCGCCGGTCGGCTGGTACTGCGTGGCCGTCGCCCTGGTGCTGATCGCCGCCCGCCACGGCCGCCCGGCTGATCGGCCCATCCTCGACCGGGTGGTGACCCGGCAGGCGTTCACCAAGCTCACCGGCGAGATGGTCCGCGCCGCCGTCGTGGCGCTGGGCATCGGCGTCAAGGAGCCGGGGCAGATCACGTTCCCGCCGCCGGGTATCCACAAGGAGGGGCCGGGCTGGCTGGCCCGGTTCAACCTGCCCGGCGCCATCGTGGCAACGGCCGTCCTCGAGAAGCGCGACAACCTCGCGGCAGCGTTGCGGTTGCCCGTCGATCAGGTGTGGCCGGAGGTCGGCCCCGACCACCCGGGGCAGGTCGACCTGTGGGTGGGCTACCAGCCGTCGTCCAAGATGGGGCAGCCGCGCTGGTCGCTCGCTGCGCCGACGGCGCGGACCAGCATTTTCGAGGCGCAGCCGTTCGGCACCGACGCCCGGCAGCGGCCGGTGTCCATCACGCTGTTCGAGTCGAACGCGCTGATCGGCGGCCAGCCGGGCTCCGGCAAGTCGTACGCCGCCCGGACGCTGGCCACGATCGCCGCGCTCGACCCCACGTGCGAGCTCAAGATTGCCGAGTTCAAGGGGACCGGTGACTTCCTCGACATGGCCGACCTGTGCAGCACGTACGCGTGCGGTGTCGACGATGAGGCGCTGTCGACCGGGCGGGACGTCCTCGCGTGGGCGCTGGCCGAGTGTGAGCGCCGCGGTGACCGGATCAAGCGGGCCAGGGAGCGCGGAGACGCCCCGCTCGGCAAGGTCACGCCCGAGCTGGCCGCCAAGCGCGGTAGCGGGCTGCACCCGGTGTTCATCCTGCTCGACGAGGTGCACGAGCTGTTCCTGGCCTACCCGGACGCCGCCGACGCCGCCGAGCGGGTCGCCAAGCGCGGCCGCGCCCTGGGCATCATCCTGGTGCTGGCCACGCAGATCGCCGACCGGGACAGCGTGCCGCCGAACATCACCCGGTGCGTCACGATCCGCTGGTGCCTGTCGGTGGGCGGCCAGGTCGAGAACGACATGATCCTCGGGACGGGGGCGTACAAGCGGGGCTTGACCGCCACGGTGTACCGGCCCCGGGTCGACGCCGGCTGGGGCGTGCTGACCGGGTTGGAGAAGCCGGGCAGCGTCCGGTCGTTCTTCCCCGACCACAAGGCCACCGCGGCGATCCTCGCCCGCGCTGCCCAGCTGCGCGGCCAGGTCATCGGCGAGGACGTCGAGCGGGTCGAGGCGCGGGACATGCTCGCCGACGCGCGGGCGGTGCTCCGGCCCGGCGACGCCGGCCTGCCGTGGGCGGTGCTCGCCGAGCGGCTAGCCGCGCAGTGGCCGGAGATGTACGCCGGCGTGACCGCCGAGATGGTCCGCGAGTCGCTCGCCCGCTACGGGGTCGAGTCGCAGGACGTGAAGGTCGGGCGCAAGAACGTCAAGGGCGCCCGGCGGACGGCGCTCGACGCCGCCCAGCAGCAGCGCGAGATCACCGCCGAGTAGGTCGCGGGGCTGGTCGCGACACGCCCCACGGTCGCGGAAGTGCGACCAGGGTGGTCGCGGCCAGCCACCAGCGGAAACAGCGAATCGCCCCCTGGTCGCGGCACCCCCGCCGCGGCCCCGGAAACCACCCCAGGAGGCACCTGATGAGAGGCACACTCACCGCGACCGGCATCATCCTCGTGGTCCTGCTCGGCTACGCCGCCTCGTGCATCGTGCGGCCGTTCCGCGACTGTTGGCTGTGCGACGGCAAGGGCCACCACCGCAGCAAGCGGAAGCGGAAGCTGTCCCGCCCGTGCCGCTGGTGCTCGTCGACGGGCAAGCGGCTACGGATCGGCCGGCGACTGTGGAACCGAGCCCGGCGCACAGCACGCCAGGCAGCCTGACCAGACACAGCGAAAGGCCCGCCAGGATCGCCCCTGGCGGGCCTTTTCGCGTGTCTGCGGCCGTACGGACCCCCGGTGGAAAAAAGCCCAGAGAGAGATTCGCCTAAGCCGGGGAAGTGCGGAGGAGGGCCCGGGGCGGGGCCCTCCCCCTGGGGCGTCAGGCGGCTGCTCGCCGGCCGGCGAGCGCGGCGTTGCGAGCGGCCTCGAACTTCGCGGCGGCCTGCTGGCGCTGCTCGTCGACGCGCTGGCATCGGGCGGTGAACTCCTCGGGTGTGGCGAGGCTGAGCCGGTGGCCGGCGGCGATCACCGCGTCAGTCCTGGGCCGGTGGCCCATCTCGCCGAGCTGCTCGGCGGTCAGGTCGGCGAGGACCAGGGGGCGCTTGTCGTGGGGGATGCTGGCCAGTCCGGCGTACTGGGCGACGATTGACCAGCACTGCGCGACCAGCTCGACGCGGGCGGCGTGCTCGCGGGCGGCGCCCCACGCGGCCATCTGGCCGGGCCGGAGTCCGGTGACGGCCTTGTCGGTCAGGTCGAGCTGGTCGCCGATCTGCTCGCGGGCGTCGACCAGTGCCTTGTCGGCGGCGGCGGTGACCGGCGTGAGCGCGTCGAGCAGGGCGGGCGCGTGCCTGTTGAGGATGGCGTCGCGGCGTTCTTCGACCATGTCGCCGACGAGGCGGTCGGCGTTCGTTGCCAGTTGCTGGCGGGCCAGCTCGGTGAGGACGGCGGCGTCGGTGGCCGGGTCGTTGCCGGCGGTCAGGGCGTCGAGGATGGCGCCGCCGAGGCCGCGGGGGTTGGGGCGCAGGGTGGTGAGGTTGCCGGCGGCGGTGTCGAGGGCTTGCAGGTCGGCGGTCATCTTGTCGGGCAGCGTGAGTCCGAGGTTGCGGAAGTGCTGCCGGATCATGGTGAGCGCGGTTCGGGTGGTGAAGGCGTTCATGGTGTGTGCTCCTTCGGTGGTCAGTTGGTGAAGTAGGCGCGGTCGAACAGTTCGCGGGTGTAGTCGCGCATCGCTTCGTCTCCGTCCGGCGTGCGTTCCGGGTTGTGGCCTTCGTGGGGGACGTGGTTGCTGCGGGTGCGCTCCGGCTCCGGCTCGACCTCGTGCGGGTCGGTGCTGAACAGCTTGCGGGTGTACTCGCGCATCTCGTGGTCTGCGTTGCTCATGCCGGGGTTCCTTCCGTTGTGGTGGGTTGTTGGGTGCGTAGGACTGCGAGGGCCCTCTCAGCGCGCCTGTGGCGGCGGGTGAGGTAGTCGAGGGCGAACTTGTCGCGGCGGTGGTAGGCGACGGACATGGACCGTTGGAGGCGGTTCAGTTCCCGCGCGGCGCTGGACAGGCCGCGCATCCGGTCGGGGAAGTCGTAGCGGAGCGGCTTCACGGCTCTCCTGTTCGTGTCGTCCCCGGCCGCGACCGGTGCCGCGGCGTGTGCGGGGCTTGGTGCGTCGGCGGGTTGTGCCCGTACCCCTCGGAAGGGTCGGATCTTGGCTCTGCGTGGCTCTCAGCGGGCCGTTGCTGGTCACGCTGTCGCCTCGCGGGTTAGGCGCTCGATCGCCTGGCGGTCGCGCTCGGCGAGGATCCGCTCCATCCGGTGGGCTGCTTCGGCCTCGGTGTCCGCGTACAGGTACAGCCGCTCGCGGCTGAACTCCACCGGGGCAACGCCGATCTGCCGGGTCAGGTTCGGTGTGCAGACGGGTGTCAGGTAGTCGCCGAGAGCGTGCCAAGCGACAACGCGGCGGACGATGACGCGACGTTGACCGTCATCGGGTTCCGCCTGGGCGAGGTAGAGCGGGTAGGACTGCGGGACGAACTCGCTCATAGTCAGGCTCCTTCGCAGTTCTCGATGTGGGGGGCGTCGGTCATGCCCCAGCCGCAGGCGGGGCAGGTGTCGCCGTCGGACCAGCCGAGCGGGGCGACAGGGGCGACAGGGGCGACAGGTTCGGTGTTTGTGCTGGTCAGCGGGTGCGACATGGTGTCGCCCGTGTTGTCGCCCGCCGGGGCGACAGGTGCGACATTCCAGGGGTGCGGCTCGCTGGTGTCGCCCGTGTCGCCCGCCGGGGCGACAGTTGGGGCGACAGGGTGTGACAGGTCGTGACCTGCGGAAACGCTCGGGTTGTCGCCCGTGTCGCCCGTGTCGCCCGCCTTCAGCAGTTGAGCGGCACGCGGGTGGACCTCCCACCCGCCGTTCTGGTGCTCGCGGATCCATCCCTTGTCGGCGAGGTCGTCGAGCACCGGCCGGGCGTCGGCTGCCTTGCGCAGCGTCTTCGGTCCGGTGCGCTGGAGGTCGCGCAGCTTGAACCGGGCGAGTCCCTTGTCGACCAGCCAGCCGAGCAGCAGCCGGGCGTTGGCGGTTTCCTTGTCGTCCCCGCCGGGCGCCAGAGCAGCGACGGCGTGGGCCTGGTAGTAGTCGCCCAACTCGACGGCGGCCCGCATGGTGGCCTCGCTGATCGGGTCGCCTAGCGGCGCGCTGGCGGCGTGGAGGCAGCCGGCGATCCGGGCGACCGCGCCGGCCAGCTTGGATCCCCATTCCCGCACGAGGTCGGCGCCCAGCTCGCCCCCGCGGCGCAGCCGGGCCTCAACGGTGCGGTGGTACTCCAGGTGAACCTTCCGGGCCGCCTCGGAAAGCGTGAGCAGGGCCGGGGTGTCCCGCTCGGCCATCGAGAGCGCCAGGTCGTAGACCAGGTGGCGGTACGCTTCCCGGTCCCGCTCGGGCATCTCCGGCGGCTCCACGTCGCGGTGGCCGGTGTTGTCGACGGGCAGTGCCCACAGGATCCGAGCGAGCAGACCACGGCCGCCGAAGTCGGGCCGGTCGACCAGCTCGCGCAGCGCGAACGGCTGGATCGAGGCGACCAGCGTGAGCGCCGGGGCGTCGACCCGCTCCGGCTCCCGGCCGCGTCGGTCAACGAGGATCGCGTCGCCCGCGTGCGCCATCAGGATCGGATCTAGGTTGGGCGTGCGGCTGTAGCGGCCGGTCAGCGCGGTGAAGATGCCCGCCTCAGCGGAGATGGCGGCGATGCGTCCACCCTGGTTGGCGAGCAGGGTGATGAGGGCTTCCGGGGTGGCGTCGCTGGCGGTCAAGCGCGGCCACGCCGGTACCACGACTTGCTCGGCCGTGCGTACCGCCTCTTGCGCTTCCATGATCTTCACGGGGTCGCCGTCCTTGGCGGCGGCCCGCTTCGCGCTGTCGGCGAGCTGTTCGCGGATCTCCCGCTCGGTGCGCCGGTCGATGATGAGCTGCTCGACCTGCTCGGCCAGGGCCACCTCTGCCTCGGTCAGCGGGGACCGGCAGATGGTGATGACGGCGCTCTTGCGGGAGCCGGGCGGCATCACCGGCACGACGAACAGGTTCGTCGGCTCCCGCCACCCGCGACGGACCACCACGACCACCCTGCCGCCGACGCAGGCGGCGAGGATGCCGAGCACCACCGTGCCGGGCAGGTCGGCCGGGGTCTGCACCTCCAGCGCCAGGCCGCGAACGAACCGGGCCAGCACGGGCGGCAGGGCATCGACCGGGAACGGCGGCAGGTCGGCGTGCCACCCGAGGGGCAGCGGGTCGTCCCACCCGTCGGCGGCCTGGTCCTCGGCAATGCGGGCGATGGCCGCCTCGATGGCGGCGCGCTCGGTGGGGTCGGTCATGCCGGCGCGTCCTTCCGGGCGACGCCAACGCCAGCGACAAGCCAGCGGATGACGGTGCGGGAGTCCATCGGCCGGACGCCGAGGGCCTCGGTGATCTCGTTGGCGATGGCGCGCTCAGCGGCGGCGTAGCCGTCCGCGTAGCCCTCGGCGTACTGGTGCCGGCCTTCCCACTCGGTCTGTTCGTGCCAGGCACGCAGGAGACCCGTAGGATGGCTACTGGTCTCGCCGACCTGCTCGACGCCCGTCCCGTTCGCCGCGGGGCGGGCGTTTGCTTCGGTGGTCATCTCAGGCGGCCACCTTCGCCTCTTCGTCCTCGGCGGCCAGCCACTGCGCTACGGCGCTCTCCGGGTAGAGCACCCGCCGGCCACGCTTGATCCCGCGGGGACCCTTGCCGATGTGGCGCCAGTACCGGACGGTGCTCGGCGAGGTGCGCGCGATGGTGGCCACCTCTTCGGTGGTCAGGTACTTGTCCATGACGGCTCCAATGCGTCTGCCGCATCGCGTCGTGATGCGATCTGCTCATGAACTCAAGCATGACCAACGCTTGCCGTCAAGCTGCCACCGCATCTAGGCTCATGCGCGTGACGCATACCGACTCTTCATCGGCAGAGCAGCGCTTCGGCGCACAGGTCCGCGAGGCACGCGAGATACGGGGATGGAGCCAAGAGGCCCTAGCGCGACACCTTCGGGAGTCATCAGGAATTGAGCTGCACCAAACTGCCGTCGCCCGGCTGGAACGCGGTGAGCGAGCGATCCGGTTCAACGAGGTAACCGCGCTGGCCAAGCTGCTCGGGCTCGACCTCCAGGACTACTCCGCCACGCTGCCCACCCTCACGGATGACGAGTACGAGTGGGCGCAGAAGAAGCTGGAGCAACTACGGGCCGAAGAACAGCGCGCCACCGCCGAGTTCGAGCGGGTGGTGAAAGAGCAGGACGCGGTTCTCGCAGAGTTCATCGACGCACGCCGGAACGTGGCCGGGCAGCGCCGGACGATGGAAGCGATGATTCGGGAGTACGAGGAACGCCAGCGTGGCTAGCATCGCCAAACGCCCTGACGGCAAGTACCGAGCCCGCTACCGGGACGAGGCCGGCAAGGAGCACGCGAAGCACTTCGTGCGGAAGGTCGACGCTCAGCAGTGGCTCGACGAGAAGACGGCCGCGATCGTCACCGGCCAGTACGTCGACCCGAAGGCCGGCAAGGTCACCTTCGCGGCGTTCTTCGCCGACTGGTCATCCCGGCAGGTGTGGGCGTCCGGCACCGACAAGGCGATGCAACTCGCCGCAGGCTCGGTGACCTTCGGCAAGGTGGAGTTGCGGGCGCTGCGCCGGTCCCACATCGAGCAGTGGGTCAAGGCCATGCAGACCGCCGACCGGGGCGAGGGCCGACCCCGAGGCCTGGCGCCGGGCACGATCCGGACCCGGTACAACAACGTCCGCTCGGTGCTGCGGGCAGCGGTCCGCGATCGGCTGATCCCGTCCGACCCGAGCAAGGGCGTGAGCCTGCCCCGGACCCGTCGCGCCGAGGCGGCGATGGAGCTACCGACCCCGGAGCAGGTGCGGGCACTGCTGGACGCCGCCGGCCCGCGGTTCGTGGCGTTCGTCGCCCTGGCCGCGTTCGCCGGGCTGCGTCTCGGCGAGGCGGCCGGCACGCAGGTCGGCGACGTCAACTTCCTCGGCCGCAGTCTCCAGGTGCGGCGGCAGGTGCAGCGCGGGCCGGGTGGCACGGTGCTGGTGACGCCACCGAAGTACGGCAGTGAGCGGACCGTCTTCCTGGCGCCCGATCTGGTCGAGATCCTGTCGCGGCACGTCGCCGACCATCGGCCCGGTACGGACGCGCGGCGCTGGCTGTTCGAGGGTGAGCCGGGCGACCCGCCGCACCAGAACACGGTTGGCTACTGGTGGCGCAAGGCGTGCCGTGACGGCGGCGTCGCGGGGGTCACGCTGCACGACCTACGGCACTACTACGCGAGCGGGCTGATCGCCCAGGGCTGCGACGTGGTGACGGTGCAACGGGCCCTCGGGCACGCCAGCGCGGCGGTGACCCTCAAGGTCTACTCGCACCTCTGGCCGACCGCTGAGGACCGGACCCGGAAGGCTGCGGCGGCGCTGATGACGGAGACGCTGAGCCGTCCTGCGGACTCCCTGCGGACTAGCGAGGGGTGACATGCCCGGTGACCTGCGCGGACGCGCCCCGCCTACACGTTGAAGCGGAACTCCACGACGTCGCCGTCCTGCATGACGTACTCCTTGCCCTCGATCCGGACCTTGCCGGCCGCCTTGGCGGCGGCCATCGAACCGGCCGCGACCAGGTCGTCGTAGGAGACCACCTCGGCCTTGATGAAGCCGCGCTGGAAGTCGGAGTGGATGACCCCGGCGGCCTCCGGCGCGGTCGCGCCGATCGGGACGGTCCAAGCCCGGGCCTCCTTGGGCCCGGCGGTGAGGTAAGTCTGGAGGCCGAGCGTGCGGAAGCCCACCCGGACCAGTTGGTCGAGGCCGGGCTCGTTCTGCCCGATCGACTCCAGCAGCTCGCGGGCCTCCTCCTCGGGCAGGTCCACCAGCTCGGACTCGATCTTGGCGTCCATGAAGATCGCCTCGGCGGGGGCGACCAGCGCGCGCAGCTCGTCGAGGAACTCGGCGTTGCCCAGCTCCGCCTCGTCGACGTTGAAGACGTACAGGAACGGCTTGGTGGTGAGCAGGTGCAGCTCGCGCAGGTGCTCCAGCTCGATGCCGGCGTCCTTGGCGCCCGCGTACAGGGTGACGCCGGTGTCGAGCAGCTCGACGGCCTGCTTGGCGGCGGTCAGCGCGGCGGCCCGGTCCTTGCGGAGCTTGGCCTCCTTCTCCAGCCGCGGCACCGCCTTCTCCAGCGTCTGGATGTCGGCCAGGATCAGCTCGGTGTTGATCGTCTCGATGTCGTCGGCCGGGGAGACCTTGCCGTCGACGTGCACCACGTTCGGGTCGGAGAAGGCCCGGACCACCTGGCAGATCGCCGAGGCGTCGCGGATGTTGGCCAGGAACGCGTTGCCCCGGCCCTGCCCCTTGGAGGCGCCGCGCACCAGGCCGGCGATGTCGACGAACGACACCGGCGCGGGCAGCACCTTCTGCGAGCTGAAGATCTCGGCGAGCTTGTGCAGCCGCTCGTCCGGCAGCCCGACGACGCCGACGTTGGGCTCGATGGTGGCGAACGGGTAGTTCGCCGCGAGCACGTCGTTCTTGGTCAGCGCGTTGAACAGGGTGCTCTTGCCGACGTTGGGCAGGCCGACGATGCCGATGGTGAGACTCACGACGAGCCAGCTTACGCCGCTGACCGCCGGCCCTGGCGGCCGGTGCGGCGTCGCACGCCGGGCGAATCAGATCCTGGTGGGAAACGACACCTGGAGGGGTCCTTTTCCCACCAGGATCTACAAGTTGGATCAGCCGAGCAGCCGAGGCGGGATCGGGGTCTCCCGGATCGTGCCGTCGTCGGCGCGGCTGACCTCGTACGCCGAGACCCCCTCGCGGTCCGCGACCGCCTCCACCAGCCGGCTGCCCCGGTAGAGCAGCCCGGTGCCGTCGTCGGTGCAGTGCGCGGTCGGCAGCGTGCCGTCGCCGACCAGCCGGTGCATCAGCGGCCGGCGCTGCTCCTCGCTGTCGTAGTGCACGCCGTTGCCGTAGGGCAGCCAGCCCAGCCCGTCGGTGAAGCCGCGCAGTGTGGTGCCGAAGCTGTCGGTGGCGCCGCCGACGTGCCAGCAGATCGACCCGGCGGAAACGCCGCCCAGCACCACCCCGGCCGCCCAGCACTCGCGCAGGATCTCGCCCAGGCCGTGCACCCGCCAGACCGCGCAGAGGTTGGCGACGCTGCCACCGCCGACCCAGACGACGTCCTGGGCCAGCAGGTGGGCGCGGACGTCGTCCACGTTCGGCATCGGGAACAGCGCCAGGTGCGACATCCGGAACCGGCTGCCGGCGAACGCCTCGTAGACCCGGGTCAGCGTGCTCGGCTGGTCGCCCTCGGCCTGGTTGAGGAAGCAGATCCTGGGCTGCGACCCGGCACCGGCCAGCTCGGCGGCCAGGTCGAAGACCGGGTTGATCCGGCGCGGCTCGCGGTCGCGGCGCGGCGCATAGATGCCCATGCTGGTGGCGAGGATGGTCGGTTCGCTGGCGGGCACGGTCGTCCTTCCGTCGGGGCTGGCGCTGACCATCCTGCCCGAGCCGGCGGCGCCGGTGGCCGCCCGGTCCGCGCGCCGGTCACCGCTCCCGGTCGGTGACCGCGCCCAGCAGCGTACGCAGCAGGTCGGCGAGGCGGTCCTGGTCCTCGGGGCGCAGCGCGTCGAGCACCTGGCGCTGCACGGCCAGCCCCGCCTCGGCGGCCTCCTCGATCAGTTGCCGCCCGGCCGGGGTCAGCGTGACCTGGAGCCCGCGCCGGTCCGCCGGGTCGGGCGAGCGGCGGACCAGCCCGGCGCGTTCCAGCCGGTCCAGCCGGCCGGTCATCCCGCCCGAGGTGAGCATCATCGAGGCGGCGAGCGCCTTCGGCGCCAGGGTGTACGGCTCGCCCGCGCGCCGCAGCGTGGCCAGCACGTCGAACTCTCCACGGCTGATCGACCAGCGGGCGTAGACGCGTTCCTGCTCGTCGCCGACGAGCCGGGCGAGCCGGTAGATCCGGCCGAACACCGCCATCGGCTCGGGCCGCAGGTCGGGCCGCTCGCGCCGCCACTGCTCGACGATGTCGTCCACGTCATCCCACTGGGCCACCTCCGGATTGTGCCGCACCCCGCACTTCCCCTTTCGCTTGTCCTTAAGTAGCTTAGCGCTAAGCTACTTAGCGGAAAGCTAGCTTGGAGGAACCGCGATGGACCGCCGCTGGGCCGACACCCTGCTCACCGCCGTCACCCCCGTCACCTGGGGCACGACGTACCTGGTCACCAGCGAGCTGCTGCCGCCGGGCCGACCGCTCTGGTCCGGCGTGCTCCGGGCTCTCCCGGCCGGCCTGCTGCTGCTGGCGCTCACCCGGCACCGCCCGCACGGCGCGTGGTGGTGGCGTTCTGCCGTGCTCGGCGCGCTGAACATCGGGGCGTTCTTCCCGTTGCTCTTCTTCGCCGCCTACCGGTTGCCGGGCGGCACCGCCGCGGTGCTCGGCGCCATCCAGCCGCTGCTGGTCGCCGGGCTGACCGTGCTGCTGCTCGGCGAACCGCCCCGGCCCCGGGCGCTGGTCGCCGCGGCGGCGGCGCTGATCGGGGTGACCCTGGTCGTGCTGCGCCCGACCGCCGGGCTCGACCCGGCCGGCGTGGTGGCGGGGCTGACCGCCACCGCCGGGATGGGCACCGGCCTGGTGCTGACCCGCCGCTGGGGGCGCCCGCCCGGGGTCGGCACGCTCACCGCAACCGGTTGGCAGCTCACCGCCGGCGGGCTGATGGTGGTGCCGCTGGCGCTGGCGGTCGAGGGGCGGCCTGTGGCGCCCGACCTGCCGGCCCTCGCCGGGTACGCCTGGTTGACGCTGGTCGGCACGGCGCTGGCGTACGCGCTGTGGTTCCGCGGCGCCGCCCGGCTGCCGGTCACCCAGGTTTCGCTGCTCGGGGCGCTCAGCCCGCTGACCGCCGCCGTGCTGGGCTGGGTCGCGCTCGGCCAGGCGATGACCGGCTGGCAGCTGGCCGGCTTCGCGGTGGCGGTCGGCGCCGCCGTGGTCGGGCAGGTGCCACCCCGACCGGTGGACCGGCGCACCGGTCAGTCGCGGTGGGCGGGCCGGGGCTGGCGGGGGATCACGGCGGCCAGCCGCCCCGCGTCGGGCGCGGCGGGCAGCGGCTCGATCCCGGGTGCCGACCCGGTCGCCGGTGGGCCGGCCGGCAGCTCCTCCGCGGTCAGCTCTCCCGGGGCCAGCTCGGCGGCGGCGGCCAGGGGCAGCGTGAAGCGGGCGCCGGCGGCCGGGCCGGCCGCGTACGACTCGCGGAGCATCCAGCGCACCTCGTCGGCCGTCCAGCCCAGCCCCGAGCGGCCGGCGATCTCCCGGACCAGGCGCAGGCCCACCCGGGTGTCGTCGTCGTAGAACCGCATGCACCAGTGGTGCACCCACATGCCGAGCGCGCGGCGCCCCGGATCGTCGAGCGAACGGACGAGCCGGCCGCAGGCGGTGTCGCCGAAGGCCCGGCCCGGGTCACCGGCCCGGTCCCGTTCGATGGCGCCGACCGCGGCCGGGGCGACCGCGCGCATCCGGTCGTAGAAACGCTGCACCACCGCCCGGTCCAGCGGGGGGTGCCCGTCCCGTGTCGACGCCGCTTCCCGACCCGCCACGCTCGCCATCGCTCGCACCCCTTCTTGAGTTGGTGCCGGGACGGTACCGGCCACAACCGACACTTTCGACGGCGGCGGGCGTCGTCACCGCAGCCCGTCAGCGCCCGGCGTCGTCGGCACCGCCGGCCGGGCCGGCGCCCGGCCCGCGGAGCGACCTCCCCCGACGCCGGTGCCCCCAGTCGATCAGGGGCTGGAGCATCGTCATCAGCTCCACCCCGTCGCTGGTCGGGGCGTAGCGGATCTGCACCGGGGACGTCGGGATCACCGTCCGCTCGATCAACCCGTCGGCCTCCAGCTCCTTGAGCCGCTGGGCGAGCAGCCGGTCGGAGATCCCGCCCACCGCCGCCCGGTACTCGCCGAAGCGGCGGGCGCCGCGCGCGGCGGCCAGCAGGATGGCCCCGGTCCACCGGCGGCCGACCAGCTCCAGCGCGTCCTGGAAGACCCGGCAGCCCGCGTCGTCGATCTCCTGGTAGGTCAGACCGATGGGCTTTCGGTTAGTCACTTACAAAGTGTTAGCAGCTAACCTCGGGTTTGGCAAGCCGGCCCGGCGCCCGCAGCCTTGTGCCCATGACCGATTACCACCAGCCGTTGACCTTCGGGGTCAGCCTCGATCCTTCAGTCGACAAAATCCGGGAAACCCGACAACTGGCTCAGGCCGCCATCCGGGGCGGACTGGACTACCTCGCCGTCCAGGACCACGCCTACCAGCCGAGCTACTTCGACACCTGGACGCTGATCAGCCACCTGGCCGCCGAGACGGAGCGGATCTCGTTCCTGACCGACGTCGCCGACCTGCAACTGCGCCCGCCGACCATGCTCGCCAAGTCGGCCGCGTCGCTGAGCGTGCTGACCGGCGGCCGGGTGGTCCTCGGCGTCGGTGGCGGCCCGAGCCCGGACGCCATCGCCGCCATGGGCGGCCCCCGGCGCAGCGGCCCGGCGACCGTGGCGTACACCGCCGAGGCGCTGCAGATCATGCGGCGGGCGTTGGCCGGTGACGCGGTGCGCTTCCGCGGCGACCAGCACAACGTCGAGGGCTACCAGGCCGGGCCGGTGCCGCCGGCCCCGGTGCCGCTGTGGCTGGGCGGCCAGCGACCGCGCATGCTCACCGTCGCCGGCCGGCACGCCGACGGGTGGATCTCGCCGCTGAACATCTACGTGCCGCCGGCCGAGGTGCCGTCCCGCCAGCAGATCATCGACGACGCGGCCCGCGCGGCGGGCCGGGATCCGACGGCGATCCGGCGGATCTACAACGTGATCGGCGCCATCGGCCCGTACCGCGGCGCCACCGGCCTCGTCGGCGACGTGCGCCAGTGGGTCGACACGCTCACCGGATGGGCGACCGACCTGGGCTTCGACACCTTTGTCTTCTGGCCGATCACGGCACACCGGGCCCAGCTGGAGGTCTTCGCCGCACAGGTGGTGCCGACCGTTCGCGAGCAGGTACGTCAGATCAGGGGGCAGCGATGAACGACCTGCGATCCACTCTGCCGGAGCAGCTGACCGGCAAACTCGTCACGCCCGGCGACCGGCGGTACGCGATGCTCCGATCGACGTACACCACCCGGGCCAACCCGGCCGCGGTGCTGCTGCCGGCCAGCACCGCGGAGGTGGTGGCCGCGGTCCGCTACGCCCGGGAGCAGGCGCTGCCGGTGGCCGTCCGCAGCGGCGGCCACGGCCTGTCGGGTTCCTCCGCCAGCGACGGCGGGGTGGTGATCGACCTGTCCGCGCTGGACCGGGTGGAGGTGCTCGACCGGCGGAGCCGGCTGGTCCGGGTCGAGGCCGGGGCACGCTGGGCGATGGTCGCCCGGGCGCTGGCCCCGCACGGCCTGGCGATCAGTTCCGGCGACCACGGCAACGTCGGCGTCGGCGGCCTGGCCACCGGCGGCGGGGTCGGCTGGCTGGTCCGCTCGTACGGGCTGACCATCGACCACGTCCGGGCGGTCGAGGTGGTGCTGGCCGACGGGACGGTGCTGCGGGCGGACGCGGAGCACGAGCCGGAGCTGTTCTGGGCGGCCCGGGGCGCCGGCGCGGGCCTCGGCATCGTGGTGGCGTTCGAGATCGAGGCGGCCGAGATCCGCAGGGTCGGCGTCGCCCAGCTCGCCGTCGAGGCCCGCCCGGACGGCGGCACCCTGCGGGAGTGGGGGGCATACCTGGCCCGGGCGCCGCGCGAGCTCGCCACGGCGGCGGTGCTGTTCCCGTACGGGTCGTCGGCCGTCATGCAGATCACGGCCGTGGTCGCCGCGGAGAGCATGGGCCGCGTCCGGCCCACCGTGCAGCCGCTGCTCGAGATCGGGAAGCTGCTGGAGCACCGGACCGACCTGGTGCCGTACTCCGCCCTGGTGCCGCCGGCACACCTGCACCCGAACGTGGGGCAGCAGCCCTCGCTCACCACCAACGGCCTGCTGCCCGAGATGGACGAGGCGAGTGCCCGGGCCGTCATGCGGGCGGTCACCGGACCGCAGCGCGCACTGATGCAGCTGCGATCGGTGGGTGGCGCGGTCAACGACGTGGCGCCGGAGGCGACCGCGTATCCGCACCGGCACCAGCACACGCTCGTCGTCGCCTCGGTCTTCCCGCCGCAGGACGGGGCGGCGCTGGACGCGGCCTTCCGGGGCGTCGCCCGGCACACCGACGGGGCGTACGTCAACTTCGAGGCGCGGCCGGACCGCGCGGCGTTCGACCGGATCTACCCGGGCGAGACCGGCACCCGGGTGGCCCGGGCGTGGCGTCGGTACGACCCGGACGGGGTGTTCCGGCCGGCGCTGCTCGCCGAGCGGCCCGGTCGGCGCGGCGAGCGGCGCTGACCGGCCGCGCCGGCGGCGGGCGGCTCGCTCCGCCCGCACGGCCACGTCCGATTCCCGCGAGCCAGGGGCCGCGAGCAGGAGCATCATCGGTGTCGTGGAGTTGGACTTCGAACGGTGCTACCGGGCCGTCGACAGCCGCGACCAGCGGTTCGACGGCTGGTTCTACACCGGTGTGACCTCGACCGGAATCTACTGCCGGCCGTCCTGCCCGGCGACCACCCCGAAGCGGCAGAACGTCCGGTTCTTCCCGTCCGCGGCGGCGGCGCAGGGCGCCGGGTTGCGCGCCTGCCGCCGGTGCCGGCCGGACGCTGCCCCCGGCTCGCCGCAGTGGGACGTCCGCGCCGACGTGGTCGGCCGGGCGATGCGGCTGATCGCCGACGGGGTGGTGGACCGGGAGGGCGTCCCGGGGCTGGCCGCCCGGCTCGGCTACACCGAACGGCACCTGCACCGGATGCTGCGCACGGAGATGGGCGCCGGGCCGCTCGCGCTGGCCCGGGCGCAACGCGCGCAGACCGCCCGCACCCTGATCGAGACCACCGGCCTGGGCCTGGCCGAGATCGCGTTCGCGGCCGGGTTCGGCAGCGTCCGGCAGTTCAACGACACGGTCCGCGAGGTGTACGGGGTCCCCCCGTCCGAGTTGCGGGCCGCCCGGCGGCCGGCGCCGGGCGGGGCGGGCACGATCACGCTGCGACTGGCGTACCGCCCGCCGCTGCACGCCCGCGCGCTGCTGGACTTCCTCGCGCTGCGCGCGCTGCCCGGGGTGGAGGAGGTGCGCGACGGCACCTACCGGCGCGGCGTACGGCTGCCGCACGGCACCGGCGAGGTGGCGCTGACCCCGGCGGACGGGCACGTGTCCGCGACGCTGCGGCTGACCGACATGCGCGACCTCGCTCCGGTGGTGGCCCGGTGCCGCCGCCTGCTCGACCTCGACGCCGATCCCGCCGCGGTCGACCAGACCCTCGCCGCCGACCCGGCGCTGGCCCCGGTGGTCGCCGCCGAGCCGGGGATCCGCCTCCCCCGCTCGGTCGACGGCTTCGAGATGGCCGTCCGCGCCGTCATCGGCCAGCAGGTCTCGGTCACCTCCGCCCGCACCACCCTCACCCGCCTCCTCACCCACACCCCAATCGGCGCCGTTGACCATGAGGTTGACGGCGAACTGGATCTCCGAAACCACCGCCAACCTCATGATCAACGCGATCAGAGCGGGGGGCTGCGGGGGTTTCCGGGGGCGGAGGAGGTGCTCGCGCTGCCGGACGAGGCGTTCGGGATGCCCGCCGGGCGGCGGGAGACCATCCGGGCACTGGCCCGCGCCGTCGCCGCCGGGGAGATCGACCTGGAACCGGGCGGGGACCGGGCGGCCGCCGCGCGGGGACTGCTGGCGCTGCCCGGGATCGGACCGTGGACCGCCGGCTACGTGGCGATGCGCGCGCTCGGCGACCCGGACGTCCTGCTCCCCACCGACCTGGCCGTCCGGCGCGGCGCCGCCGCCCTCGGCCTGCCCACCGACCCGAAGACCCTCGACGCGTACGCCGAGCGCTGGCGCCCCTGGCGCTCGTACGCGGTGATCCGACTCTGGAGAGCAGCATGACCACGACCATCGACAGCACCGTCGTCACCACCCCGGCCGGACCGCTGAGCATCCTCGTCGACTCCGACGGCGCGGTCCGGGCGGCCGGCTTCACCGCCGACCCGCAGCACCTGCTGCCGGTGATGCACCCGAGCCTGCGCGCGCCGCTGCGACACCGGGCCGAGCTCGGCCCGGTCAGCACCGCCGTCGCGTCCTATCTCGACGGTGACCTGACCGCGATCGACGGGGTGCCGGTGCGGCAGCACACCGGCGGGGCCTTCATGACGCACGCCTGGCAGGTGCTGCGCGAGGTGAAGCCGGGCGAGCCGTTGACCTACACCGGGTTCGCCGCGTTGGCCGGCCGGCCGCCGGCGGTACGCGCCGCCGCGGCGGCCTGCGCCCGCAACGCGGCCGCGCTCTTCGTCCCCTGCCACCGGGTGCTGCGCACCGACGGGACGCTCGGCGGTTACCGGTGGGGGCTGGACGTGAAGAAGTGGCTTCTCGGTCATGAGCGGCGGTTGACGGCAAGCTGACACCGGCCGGCCTCATATTTGCCGCTACCGTCGGGTAGTGCCTGCGGAGAGCGACGGCAACCCGGCCCCGGGGGTCGCGGCCGGCCGCCATCCGCTGCACAGCCTCTGGCGGCTGCGCCACTACCTGCGCCCGTACGCGGTCGAGTTCGGTTGGCTGCTGGCCGCCGCGCTGGCCGCCACCGGGGCCAGCATCGCGGTACCGCTGGTGGCGCAGCGGGTGGTCGACGGGCCGGTCGCCCGGCAGGACCCGGCCGGCCTGTTCCGGCTGGCCGGGCTGGCCCTGCTGCTCGGCCTGGCCGAGGCGCTGCTGATCTTCGTACGGCGGTGGGTGCAGTCGTCCTCCTCGGTGGCCATGGAGGCGGCCATCCGGGCGGACGTCTACGCCCACCTGCAGCGGCTGCCGGCCAGCTTCCACGACCGCTGGCAGTCCGGCCAGCTGCTCTCCCGGATCACCAGCGACCTGTCGGTGATCCGCCGGTTCCTCTCCTTCGGCCTGTTCTTCCTGGTGCTCAACCTGGTCACCTACCTGGTCGTGGTGGTGCTGCTGATCCGGCTGCACCCCACGCTGGGGCTGCTGGTGGCGGCCAGCGCGGTCCCGCTGCTGCTGATCACCCGCCGCTTCGCCCGCGCCTACCACACCGCGTCCCGCCGCATGCAGGACCAGCAGGGCGACGTCGCCACGCTGGTCGAGGAGACCGCGCAGGGCCTGCGCACCATGAAGGCGTACGGCCGGGGGCCGGAGCTGGCGGCCCGGTTCGCCACCGGCGCGCGGGCCCTGCACGACACCGGCGTCGGCAAGGGGCGGCTGCTGGCCCGCACCTCCGCCAAGCTCGACCTGGTGCCGAACCTGACCCTGGGCACCGTGCTGGTGGCCGGGGCCGCGGCGGCCGCCGCCGGGGTGCTCACCATCGGCGAGCTGGTCGCCTTCGTCAGCCTCCAGCTGATGCTGATCTGGCCGGTGCAGTCGCTGGGCTGGATCATCGCCAACGGGCAGGAGGCGGCGACCGCGGCCGACCGGGTCCAGGAGGTGCTCGACACCCCACCGGCCATCGTGGACGCGCCCGGCGCGGTGGCCCTGCCCCGCGCCGCGGTCCGCGGCCGGCTCCGCTTCGAGCGGGTCTCCTTCCGCTATCCCGGGACCACCGTGCCGGTGCTACGGGAGATCGAGCTGACCGTCGAGCCGGGCGAGACGCTGGCGCTGGTCGGCGCGACCGGCTGCGGCAAGAGCACGCTGCTCTCCCTGGTGCCCCGGCTGCACGAGGTGACCGGCGGGCGGATCACCCTCGACGGGCACGATCTGCGGCAGCTCCGGCTGGCCTCGCTGCGCCGGCTGGTCGGGGTGGCGTTCGAGGAGCCGACCCTGTTCTCCATGTCGGTCTGGGAGAACCTCACCCTGGGCCGGCCGGACGCCGGCGAGGACGAGGTGCGGGCCGCCCTCGCGCTGGCCCAGGCCGACTTCGCGTACGACCTGCCGTGGGGGCTGGCCACCCGGGTCGGCGAGCAGGGGCTGTCGCTCTCCGGCGGGCAGCGGCAGCGGCTCGCGCTGGCCCGGGCGGTGCTCGGCCGGCCGGCGCTGCTCGTCCTCGACGACCCGCTCTCCGCCCTCGACGTGCAGACCGAGGCGCTGGTGGAGGCGGCGCTGAAGCGGGTGCTGCGGGACACCACCGCGCTGCTGGTGGTGCACCGGCCGTCGACCATCGCCCTCGCCGACCGGGTGGCGCTGCTCGACGACGGCCGGATCGCCGCGGTCGGTCGGCACTCCGAACTGCTCGCCACGGTGCCCGCGTACCGCGCGGTGCTCTCCGCAGATCCTCCGCCCGGCCCGACCGCCGAGCCGGCGCCCGGCGGCCGGGGCCTGGTGCGGTCGTGACCGCCGAAGCGGAGCGGGACGCCGACGCGGTCGGGGACGACGGGTCGGCGCTCATCCGGTGGCGCGGGATCGCCACCGAGCCGGACGCCGACCGCAGCCAGGCCGAAGAGGCCACGCCCGAGGCGGTGGCCCGGCTGCGGGCCCGCAGCCGGCTGCTGCTGCGGGACCTGCTCCGCCCGCACCGGCGCCGGCTGGGCGCGGCGGTCGCGCTGCTGCTGAGCCAGAACGCGGCCGCGATGGCCGGGCCGTACCTGGTGATGGTCGGTATCGACCGGGCGATCCCGCCGCTGCGCGCCGGCGACACCGGCCCCCTGGTCGCGGTCGCCGGCGCGTTCGGCGTCGCCACCGCCGTCGAGTACCTGGCCCGGCGCGGCTTCCTCATCCGCTCCGCCCAGATCGGCCAGGCCGTCCTGCTCGACCTCCGCCAGCGGGTGTACGGGCACTTCCTGCGCCTGCCGGTGGCATTCCACGAGCGGTACACCTCCGGGCGGATGGTCTCCCGGCTCACCAGCGACCTCGACTCGATCGCCGAACTCGTCGACGGCGGCATCGACAGCCTGGTCCTCGCCGTGCTGTCGATCGTGTCGGTGGCCGCCATCCTGCTCTGGCTGGACCTCCCGCTGGCCGCCGTGACGCTGCTGGCCTTCCCGTTCCTGTTCTGGCTCTCCCGCTGGTTCGCCCGTGCCTCGGCCGGCGCGTACCGGCGCACGCGTGAGGCGATGGCGCTGGTCATCGTCCACTTCGTCGAGTCGACCCGGGGCATCCGCGCGGTGCAGGCGTTCCGCCGGGAGCCGCGCAACCAACGCATCTTCGCGGCCGTGAACGACGACTACCGGCGGGCCAGCCGGGACGCGTTCCGGCTGATCGCGACGTACTCACCGGGGATCAAGGTGATCGGCAACGTCACCGTGGCGGTGGTGCTCTGCTACGGCGGCTGGCGGGTGCTGGGCGGCGAGGCCGGGATCGGCGTGCTCGCCGCGTTCCTGCTCTACCTGCGGCGGTTCTTCGAACCGATGCAGGAGCTGAGCCAGTTCTACAACTCGCTGCAGTCGGCCACGGCCGCGCTGGAGAAGCTGGCCGGGGTGCTCGACGAGCGACCGGCGGTGGCCGAGCCGGTCCGGCCCGTGCCGCTGCCCGCCGGCCCGGAGCGCGGGGCGGTGGCGTTCCGGTCGGTCACCTTCGGCTACCGGCCGGAGACACCGATCCTCACCGAGCTGGACCTCACCGTCCCGGCCGGGCAGACCGTCGCGCTGATCGGCCCGACCGGGGCGGGCAAGTCGACGGTCGCGAAGCTGCTCGCCCGGTTCCACGACCCGCTCACCGGCTCGGTCCGCCTCGACGGGGTCGACCTGCGGGAGGTCGCCGACGCGGAGCTGCGCCGCGCGGTGGTGCTGGTGACCCAGGAGACCCACCTGTTCGGCGGCACGGTCGCGGAAAACATCCGCTTCGGCCGGCCGGGCGCCGACGACGCCGCCGTCGAGGCCGCCGCCCGGGCGATCGGCGCGCACGACTTCATCGCGGCCCTCCCCGACGGATACGCCACCCAGGTGCACCGCCGCGGCGGCCGGCTCTCCGCCGGGCAGCGGCAACTGGTCGCGTTCGCCCGGGCCTTCCTGGCCGACCCGACGGTGCTGATCCTGGACGAGGCGACCTCGTCGCTGGACGTGCCGACCGAGCGGCTGGTGCAGCACGCGCTCGGCACCATCCTGCGGGACCGGACGGCCCTGGTCATCGCGCACCGGCTCTCCACCGTGGAGATCGCCGACCGGGTGCTGGTCCTCGACGGCGGCCGGATCGTCGAGGACGGCCCGCCGGCGCGGCTCGCCGGCGCCGGTGGCCGGTACGCCGCCCTGCACCGGCAATGGCGGGAGTCACTGCTCTGACCGGAGCCGGCCCGCCACCGGGTCCACCGCCTCGCCGGTGCCGGAAGCCGGCTCGGCCGCGGGTGGAGCCCGTCGGCCGGTCGACAGGTCGACGGCGAAGAGCAGCACCGCCACCAGGGCGGCTCCGGCGGCCAGCGCCGGTACCGCCCAGGTGCGCACCGCGGGTTGGTCCTCACCGACGCCGAGCAGCACCGGCAGCAGCAGCTGGCAGCCGAGCAGCAGCGCGGCGACGCCCAGGGCCGGCAGCCCGGCGGGTGCGGCCGGCGCGGGGTCCGGCCGGCCGGTCGCCCGGAGGAACCCGACGGCCCAGACCAGGCCGAAGGCGAGGACGAGCGACAGCGCGACGGCCGTCAGGGCGCCACGCCCGAGGAGCACTTCCGTCGACAGCGGGTACGCCGCGGCGAGCAGCAGCAGCGCCACCGCGTCCCACGGCAGAACCCGGTCGGCGTACCGGGTGACCAGCACGGCGACGGCGACGGTCGCCAGGGCCAGCGGCAGCAGCAGCGCCGACATCCGTTCCCAGACCCCACCGAAGACGTAGAGCGCGGCCGGCCCCAGCACGAACGCCGACAGCACCCAACGGGCACCGGTCGCGCGCCACGCGTGCCAGGCGTAGCCCACCAGCACCATCGCGGTGAGCACGGCCAACCCGATCTGGTACGGCCGGTCCGGCGGGTAGCCCGCCAGCACGTCCCGTTCGTCCACCGACCGCGGCGAGGACCGCTGCACCAGCCACCACCTGGTCGCCGCGGCGGCCACCGCCAGAGCGACGACCACCGGCACCACGCCCCGCCGCACCGGCGCGCCGGGCACCGTGAAGGCGCCGCCGTGGGTCAGCAGCGCCGCGCCCGCCACCAGCACCAGGGCCACCCAGATGAGCACGTCGCCGGCGGTGACGGCGAAGCGGTCGGCGCCGGCGAGCGGGGTGGCCGGCTGGAGCACCACACCGGCCACGAAGGCGGCGGCGACCACCTGTCGCGCCGGCCGGGCGAGCTGGGCGAGGGCGAGCAGCGTCCCGCCCACCGTCAGGCCGCCGCCGGCCACGGCGACCAGGACCACCGCGGTGGACCGGGGGAACCCGTCGGACCCGCCGGTGAGCGCCGGCAGCAGGTCGACGACGGCCAGGACGGTGAGGCCGACGGCCGCCAGCCACCAGCCGCCCACCCGGGCCACCAGCAGGGGCGACACCAGGGCGAGGAGCAGGACGGGGGCGACGAGCAGCCCGCGTACGGTCCACTCGGGGCTGATCAGGTCCTCCAGACCGGCGTGGACGGCCACCCGTACCGGCTCGGTGGCGAAGTGCGCGCCCACGGCGACCGCCGCCAGCGCTCCGGCCACCGTCCCGCCGGGGATCGGGCGGGCCTGCGGAACCACAGCCATGGGCAGCCTCCGGAGCACGACGGAGGCCGATGGTGGCACAACCGGTCAACCGCCGCCGTCCCACCGGGACGAATTCCGCCGCGGCGCGCGGGATAAGCCGTGGTCCGGGCTCCGGCCGCTGCCTACGATCGACGGATGACCGACACGGCGAGGACGGCCCGCGCCGGTGTCCCCGAGCGTCCCACCCTGGACGGCATCGAGGAGACCTGGGCGCGCCGCTGGCAGGAGGAGGGCACGTACGCGTTCGACCGCTCGAAGCAGCGGTCCGACGTGTACGCGATCGACACCCCGCCGCCGACCGTATCGGGCGAGCTGCACATGGGGCACGTCTTCTCGTACACGCACACCGACCTGGTGGCCCGGTTCCAGCGGATGCGCGGCCGGGCGGTCTTCTACCCGATGGGCTGGGACGACAACGGCCTGCCCACCGAGCGCCGGGTGCAGAACGTCTACGGGGTGCGCTGCGATCCCGCCCTGCCGTACGACCCGGGCTGGCGGCCGCCGGCCACGCCGGTCAGCGAGGCCGCCCGCAAGGACCCGGCGCCGATCTCCCGGCAGAACTTCATCGAGCTGTGCGAGCGGCTGACGGTCGCCGACGAGCAGGTCTTCGAGGCGCTCTGGCGCCGGCTGGGGCTGTCGGTGGACTGGTCGCTGACGTACACCACGATCGGCCGGGTGGCCCGGGCCACGTCGCAGCGGGCCTTCCTGCGCAACCTGGCCCGGGGCGAGGCGTACCAGGCGGAGGCGCCGACGCTCTGGGACGTCGGGTTCGCCACCGCGGTCGCCCAGGCGGAGCTGGAGGACCGGGAACGCCCCGGGGCGTACCACCGGCTGCGGTTCACCGGGCCGGGCGGGCGCGAGGTGCTGATCGACACCACCCGGCCGGAGCTGCTGCCGGCCTGCGTGGCGCTGGTCTGCCACCCCGACGACGAGCGCTACGCCGACCTGGTCGGCGGCACCGCGCGCAGCCCGCTCTTCGGGGTCGAGGTGCCGGTGCGCGCGCATCCGCTGGCCGACCCGGCCAAGGGCACCGGCATCGCGATGGTCTGCACCTTCGGCGACCTGACCGACGTGACCTGGTGGCGCGAGCTCCACCTGGAGACCCGCGTGGTGATCGGCCGGGACGGCCGGCTGCTGTCCGAGCCGCCGGCCGGCGTGCCGGCCCAGCCGTACGCGGCGCTGGCCGGGCAGACCGTCAACGGCGCCCGGCGGACCATCGTCGAGCTGCTGGCCGACGCGGGTGACCTGGTCGGCGAGCCGCGGTCGATCACCCACCCGGTGAAGTTCTACGAGCGGGGCGACCGGCCGCTGGAGATCGTCTCGACCCGGCAGTGGTACCTGCGCAACGGCGGCCGGGACGCCGCGCTGCGCGACGCGCTGCTGGCTCGGGGCGGGGATCTGCACTGGGTGCCGGAGCACATGCGACACCGCTACGACCACTGGGTCAGCGGGTTGACCGGCGACTGGCTGGTCAGCCGGCAGCGCTTCTTCGGCGTGCCCGTGCCGGTGTGGTACCGGCTCGACGACGCTGGCGAGCCGGACTGGTCCCAGCCTCTCACGCCGGAGGAGTCCGCGTTGCCGGTCGACCCGTCCAGCGACGCCCCGAGCGGATACGAGGAGTCGCAGCGCGGGCGGCCGGGCGGCTTCGTCGGCGACCCGGACGTGCTGGACACCTGGGCCACCTCGTCGCTCACCCCGCAGATCGTCGGCGGTTGGGAGACCGACCCGGATTTGTTCGCCCAGGTCTTCCCGATGGACCTGCGCCCGCAGGGGCAGGAGATCATCCGGACCTGGCTCTTCTCCACGGTGGTCCGCGCCCACCTGGAGCACGGCGTGCTGCCCTGGCGGGACGCGGTGCTCTCCGGCTGGATCCTCGACCCGGACCGGAAGAAGATGTCGAAGTCCAAGGGGAACGTGGTCACCCCGATGGCGCTGCTCGAGCAGCACGGCTCCGACGCGGTCCGGTACTGGGCGGCGAACGGCAAGCCCGGCATGGACCTCGCCTTCGACCCGGCGCAGATCAAGGTGGGCCGGCGGCTGGCCACCAAGCTGCTCAACGCGTCGAAGTTCGCCCTCGGGCTGGGCGCCGCCGACGCGTTGCGCGCCCCGGCCACCGAGCCGCTGGACCGCGCCATGCTCGCCGAACTCTCCGGCCTGGTCGCCACCGCGACGTCCGCGCTCGAGGCGTACGACCACACCGCGGCGTTGCAGGCCACCGAGGCGTTCTTCTGGCGGTTCTGCGACGACTACATCGAACTGGTGAAGGAGCGCGCCTACGGCGCCGGGCCGGGGGCCGACTCGGCGCGGGCGGGGTTGGCCAACGCGCTGTCGGTGCAGTTGCGGCTCTTCGCCCCGGTGCTGCCGTTCGTGACCGAGGAGGTCTGGTCCTGGTGGCGGTACGGCTCGGTGCACCGGGCGCCGTGGCCGACCACCCACGAGGTGGGCCGGGCGATCCAGGGTGCGGGCGACCCGACCCTGCTGCGGCTGGCCGGGGACGCGCTCAGCCAGGTGCGGCGGGCCAAGTCGGAGCGGAAGCTGTCGATGAAGGCGGAGGTGCCGCTGGCCGAGGCGCTCGGCCCGGCCGCGCTGCTGGACCAGCTCACCCTGGTCGCCGACGACCTGCGGGCGGCCGGCCGGATCGGCAAACTCGACCTGCTCCCCGACCGCGCCCCGGAACTCGTCATCGCCTGCGCCTTCTGACCCTCTGCGGTCACCAGCCGCGGAGGAGGCGGAGGCCGAGCAGGAAGGCGACCACCGCCGGGCCGACCAGCAGGGTGATCGCCTGGAGCCGGTACGGCATCCGGTGCCGGGTCAGCTCGACCGCGTTGCCCAGCACTATCACGCCGGCCAGCATCAGGCAGGCGCCCCAGAGCCGGGCCGCGCCGACCTCGACCAGGCCGACCCGGGCCAGCTGGTAGGCGGCGCCGAGCAGCGCGCCGGCCAGCGCCAGCAGGGCGGCGGCCCGGTGCAGCCCGCGGGCCAGCGGATGGGCCGGTCGCCAGAGGTAGGTCCCGGCGACCGCCAGGCAGGGCAGGATGATCATGAGGGGCCAGCCCCGGCCCATCACGCCGAACATCAGCAGCGCCCCGACCGCGAACACCAGCGCCCCGACGCAGGCGACCACGTAGCCGGCGAACGCCCGCCCGCCACCGCGCGCGAGCAGCGGCCCGCCGGTGGCCGCGATCAGCGCGCCGGGGATCAGCACGAACCCGGCCCACCAGTGGAAGTGGCCGCTGCCCTGGGCCGCCGTGGTGGTCGCCGCGGCAGCCGCCCCGGCGACGGCCAGGCTGATCAGCCAGTGCCGGCCGGCGGACGACTCGCGCGGCATGACCATTCCCGCCTCCACACTCACGCCGACAGCCTTCCCGGTCGGCCCACCCCGGTCCATCCGGCCAGCCCTACCATCCCCCGGCCGGCTCCCCCGACCGACGCCGTCCCGGTGGTGGCCGGCCTCGCGGTCCGGCACGGACCGCGCCGTGGGCGGGCGCGGGCAGCGCCGGGTCAGCTGGTTTCGCCGGCCACGCTGAACGAGCGGAGGCGGTCGATGGCCAGCACGGTGAATCCGACCGCGATGAGCGCCGTCATCACGGTCGCGACCGGCACGGACACGTCCGTGGCGAGCAGCTCGGTCGGGGCGAACCGGTCGGCGAGCGAGATCACGTACTGCTGGATGGAGAGCACCTTGGTCCCGCTGACGAAGTTGCCCAGCAGCCCCTCCCAGATCAGCACGTAGACCAGCCCGAGCAGCACCGGCCGGCGGGTGACCAGGCTGAGCGCGAGGAACAGCGCGCAGTACGCCAGCGCCCCGATCGACCCGGCGGCGGCGAGCGCCAGCCCGAGGCGGACCGAGTGGGCGAGCACCCCCGCCACGTAGAGCGGGACGGCGACGGTGACCGCGGTGACGCCGGCGGCCACCGCGAGCTTCGGCAGCACGATCTGCCAGCGCGGCAGCGGCTTGGTGAGGATGTGCACCACGGTGCCGTCGTCGATCTCGGCGCCGAGCACCCCGGTGCCGACGATCAGGGCGATCACCGGCAGCACCACGGCCAGGCCGAGGCCGACCAGCACCGGCGGGCCCCACTCGCCCGGGTCCACCCGCAGGGCGCGGGACAGCACGGCGAGCAGCACCAGCAGCACCGGCAGCGGGAACAGCAGCAGGAAGCGGCGCCGCCCGAACAGCCCGCGCGCGGTGATCCAGGAAACGGTCGACATGTGCTCAGGCCTCCACCAGGTAGGAGAAGACGCTCTCCAGGGACTCGTCCTCCGGTACCAGCTGCCGGACCCGGATGCCGTGGGACAGGGCGATCTTCGGCAGCGCCCGGGTGAAGGCGCCGTAGTCGCCGGCCCGTACGGTCAGCCCGGTGCGGTCCAGCTCCACCCCGGTGACCGACGGCTCGGCCATCAGCGCCACGGCGAGCGCCCGGTCGTCGGTGGACCGCACGGCGAAGACGTGCGGCCGGTTGGTCATCAGGCGGCGGATCGTGCGGAAGTCGCCGGAGGCGGCGAGCCGGCCGGCGACCATCACCTGCACGGTGCCGGAGACCTGCTCGACCTCCTCCAGGATGTGCGAGCTGAACAGGATGGTGCGGCCCGCGTCGCCGAGGCGGTGCAGCAGCTCCATCATGTGCAGCCGCTGGCGCGGGTCCATCCCGTTGAACGGCTCGTCGAGCAGCAGCACCTGCGGGTCGTGCACCAGCGCCGCCGCCACCCGGGCGCGCTGCCGCATGCCCTTGGAGTAGGTGCCGATCCGCCGGGTCTGCGCGGCCTCCAGCTCGACCAGGGCGATCGCGCGGCGGGTCGCCCCGACCGGGTCCGGCAGCCGGTGCAGCTTCGCGCTGGCCAGCACGAACTCGTACGCGCTGAGGAAGGCGTGCACCGCCTCCCGCTCGCTGACCAGGCCCAGCCGCCGGTAGACCTCCGGGTTGCGCCAGGTCGGCGCGCCGTCGAGGGTGACCGTGCCGCGCGACGGGGCCAGGAAGCCGGCCATCATGTGCAGCAGGGTCGTCTTGCCGGCGCCGTTGGGCCCGAGCAGACCGGTGACGCCGGGCCCGAGGCGCATGCTGACGTCGTTGACGGCCACCACGTTGCCGTACCAGCGGGAGACGCCCGCCAGCTCCAGCGTGCTCGTCGTGCGGGTGGGTGCCGTGGTCGGCTCGGCACTGATCGCGCTCATCGGGTGGCCACCTTCCGGTACCGGGCCAGCAGCAGGGTGAGGCAGGCGGCGACGAGCAGCACGGCGGCGAGGGCGTAGACCGGGCCGAAGTCACCGATCGGGATGCCGCCGCCCTGGCCCGCCGGCACCAGCAGGTCGCCCAGTGCCCAGGTGCCCACGCCACCCACCAGGGTCGACGGCGAGGCGAGGAAGGCCAGCTCGTTGACCGCCCGCGAGGGCAGGATGGAGAGGATGCCGACGATCGGCGTGGTCATCAGGAACACCGCCACGATCCCGCCGGCGGCGAACGCCCGCTTGCCGGTGAGCGCGGCGATCAGCAGGCCGATCGAGGCGAACACCACCGCCCAGAGACCGGCGTAGAGCAGGCCCGGGAGCAGGTCGAGCAGCTCGTTCCAGACCCCCCGCATCCCGTCCTTGGTGGTGAACGCGGCGCCCAGGAACATCACCAGCTGTGGCCCGCCGAGCAGCAGCCACAGCGCGGTGACCAGGGCGAGCAGCTTGGCCAGCGGGTAGTCCGACCGGGGCAGCGGCCGGGAGAAGTACAGCGGCAGCACGCCGCTGCGCAGATCGCGGCTGACGAGCTCGGGGGCGGCCACCGCGACGAAGAAGATGACCAGCCAGCTCATGTTGTCGGCGAACTGCGCGTACGTCAGCACGACCTCGCCGATCTGGCTGCGCACCGCGGTGACCCCGGCGGCCACCAGGGTCACGATGCCCACCACCAGCCAGGGGAAGATCTTCGCCTTGGCGCTGCGGCCGAAGCCGAAGACGGTCCGCAACCCGTGCAGGTACAGGGCCCCGAAGACGGCGCCCCGGCCCAGCCGGGGACCGGTGTAGCGCTGGTATCCGATGTCGTGGATGACACCGGCCGGCTCAGACATGGCTGGGCTCCCTCGTGGCGAACAGCTCGGCCACCCGGTGCCGACGCTGGTCCAGCCGGTGCAGCGGCAGGTCCAGCTCGGCGACCGCGCCGAGGATCAGGTCGTAGGTGGCGTCGTCGGCGAGTTCGACGAGCAGCAGCCGCCCCTCGCGGGTCACCGGCAGGCGCAGCGCGGCCAGCCGGGCGGCCAGCTCCTCCGTACCCTCGCTGACCTCGACCGCGAGAACGTCGGTGGCGGTGGTCATCGCGGAGATGTTGTCGGCGCGCAGCAGCCGGCCGCCGTCGATGGCGACCAGCGTGTCGCAGATCCGCTCCACCTCGCCGAGCAGGTGCGAGCAGACGAGTACGGAGATGCCGAACTCGGTGCCGATCCGGTGCACCAGGGCCAGCATGGCGTCCCGCCCGGCCGGGTCGAGGCCGTTGGTCGGCTCGTCGAGCAGCAGCAGATCGGGGTCGTGCACCAGCGCCTGGGCCAGCTTCACCCGCTGCTTCATGCCGGTGGAGTAACCGCCGACCGGGCGGTAGCGCTCCTCGTAGAGCCCGACGTGCCGCAGTGCCTCGCTGGCCCGTTCGCGGGCCACCGTCTTCGGCAGGCCGCTCATCCGGCCGAGGTGGGTGACCAGCTCGGCGGCGGTGAGGTCGGGTGGCAGGGCGTCGTGCTCGGGCATGTAGCCGACCCGGGCCCGCACCTGGTCGGGTTGGGTGGTCGGGTCCAGGCCGAGCACCCGGACCTGCCCGCTGGTCGGCGGGAGCAGGCCGAGCAGGATCTTGATCAGGGTCGACTTGCCGGCGCCGTTCGCGCCGACCAGGCCGATGATCCCGGGTTCGACCGCGACGGTCAGATCGGCCAGCGCGGTGACCCCACCCCCGTACGTCTTGGTCAGCGACTCGGTCGCGATCAGTGTCACGCCGCCCAGCGTAGGCAGTCCGCGCCCGCCGCGGGTCAGATGGGCCCCCTGGCGCTCCCCTGATTCTGCCGCCGGCGCCCCCTAGGGTCCGCCCCGCCGGTCCGTCCGGGCCGGCAGCCGGGGCGTCGAGGGCTCCCGACGTGCCGCCCCCACAGCCGGCGGTGATGCGGTCAGAATGGTGCGGTTCATCGACGGCCGATCCTCGGCGGGTCGCGGAACCCAGGGGAGGAAGCATGGCCCTCGACACCAGGACTCCCCGGATCAGCGTGGTGGTTCCGGCGTACAACAGCGGGCCGCACCTCGAGAAGCTGGTCGGTTCGCTGCTGCGCCAGTCGCTGCCGGCTGACCAGTTCGAGGTGATCTTCGTCGACGACGGCTCCACCGACGGCACGTCGGCCCGGCTGGACGACCTGGCCGCGGCGCACCCGCACGTGCACGTGCTGCACATCCCGAACTCGGGTTGGCCGTCGCGACCGCGCAACCTGGGCATCGAGCGGGCCCGCGGCGAGTACGTCTTCTTCGCCGACGACGACGACTGGTTCGGCGACGAGGCCCTCGAACGTCTCCACGACTGCGCGACGACGCACGACGCCGACCTGGTGGTCGGAAAGATGGCGGGACACGGCCGCCGCGTGCCGCGCGAGTTGTTCCGCCGGAACCGCTTCGACGCCACGCTCGCGAACTCCCCGCTGATCGACAGCCTGACCTGCCACAAGCTGTTCCGGCGGTCCTTCCTCGACGAGCACGGGATCCGCTTCCCGGAGGGACCGCACCTGCGGCTGGAGGATCACCGGATGGTGATCCGGGCCTACCTGCTCTCCCGGCGGACCTGCGTCCTGGCGGACTACACCTGCTACCACCACCGGCGACGCCAGGACGCCGGAAACGTGACGGCCAACCGGTTCTTCGACCCGGCCAGCTACTACACGGGTCTGCGTGAGGCGCTCGACATCGTCGACGCGCACATCCCACCCGGCGAACTGCGGGACCGCCTGCACCGACGGTGGCTGCGCAACGAGATGCTCAACCGGCTGCGCCGGCGGCGGCTCCTCGACGCCCCGCCGGAGTGGATCGACCAGGTCGTCCGGGAGGTGCGGCAGATCATCCGGGAGCGCTTCGCGCCCGGCGTCGCCGCCGGGCTGCCGCCCCTCTACCGGGTGGCGGCCCACCTCGCCGAGCAGGGACGGGTCGACGACCTGCGCCGGCTGGCCGAGTGGGAGACGGGCATCTCGGCCGCCGGTGGCGTGGACCGCCGTGAGCTGCGCGGCTCGACCCTGACCGTCGCCGTCTCCGCCCACCTGGAGTCCGGCGGCCGGCCGCTGGCCTTCACCGCCGACGGCGGCCGGGAGGTGCTGGTGCTGCCGGTGCCGGGCGTCGACCCGGGGCTGCGTGACGCGACCGGGACGCTCGGCAAGAGCCGGCTGGACCTGATCGCCCGGCGCCGGGAGACCAACGAGGAGGTCTTCCTGCCGGCCACCTCCCGCACCGAGAAGGTGGCCGGCGCCGCCGGCGACGGCACGCGGCACCTCGTCCACCACGCCACCGCCACGATCGACCTGGACCGGCTCAACGCCGGCCGGACGAAGGGCACCTGGTTCCTGAAGGCCCGGATCACCAGCGCCGGTTGGACCGCGGACACCCACCTGGCGCTCGTCCTGCACTTCTCCGCCGACGGGGCCCGGCCGGTGGTGCGCACCAGGGTCGGGTTGTGGAGCCGGGTCCGCTGGGCCGTCACGCGCCGCCGCCACGGCTGACGCCGCTGCCGCCCGCCCTGTGACGACCGGTGGATCCGCTGTGGACGCCGGGCGGCGGCGAGCGGCGGAATCGGTAAGCCTTCCGTAACCGGCCGCCACGGTGACCGCCCGCCGCCCGGCCGCGAGACTGGGTGCCATGCTCACCCGCCTGTTCCGTACGCCGTTGGCCTGGGTCGCCGTCGTCGCGCTCGGCGCCGGAGCCGCCCTCGGCCTCTGGTGGTTCCAACCGTGGAAGCTGGTCACCGACGCCGAGGTCGACGAGGAGCTGTCGGTGGTTTCCACCGTCCCGCCGAGCGCGCCGGCGACCGGCAGCCCCTCGACCACCCCGGCGCCCGCGCCGGCCGGGCCGACGGTGGTCCGCAGCGGCGAGTTCGTCACCCACGAGCACGACACCTCCGGCACCGCCCGGATCGTCCGCGACGCGGACGGCCGGCACCGGCTGGAACTCGTCGGGCTGGACACGTCGAACGGGCCGGACCTGCGGGTCTGGCTGACCGACCAACCGGTGCGCGGCGGCACCGCGGGCTGGCGGGTCTTCGACGACGGCCGCTGGGTCGAGCTGGGCCGGCTCAAGGGCAACCGGGGCGACCAGGGCTACCCGATCCCGGCCGGAGTGGACCTCACCGGGCTGACCAGCGTCTCCATCTGGTGCAAGCGGTTCGCCGTGTCGTTCGGGGCGGCGCCGCTGCACCCCGCCGCCTGATCCTCCAAGTACCCCACCGGGCTCCGGGCAACCGCAGCTCACCGACCCGCCGCGCCATGGACGCGACGGGAGTGGAGTGGCGCTCTCGACCGATCCACGGTCGACTGAGAAACTGTGTGCCGGTCAGCGGGGTTGGGGGTCTGATGAGCAACGGATGGGTGCTGTCCGACGAGGTGCTGCGGGACGCGCCGGCGTACACGCCGCGCCCCGGCGAGCTGGCCGATCTCGAACTGCTGCTGATCGGGGCGTACGCCCCGCTCGGCGGCTTCATGACCCGCGCCGACCTGGTCTCGGTCAGCCGTCGTGGCCGGCTCGCCGACGGCACCCCGTGGCAGGTCGCGGTGACCCTCCAGGTGCCCGCGGCGTTGGCCCAGGGGCTCGATCCGCGTGACCCGGCGCGCCGGGTGCTGGTGCTCACCGACGGCGAGGGCGCACCGGTGGCCGCGCTGGACGTGGCCGACACGTGGCAGGTCCGCGAGGGGGTGGCCGGCGTCGGCGGCACGGTGCGCCGGCTCGGCGACGGCGGCCGCGGTCCGTTCCTGCGGCTGCGCCGCACCCCCGAGGAGGTCCGCGCGCTGCTGCCCCCCGGCCGGGTGCTCGGGGTGGTGGCCGACCGGCCGCTGCACCGGCCGCAGCTGGCCCAGATCGCGCACGCCGCCCGCACGCTCGCCGCGCACCTGCTGGTGATGATCCCGGTGGGCGAGGACGGCACCGGCGGGCTGCCACCCGAGGCGCTGGTACGCAGCATCTTCGCGGCGCGCGACCGGATGCCGCCGGCCACCCTGGTGGCGGTGCCGCTGTCCCGCCGCCGCGACGAGATCAGCGACGCGCTGCTGCGGGCCCGGGTCTCCGCCGCGTACGGGGTGACCCACCTGCTCTCCACCGGCGAGATGCTCTCCGGCGCCGGCCTGCGGGTGCTGGTGCCGCGCGAGCTGGCCTACGACAACCGGGACGGGCAGTGGCGCTGGCGGGAGGACATCCCGCCGCGCAACCGGCGGCTCGCGCTCACCCAGGCCGAGATCGACGACCTGCTGGACCGGGGCTTCCCGCTGCCGGAGTGGCACACCCCGCCGGCGGTCGCCAAGGAGCTGGCCCGGGCCCGGCCGCCCCGGCGGCACCGGGGCCTGGTGGTCTTCCTGACCGGCCTCTCCGGTTCCGGCAAGTCGACCATCGCCCGCGGTCTGGCCGACGCGCTGCGCGAGCAGGGCGACCGGACGGTGAGCCTGCTCGACGGCGACGTGGTGCGCCGGGAACTCTCGGCCGGCCTGGGCTTCAGCAAGACCGATCGGGACCTCAACGTCCGCCGGATCGGCTGGGTGGCCGCCGAGATCGCCCGGCACCGCGGGGTGGGCATCTGCTGCCCGATCGCCCCGTACGCGCAGGCGCGGGCGACCGCCCGGGAGATGGCGCTCGCGGCCGGGGCCGGTTTCCTGCTGGTGCACGTGGCCACCCCGCTGGAGGTCTGCGAGCAGCGCGACCGCAAGGGCCTGTACGCCCGCGCCCGGGCCGGCCTGCTCACCGGGATGACCGGCATCGACGACCCGTACGAGGAGCCGACCGACGCCGACCTGGTCGTCGACACCACGGAGCTGACCGTCGAGGAGGCGGTGCAGAGCGTGCTGCACCACCTGACCGAGACGGGCTGGGTCGAGCCCCGGCTCCAGTCCACCTGATCCACCGCACCGCCCGGGGTTCCTTCCGGTGGTCGAGCCGTACGCGCTAGTGTTCATTCTTGTTGGAACACGTTCGACCGCGTGAGAGTGCGCGGCTGGCGCGGGAGGTGCGGCGGAGTGCTCGCGCAGCAGCGGCAGGCGGCCATCCTCGACCGGGTGCGCAGCACCGGCGGGGTCCGGGTCACCGAGCTGGCCGCCGAGTTCGGCGTCTCGGACATGACCATCCGGCGCGACCTGGAGGCGCTGCACGAGCGCGGCCTGCTGGCCAAGGTGCACGGCGGAGCGACCATGGCCGGCCCCGGCTCCACCGACGAGCCCGGCTTCCGGGCCAAGTCGGTACGGCAGCTGCCGGAGAAGGCGGCCATCGCGAACCGGGCGGCCGAACTGGTCCGGCCCGGCGCGGCGATCGCGCTGTCCGCCGGCACCACCACCGCCGAGCTGGCCCGCCGGCTGGTCGACGTGCCCGGCCTGACCGTGGTGACCAACTCGCTGCCGGTGGCCGAGATCCTGCACGCCGGCGGCCGGCCCGACCAGACGGTGGTGCTCACCGGCGGGGTACGTACGCCGTCGGACGCGCTGGTCGGGCCGCTGGCCGTGGGCGCGATCCGGTCGCTGCACCTGGACCTGCTCTTCCTCGGCGTGCACGGGATCAGCGAGCGGACCGGCTTCACCACGCCGAACCTGATGGAGGCCGAGACCGACCGGGCCCTGGTGGCGGCGGCGGACCGGCTGGTGGTGCTGGCCGACCACACCAAGTGGGGCACGGTCGGCATCTCCTCCATCGTCGAGCTCTCCGCCGCCCACGTGCTGGTCACCGACGACCGGTTGCCGGCCGCGGCCGGTCGGGTACTCGAGGAGCAGGTGGGTGAGCTGGTGATCGTGACCGGAACGGGCGGGGGACGGACCACCACGCCGACGAGTGGAGAGGTGGCCAAGTGAAGCGCACGGCGATCCGGCTGGCCGACGGCCGCGAGCTGATCTACTTCGACGAGCGGGACGACGCGGTCCGCGACCAGCCGGACCGCCGGGAGCTGCCGCCGCTCCCGGCCGCGTCGCAGCTGCGTCACGACCCGCTCACCGACGAGTGGGTGGCGGTGGCCGTGCACCGGCAGACCCGCACCTTCCTGCCGCCGGCGAACGAGTGCCCGCTGGACCCGTCCGTCGGCGACCGGCTCACCGAGATCCCGGCGCCGGACTACGACGTGGTGGTCTTCGAGAACCGGTTCCCGTCGCTGAGCGGCCGGGTGGCCGACGAGCCCGGGGAGATCACCCCGTTCACCCCGGTCCGGCCGGGCCTGGGGCGGTGCGAGGTGGTCTGCTTCACCGCCGACCACGACGCCTCCTTCGCCAGCCTGCCGCCGAGCCGGGTGCGCACCGTGCTGGACGCGCTGGCCGACCGCACCCTCGCACTCGGCGAACTGCCCGGGGTGGAGCAGGTGTTCTGCTTCGAGAACCGGGGCGTGGAGATCGGCGTCACCCTGCACCACCCGCACGGCCAGATCTACGCGTACCCCTTCGTGACGCCGCGCACCCGGTCGCTGCTGGCCGCCGCCCGCCGGCACGCCGAACGCACCGGCGGCGGCAACCTCTACGCCGACGTGCTCGCCGCCGAGCGGGCCGCCGGCGACCGGGTGGTCGCGGCCAACGAGCACTGGACGGCGTACGTCCCGGCGGCCGCCCGCTGGCCGTTCGAGGTGCACGTCGCCCCGCACCGGCCGGTGCCCGACCTCCCGGCGCTGGACGACGCGGAGCGGGACGCGTTCGGCCCGCTCTACCTGGACCTGCTGCGCCGCTTCGACGCGCTGTTCGACCTGCCGATGCCCTACATCGCCGCCTGGCACCAGGCCCCGGTCCGGATCGACCGCGAGCTGGGGCACCTGCACCTGCAGCTGTTCAGCATCCGGCGGGCGAAGGACAAGCTGAAGTACCTGGCCGGCTCGGAGTCGGGGATGGGCGTGTTCATCAACGACATCGCCCCCGAGCGGGCCGCCGAACTGCTCCGCGCGGCCTGAGCCAAGCCCCCCGGGTCGGCCGGTCCGCGGCCCGCCCGGCGCCACCGGCCAACGTCGCCGGAAGGGCCACGGACAGGGCGCGGGGGGCCCGGGACAGGGCCCCCCGCAGGGAAGGGACGGCTGGCTGTGCACGACAGCCGGGAAGGCTGGCTGATCGGCACTCTGCCGCGAGGCGACCGCGGTCAACCTTCCTGGACGCGACTGGCATCTCGTCCACCCAGGTCAACGAGGCGCGCCGGGGATGGTGACGCTACGTGCGGGTGGTGCGCGGGCCGCACCCGGCGCGTTCAGCGAACCGGCCCGGGTGGCGCAGCCCGGGACGACGGAAGCCCGCCGGCGGGTGCCGGCGGGCTTCCGTGCGGTGCGGGTCGGCGATCAGGCGGCGAGCCGGCGCGCCAGGTTCTCGTCCAGCGCGCCCATGAACTCGTCGGTGGTCAGCCACGGGGCGTCGCGCGAGATGAGCAGCGCGAGGTCCTTGGTCATCTGGCCGCCCTCGACGGTGTCGATGATGACCTGCTCCAGGGTGTTGGCGAACTCGGTGACCGCCGGGGTGTTGTCCAGCTTGCCCCGGTGGGCGAGGCCGCGGGTCCAGGCGTAGATCGAGGCGATCGGGTTGGTCGAGGTCTTCTCGCCCTTCTGCCACTGCCGGTAGTGCCGGGTGACCGTGCCGTGCGCGGCCTCGGCCTCGACCGTCCGGCCGTCCGGGGTCATCAGCACCGAGGTCATCAGGCCCAGCGAGCCGAAGCCCTGCGCGACGGTGTCGGACTGCACGTCACCGTCGTAGTTCTTGCAGGCCCAGACGAAGCCGCCCTCCCACTTGAGCGCGGCGGCCACCATGTCGTCGATCAGCCGGTGCTCGTAGCTGATCCCGGCGGCCTCGAACTCGGCCTTGAACTCGTTCTCGAACACCTCGGCGAAGATGTCCTTGAACCGGCCGTCGTACGCCTTGAGGATGGTGTTCTTGGTGGACAGGTAGACCGGGTAGCCGCGGTCCAGGCCGTAGCGCATGGAGGCGCGGGCGAAGTCCCGGATCGACTCGTCGAAGTTGTACATGCCCATGGCGACGCCGCCGCCGGGGAAGTTGGCGACCTCCATCTCCATCGGCGCCGAGCCGTCGGCCGGGGTGTAGGTGATGGTCACCGTGCCCGGGCCGGGGACGACGAAGTCGGTGGCCTTGTACTGGTCGCCGTGGGCGTGCCGGCCGATGATGATCGGCTTGGTCCAGCCGGGGACCAGCCGCGGCACGTTGGACATGATGATCGGCTCGCGGAACACGACGCCGCCGAGGATGTTGCGGATGGTGCCGTTCGGCGACCGCCACATCTTCTTGAGGCCGAACTCCTCCACCCGGGCCTCGTCCGGGGTGATGGTCGCGCACTTCACGCCCACGCCGTGCTGCTTGATGGCGTTGGCGGCGTCGACGGTGACCTGGTCGTCGGTCTCGTCGCGGTGCTGGATCGACAGGTCGTAGTAGTGCAGGTCGACGTCGAGGTAGGGCAGGATCAGCTGCTCCCGGATCTGCTTCCAGATAATCCGGGTCATCTCGTCGCCGTCGAGCTCCACGACCGGGTTGTTTACCTTGATCTTCGCCATCGGCCGGCGCTCCTCTCGGGGGACACGTGCTCAAGCAGTACGAGCGTACTGGAACCGGCTGGCGTTCCCCATCCGGCCTCGGTCGGGGCGCTGACCAGCCCGGAGGCGGGCGCCGGAAGAAACGGGGATGCCCGCCACGGCGGCTGGTGGCACCATCGCCGGATGCCGCCGAACCGCACCCTCGGGTCTATCACGGTCACCGCGCTCACCGACGGCGAGGGGCCGTTCTTCCAGCCCCGCGAGGAGGCGTTCCCGGACGCCACGGCGGAGCACTGGCGCGCGGCCGACCGGCGGGACCCGGCCGCGGTCACCGCCGACGGGCGCTGGTGGCTCCGCTTCCGCAGCTTCGCCGTCCGGGTTGGGGACGGGCCGGTCACCCTGGTGGACGCCGGCATCGGCCCGGCCGACTCCGCCGCGGCGAGCTGGGCGCCGGTGCCGGGCCGGCTCCCCGCCGAGCTGGCCGCCGCCGGCATCGACCCGGCCGACGTCCGCACCGTGGTGCTCACCCACCTGCACAGCGACCACATCGGCTGGGCGGTCACCGGCTCACCGGGCACGCCCTACTTCCCGAACGCCGACTACCTGGTGCAGCGGGCCGAGCTGGACGCGATGGCGTCGATCAACCCGGGACTGCCGGCCGGGCTGGTCGCGCCGTTACGCGCCGCCGGCCGGCTGCGGGTGGTCGACGGCGACACCACCCTCACCCCGGCGGTACGCGTGCTGAGCACCCCCGGGCACACCCCCGGACACCAGTGCGTGCTGCTGGACGACGGGACCGAGCGCGTGCTGCTCACCGGCGACCTGCTGGTGCACGCCGTGCAGCTGGTCGACCCCACCCTGGCGTACGCCCACGAGCTGGACCCGGCAACGGCCCGCACCTCCCGCACCACCCTGCTCGACACCCTCACCACCGGCACCCCCGCCACCCTCGCCACCCCCCACCTCGGCACCCCCTTCCTCCCCCTCCCCCTCCCAACGCCCACCTCCCCCTCGCGCTGATCATGGGTTTGCGTCAGAAACCGCCGCCGGCTCGGGGATGACCCAAACTCCATGATCAACGCGGTCCGGGGTGGGCGGGGTCGGGTCGGGGGGAGGGAGAGGAGCGGGAGACGGCGAAGGGCACGCCGGGGAGCGGCGTGCCCTTCGCGTGGAACGGTGAGGTCACATGTTGGCGACGTCGGCCTGCTTGGCGCGGACGGCCTCGGCGGCCTCCTTGAGGCTGGCCAGCTCGTCGGCGTCCAGGTCGGTCTCGACGACCCGCTTGACGCCCTCGGCGCCGATCGCGGCCTCGACGCCGAGGTAGACGCCGGAGATGCCGTACTGGCCGTCGACCCAGGCGCAGACCGGCATGACCTCGCCGGAGTCCTCGGCGACCGCCTTGGCCATCCGGGCGGCGGCGGCCGACGGCGCGTAGTATGCCGAACCGGTCTTGAGCAGGGCGACCACCTCGGCGCCACCGTTGCGGGTCTTGACCACCAGCTCCTCGATCTGCTCGGCCGGCATCGCCTCGCGCAGCGGTTTGCCGTTGACGGTGCTCTTCGACGGCACCGGCACCATGGTGTCGCCGTGCGAGCCGAGGGTCAGCGTCTTCACCGACTTCACCGGTACGTTCAGCGCCTCGGCCACGAAGTTGCTGAACCGGGCGGTGTCCAGCATGCCGGCCTGGCCGAGCACCCGGTTCTTCGGAAACTGGGTGGCGAGCTGGGCCAGCGCGGTCATCTCGTCGAGCGGGTTGGAGACCACGATGACCACGGCGTTCGGGGCGTACTTGGCGACGTTCTCGGAGACCTGGCGGACGATCTTGGCGTTCGTCTCCAGCAGGTCCATCCGGCTCATGCCCGGCTTGCGCGGCAGGCCGGCGGTGATGACCACGACATCCGAGCCCTCGATCGCCTCGTAGCCCTCGCCGTTCGGGCCGGTGGTCACGCCGACCACCTTGGTCTCGAAGCCCTCGATGGCCCGCGACTGGTTGAGGTCCAGGGCGAGGCCCGCGGGCTTGCCCTCCACGATGTCGGTGATCACGACGGTGTCGAAGACGTCGTACTCGGCCAGGCGCTGTGCGGTGGTCGAGCCGTAGAAACCGGCGCCGACGACAGTGACCTTCTTACCCATGGTCGTCCCACTCCCTGATACCAGTCGGTTTTCCGGACCGTATCAGTCATCCTGGCACCGATCCGGCCAGGGGCGGACGGTTATGACGTCGCCGGTCGGAAGGCGTTTCGCGGTGCGGGAAGCCGCAGCCGGTCAGCCCCGTTCGGCGCGCTCCACGACGTTGGTGAGCAGCATGGCCCGGGTCATCGGGCCGACACCGCCCGGCATCGGCACCAACGCCCCCGCCACCTCGGCGACCTCCGGGGCCACGTCACCGGTGTAGCGGCCCCTGCCGTCCGGGCCGATCACCCGGGTGATGCCGACGTCGACCACCACCGCGCCCGGCGTGACCATGTCCGCGGTGAGCAGCCCGGGCACTCCGGCCGCCACGATGACGACGTCGGCGGCCCGGGTGTGCGCGGCCAGGTCGAGGGTGCCGGTGTGGCACAGGGTCACCGTGGCGTTCTCGCTGCGCCGGGTGAGCAGCAGGCCGAGCGGACGGCCGACGGTGTTGCCCCGGCCGACCACGGCGACCTTCGCGCCGCGCAGTGCCACGTCGTGCCGGCGGAGCAGCTCGACGATGCCGCGCGGGGTGCACGGCAGCGGGGCGTCGTAGCCGAGCACCAACCGGCCCAGGTTCACCGGGTGCAGGCCGTCGGCGTCCTTGTCCGGGTCGACGAGTTCCAGCACCCGCTGGGTGTCCAGCTGGGCCGGCAGCGGGAGCTGGACCAGGTAGCCGTGGCAGGCCGGGTCGGCGTTCAGCTCGGCGAGCACCTCGTCGACCTGCTGCTGGGTCGCGTCGGCGGGCAACTCCCGGCGGATGGAGGCGATACCCACCTCGGCGCAGTCGCGGTGCTTGCCGTTGACGTACGCCTGTGAGCCCGGATCGGCGCCGACCAGCAGCGTGCCCAGCCCCGGCGTGATGCCACGTTCGGCCAGTGCCTTGACCCGCGTACGCAGCTCGTCCTTGATCTCGGCCGCGGTCGCCTTGCCGTCCAGAAGCGTCGCCGTCACGCCCAGATCGTCTCACGGCGGACGGCTCCGGGGCCGATGACCACGATCAACCGACTCGGCCGCCCGGCGCCGAGGGCGGGTCCCGGATCACCGACCACGTCGAGCCGTCAGCTGTGAAAAAGGCCACCGGGGCGGGACGCCCGTCGGCGGGGCGCCCGTCAGTGGAAGAAGTGGCGGGTGCCGGTGAGGTACATGGTCACGCCGGCCTCCTTGGCCGCGGCGATGACCTCCTCGTCGCGGATCGACCCGCCGGGCTGCACGACGGCCCGGACGCCGGCGTCGATGAGGATCTTCGGCCCGTCGGCGAACGGGAAGAACGCGTCCGAGGCGCAGACCGCGCCGCGCGCCCGCTCGGCGCCGGCCCGGCTCACCGCCAGCTGCGCGGAGTCGACCCGGTTGACCTGCCCCATCCCGACACCGACGGTCGCCCCGTCCTTCGCCAGCAGGATGGCGTTGCTCTTCACCGCGCGTACCGCCCGCCAGGCGAAGGCGAGGTCGCGCAGGGTCGCCTCGTCGGCCGCGTCGCCGGCCGCCAGGCGCCAGTTGGCCGGGTCGTCACCCGGGGCGTCCACCCGGTCCGCCAGCTGCACCAGTACGCCACCGCCGACCTGCCGCCACTCCGCCGGCGCCGGGTTCCAGGCCGGCGCGCGCAGCAGCCGGATGTTCTTCTTGGCCTGGAGCACCTCCGCCGCGCCCGGCTCGAACCCCGGCGCCACCACCACCTCGGTGAAGATCTCGGCGACCTGGTTGGCCAGCTCCACCGAGACCGGCCGGTTGACCGCGATCACCCCGCCGTACGCGGAGACCGGGTCGCAGGCGTGCGCCTTGCGGTGCGCCTCGGCCACGTCGACGCCGACCGCGATCCCGCACGGGTTGGCGTGCTTGATGATCGCCACCGCCGGCTGGTCGGCAAAGTCGTTCGCGGCCCGCCAGGCGGCGTCCGCGTCGACGTAGTTGTTGTAGGACATCTCCTTGCCGTGCAGCTGCTCGGCCTGGGCGAGCCCGGCCGGGGAATCCGGGTCGGTGTAGAGCGCCGCCGCCTGGTGCGGGTTCTCGCCGTAGCGCAGCGTCCTGGTCGCCCGCAGCGCCAGGCCGGCGAAGCCCGGCCACTCCTGCCCCTCGGGCCCGAGCTGGACGGCGCACCAGTTGGCCACCGCCGCGTCGTACTCGGCGATGTCGGCGAACGCCCGGGCGGCCAGCGCGCGGCGCTGGGCCAGCGTGAAGCCGCCCGAGCCGAGGGCGACCAGCAGCGCCGGGTACGCGGACGGGTCGGTGACCACCGCGACCGAGGCGTGGTTCTTGGCCGCCGCCCGGACCATCGCCGGACCGCCGATGTCGATCTGCTCCACGCACTCGTCGACGGAGGCGCCGGAGGCGACCGTGGCCTGGAACGGGTAGAGGTTGGACACCAGCAGGTCGATCCCCGCGATACCGTGCTCGTCGAGCTGGGCGGCGTGCGACTCCTTGCGCAGGTCGGCCAGGAGCCCACCGTGGATCTTCGGGTGCAGGGTCTTGACCCGGCCGTCGAGGATCTCCGGGAACCCGGTCACCGTCTCCACCGGGGTCACCGGCACCCCGGCGCCGGCGATGGTGGCGGCCGTGCTCCCGGTCGAGACAAGCTCCACCCCGGCCGCGTGCAGCGCTCGGGCCAGCTCGACCAGGCCGGTCTTGTCGTAGACGCTGACCAGCGCCCGCTTGATCGGGCGGCGCTCGTCCTGAGTGGAACTCACGGAACCGTGACCTTTCTTCCGGTGATCGTCCAACCTTCACGGACCAGGCGGCCCACCTGCTCGACGAGCTGGCGCCGCTCGGCTTCCTTGATGCGCTCGGTGAGCGTCTCGACGTCGTCGTCGTCGCGCACCGGCACGGCCACCTGCGCGACGATCGGGCCGGTGTCCATCCCGGCGTCGACGAAGAAGAGGGTGGCCCCGGTGATCTTCACGCCGTAGGCGAGGGCGTCGCGCGGGCCGTGGATGCCGGGGAACGCCGGCAGCAGCGTGTTGTGCGTGTTGAGGTAACGGTCGCCGAAGGCGGCCAGGAAGTGCGGGCCGACCAACTTGAGGAAGCCGGCGGAGATGACCAGGTCGGGCCGGTGCTCGGCGACGTGCGCGGTGAGCGCGGCGTCCCAGTCCGCCCGCGAGGGGTACGCCTTCACCTCGTCCACGAAGGTCGGTACGCCGGCTGCGGCGGCCCGGTCCAGCCCGCCGGTGCCGTGCCGGTCGGCGCCGACGGCCACCACCCGGGCCCCGTACGCCGGGTCGGCGCACGCGTCCAGCAGCGCCTGGAGGTTGCTCCCGGAGCCGGAGACGAGAACGACGATGCGGGCTGCGGACGCGGGCTCGGTCACCCGGCCACCCTATCGGGCAGGTCAGCGTGCCCATCCGTTGGGCGGCGCGACATTCGCCGACAGCCAAGCTCGCACGAATTAGGTACGCTGCCCGTCGCTCGGGCCATGCGCACGTCCGGCCCGCACCCCGTCAGTGAACCGGCACGCTCCCCGTGCCGATGGAATGAGGAGTTCCCAGGATGCAGCCCGGATACCAGCCCCAGCAGCCGCCGCAGATCAACAACAACATGACGATGTCGATCGTCGCGATCTTCCTGTTCTGGCCGCTGGCCATCCCGGCCATCATCAACGCATCCAAGGTCAACCCGCTGCTCCAGCAGGGTGACTACGCCGGCGCGCAGGCCGCCGCCGCCGAGTCGAAGAAGTGGTCCAAGTGGGCCCTGATCGTCGGCATCGGCTGGTACGTGATCGTCCTGGTGTGCTGCCTGCTCGGTGGCCTCGCCGGGCTGATGGGCGCCGACACCAGCAGCACCTACTGACAGACCGAGCCGAGGAGCCTCTTCGACATGCAGCCCGGACAGCCCGGCCAGGACCCGTACGGCCAGCAGCCGCACCAGGACCCGACCACACCCCCGCCGCACAACCCGTACGCCCCGCCGCCGGCCGCGCCCTACGGCCAGCAGCCCACCTCCGGCCAGCCCTACGGCCAGCCGAGCGACCCTTACGGCCAGCCGCCCGCCGCGCCCTACGGCCAGCAGCCCACCTCGGGGCAGCCGTACGGCCAGCAGCCCACCTCGGGGCAGCCGTACGGCCAGCAGCCCACCTCGGGGCAGCCGTACCAGGACCCGTACGCCCAGCAGCAGCAGCCGTACGGCGCGGCGCCGGGCTACCCGAACGCGGGCTACCCGCAGCCGCAGGGGCAGCAGAACACCCTCGGCCTGGTGTCGATGATCCTCGGCATCGCGTCGATCCCGCTGGTCTGCTGCCTCTACCTGGGCATCCCGGTCGGCATCGCCGCCGTGGTGACCGGCTACCTGGGCAAGCAGAAGGCGGACCAGGGGCTGGCGTCCAACGCCGGCCAGGCCAAGGCCGGCCTGATCTGCGGCGCCATCGGCGCCGGGCTCGGCATCCTGTTCATCATCCTGGGGCTCGTGGCCAACGTCGCCCTGCCCACGCAGCCCTGACCAGCGCAGCGCACGAGGGGCGTCCCGGCCGCGGCCGGGGCGCCCCTCGTCGTTTGTCCCGGGCCCTGGTGCCGGCCGGCGTGGGTCGGCTTCGCCTGGGGCCCACCCGCTCCGCGCGCCCCTTCTGGTCCGGCGTGGACCTCAGCGCGCGGCGGCGGGGCGGGTGAGCAGCCGGGTGGCGGCGGCGCCGAGCAGCGCGCCGGACCCGACGACCGCGGTCGCCACGGCCGCCACCTGCCAGCCGCCCGGGCCGATCTCGGCCAGCCGACCGCCGCCGAGCGGACCGGCGGAGGCGGCGGCCGCCGCTCCGAGCAGCAGGCCGGCCACCGGACCGGCGAGCGCGGCCGGCCCGAGCAGCGCGGCCCAGCCCAGCGGCGACCGCTCGTCGGCGGCCAGCCGGAGCAGTCGGCGGGCCAGCAGGCAACCCGCGGCCATCCCGGCGAGCACCGGCACCGCGAGCAGCCCGGCGCCCAGCCCGTCGACCGGCCCGCGCGGCAGGCCGGCCAGCAGCGGTACGGCCGGTAGCGCGGCGAGCGAGACCTCGCTGGTGCGGACCGCCGTGTCGGTGCCGACCGCGAAGCCCGGACCGAGCAGATAGCTCACCGACCAGATCGTGGCGTTCGGCGCGTAGGCCAGGCTGACCAGGGTGATCCCGGCCTGCCCGGCGACCCCGGTGCGGTAGGCGCCGATCATGTCGGCGGCGTCGCCACCCCCGGTCGCCACGGCGAGCCCGGCCGCCCCGGCCCCGGCGGCCAGCAGCAGCAGCCCGGCGACCAGGCCGGTGCGGAGCCCGTCGCGCAGCGGCGCCGGGGCCCGCGTGGCGAGCAGGGCGGTCACCCCGGTGGTCCGGGCGGCCCCGGCCAGGGCGGCGAGCACGGCGACCACACCGAGGGTCGCCCCCGCCCGGACCGGCGACACCCCGGGCCCGCCCGCGCCGGACGCCAGCGCGGCGAGCACGCCGAGCAGGGCGTACGCGACGCCGACCGCGCCGGCCGCGACGAGCGTCCGGGACACCGACCGGCTGCCGCGGGCGCCGATCGCCCGGCTGGTGTGCACCCCGGCTCGGGACAGCCGCCAGACCGCCAGCACGGTCAGCGCCAGCGGGGCCAACCCGACCGGGCCGGCGCCGGTGGCCAGCGGGACCCCGTGCCCGAGCAGCCAGCCGGCCAGCCCGGCGCGCACGGCGTCGAGCAGGGACGCGGCGTCCTCGCTGAGCTGGAACAGCCAGAGCACGACCACGACCGGCAGGCACGAGGTGATCGCCGCCCACCCGGCGGCCACCCCGGCGGCGACGGCGAGCGGCGCACGGCTGCGCGGCGGCTCCCCGGCGCGGGGTGCGGGCACCCGCCGACCCTCGCCGGGCCGGCCGGGTGGCCGGGCGTCGGGGCCGACGTCGGCGACGGGACGGCTGGGCTGGTCAGGGGTGACGGAGGACATCGCGTCTACTCTGGCATGCCGAGCCGGTGGCGGCAGTCCGATACCGCTGCGCGCCGGCGGCGAGTTCGGTGATCCACCGTCCGCGGCGCCCGATCCGGTTTAGCCTCGGCGCAGGACGCGACGGCAGTCGCGGCACCGACCGCTCGGAGGGAAGCCGTGAACGCTCCGAATCCGCCGCCCCCACCCGCCGGCGGCCGGGACCGCACCACGCTCTGGGGCATCCTGGGCATCGTCACCGGCCTGCTCTGCTGCGGCATCCTGGGCGTCATCTTCGGCTGGCTCTCCATCCGCGACGCCAAGCGCTACGGCCAGTCGCCGGTGCTGGGCTACCTGGCCATCACCTTCGGCGTGATCAACATTATCGGCAGCGCGATCCTGCGGGCCACCGGCAACTACCCGCTCTGGGGCAACGACTGAGGGGGCCGACCGGACCCGGTCGACCCCCTCGGCTCGTCGCTCGTCCGCTCAGCCGGCGGACATGATCTCCCGCATCAGGCGGGCGGTCTCGGTCGGCGTCTTGCCGACCTTGACCCCGACCGCCTCCAGCGCCGCCTGCTTCGCCTCGGCGGTGCCGGCCGAGCCGGAGATGATCGCGCCGGCGTGCCCCATGGTCTTGCCGGGCGGGGCGGTGAAGCCGGCGATGTAGCCGACCACCGGCTTGGTCACGTTCGCCTTGATGAACTCGGCGGCCCGCTCCTCGGCGTCGCCGCCGATCTCACCGATCATCACGATCGCGTCGGTGTCCGGGTCGGCCTCGAACGCGGCGAGGGCGTCGATGTGCGTGGTGCCGATGATCGGGTCGCCACCGATGCCGACGCAGGTCGAGAAGCCGATGTCGCGCAGCTCGTACATCATCTGGTAGGTCAGCGTGCCGCTCTTGCTGACCAGGCCGATCCGGCCGGAGCCGGTGATGTCGGCCGGGATGATGCCGGCGTTGGAGGCGCCCGGCGAGGCGATGCCCGGGCAGTTCGGGCCGATGATCCGGGTCCGCTCCCCCTTGGCCACGTTGTACGCCCAGAACGCGGCGGTGTCGTGCACCGGCACGCCCTCGGTGATCACCACGGCCAGGCCGATGCCGGCGTCGATCGCCTCGATCGTCGCGGCCTTGGTGAACTGCGGCGGCACGAAGATGACCGTGACGTCCGCCCCGGTCTCCTTCATCGCGTCCGCGACGGTGGCGAAGACGGGCAGCTCGGTGCCGTCGAAGTCGACGGTCTGGCCCGCCTTGCGCGGGTTGACGCCGCCGACGATGGTGGTGCCGGCCGCGAGCATCCGCCGGGTGTGCTTGGAACCCTCGGAGCCGGTCATCCCCTGGACGATGACCTTCGAGTCCTTGGTCAGCCAGATTGCCATTGTCAGACCCCCGCAGCCGCCAGCTCGGCGGCCCGCTCGGCCGCGCCGTCCATGGTGTCGACCCGCTCGATCAGCGGGTTGTTCGCGCCGTCGAGGATCGCCCGACCGGCCTCCGCGTTGTTGCCGTCGAGCCGGACGACCAGCGGCTTGGTGACCTTCTCGCCGCGCTGCTCCAGCAGGCCCAGCGCCTGCACGATGCCGTTGGCGACCGCGTCGCAGGCGGTGATGCCGCCGAAGACGTTGACGAAGACGCTCTTCACCGACGGGTCGGAGAGCACGATCTCCAGCCCGTTCGCCATCACCGCGGCGCTGGCGCCGCCGCCGATGTCGAGGAAGTTGGCCGGCTTGACGTTGCCGTGCCGCTCGCCGGCGTACGCGACCACGTCGAGGGTCGACATGACCAGACCCGCGCCGTTGCCGATGATGCCGACCTCGCCGTCGAGCTTGACGTAGTTGAGGTCCTTCTCCTTGGCGGCCTGCTCCAGCGGGTCCACCGCGGCCTGGTCGACCAGCGCCTCGTGGTCCGGGTGCCGGAAGGCGGCGTTCTCGTCCAGGCTGATCTTGGCGTCGAGCAGCAGGAGCTTGCCGTCGCCGGTCTTGGCCAACGGGTTCACCTCGACCAGGGTGGCGTCCTCGGCGACGAAAGCCTGCCAGAGCTTGACGGCGACCTCGACCACCTGGTCGGCGACCTCGGCCGGGAAGCCGGCGGCGGAGACGATCTCACGCGCCTTCGCCTCGTCCACTCCCTCGACCGCGTCGATCGGGGCCTTGACGACCTTCTCCGGGGTCTCGGCGGCGACCTGCTCGATGTCCATCCCGCCGGCGACGCTGGCGATGCAGAGGAAGGTGCGGTTCGCCCGGTCCAGCAGGTAGGAGAAGTAGTACTCCTCGGCCACGTCCGCGGTCACGGTGATCATGACCTTGTGGACGGTGTGGCCCTTGATGTCCATGCCGAGGATGTCGGTGGCCCGGGCCACCGTCTCCTCCGCGCCCTCGGCCAGCTTGACGCCGCCGGCCTTGCCCCGGCCGCCGACCTTCACCTGCGCCTTGACGACCACCCGACCGCCGAGGCGTTCGGCGATCGCGCGGGCCTCCTCCGGGGTCGTGGCGACGCCGCCGGCGAGCACGGGCAAGCCGTGCCGCTCGAACAGGTCCCGCCCCTGGTACTCGTACAGGTCCACGTTTGCGCGTCCCGTCCCGTCTCCGCGGCGCGCCGTCGCGCCGCCACCAGCGTTATGGAAAACAGTTTGACGCCTGTCATCAGTTGAAACAGGCCATTGGGCGCAGCCTAGCGAGGTGGGCACCACCGGCAACCGAGCGGGTGCGCGGTGTGCGGTAATGCACAGCCGCCCGCCGCGGCGGGCGCCGCCGGCCCGGTCGTCAGCCGTCCGGGCGATGTTCGGGCAGGTGCGTAACCCCCCGCCGGGGGCGTCGTTGAGTCAGGTGTCGGAGCGCTGCACAGCGCGAAGACGGGAGACGGCCGATGCCCTGTCGGTCGAGGGGTGGCGGCGGGGCATCGTGCATAGAGGGGCCGGACGTGTGAGGGGTGCGTCCGGCCCCTCCCCCGTGCCTGGATCCGCCGGGTGTCAGCCGACCGGCTGCGCGACGTTCGCCCGCACCCACTCGACGATCGACCCGGTGGTGGCGCCCGGCGTAAAGATCTTGGCGACGCCGAGCTGCTCCAGCTCGGGGATGTCGGCGTCCGGGATGATGCCGCCGCCGAACACCACGATGTCCCGGGCGTCCCGCTCGGCGAGCAGCTCCAGCACCCGCTTGAAGAGCGTCATGTGCGCGCCGGAGAGCACGGAGAGCCCGACCGCGTCGGCGTCCTCCTGGATCGCGGTCTCCACGATCTGCTCCGGGGTCTGGTGCAGGCCGGTGTAGATGACCTCCATACCGGCGTCCCGGAGGGCACGCGCGACGACCTTGGCGCCGCGGTCGTGGCCGTCCAGGCCCGGCTTGGCGACGACGACCCGAACACGAGAGCTCATCAGCGCATCCCTTTCACCGGCTTCGCGGCTTCACCTGAACGAACGGTAACCCGCCCGGCCCGGCCCGGGAAATCCGGGCCGGGAAGCGGGCGCCCCACGCCCGTTCGGGCGGACGGCCGCACCGACCCGCACCGGGTGCCCGACGGGCACCCGCGTCAAGCCGGACGACTCCGCCGTTCGGTCACGCTGCGCGACGAACGGGCAGTAACGGGGGCGCCGTTTGACGGGTACGAGGCATGACAATCGCGGACGCAATTGGACAGAACGCGGCACCAATTCGGCGCTCCGGCTTGTGACTCGTCTGGCGGTTGGCTAACGTGTCCACGGTTGTCATCAGGTCCACGGACGGGTGGCGACGCGGCCCGCCGACGTTCACCAGAGCTTCACGACGCCGGCGCGACCGCCTCGAGACCCCGACAACGGAGGGTGTGCGTGCGCCAGCGCCTGTCGTCTGAGCCCGATCGATATCGCGGCCGCCGCCGCGTACCCACCCCCCCGCGGAGCCGTTACGCCGCCGTCGTCACCACCGCGTTCGTCGGAGCCGGTGTGGTGGCCCTCGGCGCGGGAGCCATGCCGGACGCGAAGAGCGTCAACCCGTCGGTCCTCGACGAGCTCAAGGCGGCCTCCACCCTCAGCCAGGACGCGGCCGCCCGCGCCGACTCCGCCGAACGCGCCTCCCGCGACAGCGGGCGCGCCGAGGAGGCGGAGCCCGAGGTCTGGCTGCTGCCCCTGCAGGGCTACGACTTCAAGTCCCCCTACGGCATGCGGTGGGGCAAGCTGCACAGCGGCGTCGACCTGGTCGCGCCCGAGGGCACCCCGTACGTCGCGATCCACGACGGCACCGTCACCAAGGCCGGCTGGTGGGGCGGCTACGGCTACACGGTGATCGTGCAGCACGGCGACGGCAGCGAGGCCATCTACGGCCACTCCTCCGCGCTGAGCGTCCAGGAGGGGCAGCAGGTCAAGGCGGGCGACCAGCTCGGCCTGGTCGGCAACACCGGCCACTCCTACGGCTCCCACCTGCACCTGGAGATCCATGTCAAGGGCAAGCCGACCGACCCGGTGCCCTACCTCCAGGATCGCGGAGTGGACATCCAGCTACAGGTCGAGGCAATCTACAACGAGGTAGCCGCCTCCTGACACTGCGTATCGACCGATGACCGCCCGGATCGACCGATCCGGGCGGTTTTTCGTTGCCCCACGGCGACCAAAGTATCCCGGGTCACAGTCACGGATGTGACGGAGGACACGAGGGTACATGATCATTTATCGGGGCGTAGGCCACCAGACAGGGACATAGCCGGGCAGCCGACGCGCGATGCCGCTGCGGCGTCCGCTGGCCCGGTACCCGGCGCGGGCCGGGCCGACACCAGTATTTCGAGGTCAAGTGCCCTCGACTGTGAAGGTCCGCCGTGCAGGAAGACAGCTCCATCCAGAACGAGAAGACCCCCGACGCCCCCGCCCGACACCGGCGGCGGACGGTCGGGCGCACCCGACAGGTGGTCATCGGCGCGGCGGTCCTGGTCGCGCTCGGTCTCAGCGGCGTGGCCGTGGCGACCGCCGGCGCCGACGACCGCAACCCGGCCGGCGTCTCCCTGGACGCGCAGGCGCGGGCCGAGGCCGCCGACCGCGCCGACCGGTCCGCCCGTGAGTCGACGGCGCCGGTCACCCCCACCGCCACTCCCACCAGCCCCACGCCCAGCCCGTCGACGGCCAGCCCGTCCGCCAAGCCCAGCCCGACGGCGACCGCCGCCAAGCCCAGGCCGAAGACCAAGCCGAAGCCGACCTGGGTGATCCCGATGAAGGGCGCCGAGATCACCTCCTGCTACGGGCAGCGGTGGGGCACCCTGCACGCCGGCATCGACTTCGCCATGCCCGCGGGCACCCCGATCCGGGCCGTCTACGGCGGCACGGTGGTCAAGGCCGGCGACGCCGGCGACGGGTACGGCATCTCGGTCTTCATCGACCACGGCAACGGCTACCTGACCCACTACGCGCACCAGAGCCGCACCGCGGTCGGCGTGGGCGACAGGGTCGGCGCCGGGGAGGTCATCGGCTACGAGGGCTCCACCGGCGACTCCACCGGCCCGCACCTGCACTTCGAGGTGCACCAGGGCCAGATGTGGAACCAGATCGACCCGGCGCCGTTCCTGCGCGCCCGGGGCATCGACGTGGCCTGCTGACTCCGGCCGGCTGACTTCCGGCCGGTGACGCCCGGCCCGCCGCGGGGCCGGGCGTCACCGGCTCAGAGCTTGTCGAGCGGCGCGTGCCGCAGCACCAGCCACATCGTCTGGTCGCCGAAGTCGATCTGCGCCCGGGCGCTCGGCCCGTGCCCCTCCACGGCGAGCACCCGGCCCAGCCCGTAGCGCTGGTGGTTGACCCGGTCGCCGGCCGCCACCTTCGGCCCCTGCGGCAGCTCGCTGGCGGTGGCGAGCCGGCTGCCGTCGACCCCGAGCCGCTTGGCCAGTTGCGCCGCCTTGGGCGTACCGCCGGTGAAGCCGCCACGCCCGCCGGGGGTGCGGTCCGCGCGGCCGCCGACGCCGCCGCCCCCGCCACCCCACGAGGTGTACGACCCCTCGGTGCGCTCCCAGCGCACCAGTTCCGGCGGCAGCTCCTCGACGAACCGGGACGGCGGGTTGTAGGCCGGCGCGCCCCACGCGGAGCGGGTCACCGCCCGGGACAGGTAGAGGCGTTGCCGGGCCCGGGTGATGCCGACGTACGCCAGCCGGCGCTCCTCCTCCAGCTCGCGGGTGTCGCCGAGCGAGCGCAGGTGCGGGAAGACGCCGTCCTCCAGCCCGGTCAGGAACACCACCGGGAACTCCAGCCCCTTGGCGGTGTGCAGCGTCATCAGGGTGACCACGCCCTGGTGGTCGGGGTCGTCGGTGGGCACCTGGTCGGCGTCGGCGACCAGCGCGACCTGCTCCAGGAACCCGGCCAGGGTGGCCCGTTCCCCCTCGGCGCCGAGCGCCTCGACCCGCTCGGTGTACTCCCGCGCGACGCTGACCAGCTCCTGGAGGTTGTCGACCCGGCCGGCGTCCTGCGGATCCAGGCTCTCCTCCAGCTCGGTGAGGTAGCCCGAGCGGGTGAGCAGCGCCTCCAGCACCTCCTCCGGGGTGCCGGTCTCGGCCAGCTCACGTGCGCCGTCGAGCAGGGCGACGAACTCGGCGATGCCGTTGGCCGCCCGGGTGGAGATGCCCGGCGCGTCCTTGGCCCGGCGCAGCGCGGCGCCGAAGGAGATCCGGTCCCGGCTGGAGAGCGCCTCCACGCAGGCCTCGGCGCGGTCGCCGATGCCCCGCCGCGGGGTGTTCAACACCCGGCGCAGGCTGACCGTGTCGTCGTCGTTGACCACGGCGCGCAGGTAGGCCAGCGCGTCGCGGACCTCCTTGCGCTCGTAGAAGCGCACCCCGCCGACCACCTTGTAGGGCAGGCCGACCCGGATGAACACCTCCTCGAAGACCCGGGACTGGGCGTTGGTGCGGTAGAAGACCGCCACGTCGCCCGGGCGGGTGTCGCCTGCGTCGACCAGCCGGTCGATCTCCCGGGCCACCCAGTCCGCCTCGGCGTGCTCGGTGTCCGCGACGTAGCCGACGATCTGCTCACCGGCGCCGGCCTCGCTCCACAGCCGCTTCGGCTTGCGGGAGGTGTTCCGGTCGATCACCGCGTTGGCCGCGTTCAGGATGGTCTGGGTGGAGCGGTAGTTCTGCTCCAGCAGGATCGTCCGGGCGTCGGTGAAGTCCCGCTCGAACTCCAGGATGTTGCGGATCGTCGCGCCGCGGAACGCGTAGATCGACTGGTCGGCGTCACCGACCACGCAGAGCTCGGCCGGCTCGACCCCCTCGGTGCCGGAGACCAGCTCCTTGATCAGCACGTACTGGGCGTGGTTGGTGTCCTGGTACTCGTCGACCAGCACGTGCCGGAACCGTCGGCGGTAGCTCTCCGCGACGTGCGGGTGCGACTGGAGCAGGTGCACCGTCGTCATGATCAGGTCGTCGAAGTCCAGCGCGTGCGCCTCGCGCAGCCGCCGCTGGTAGAGCGTGTAGGCCTCGGCCAGCGCCCGCTCGTTGGGGCCCTTGGCGCGGCCGGCGAACTCCTCCGGGTCGACCAGCTCGTTCTTGAGGTTGGAGACCTGGGCGGCCAGCCCGCGCGCCGGGTAGCGCTTGGGATCGAGGTCGAGCTCCCGCGCGACCAGCTGCATCAGCCGGCGCGAGTCGTCGGCGTCGTAGATGGAGAAGGTCGACTTCAGCCCGGCGTGCTCGTGCTCGGCGCGCAGGATGCGCACGCAGGCGGAGTGGAACGTCGACACCCACATCAGCCGGGCACGCGGCCCGACCAGGGCGGCCACCCGCTCCTTCATCTCCCCGGCGGCCTTGTTGGTGAAGGTGATCGCGATGATCTCGCCCGGATGCACGTCACGCGCGGCGAGCAGGTAGGCGATCCGGTGGGTGAGCACCCGGGTCTTGCCGGAGCCGGCGCCGGCCACGATCAGCAGCGGCGAGCCGGCGTGGGTGACCGCGTCGCGCTGCGGCCCGTTCAGGCCGGTGAGCAGGGCCTGCGGGTCGAGGCGGGCGGCGGCGGACCCGGGCCGCTGCGCACGCGTCGGCGCGGGCGTCGGCGCGGGCGGGGACACGGGGATGTCGAAGAGAGGATGCATCGCAGGGCGAGTCTATGCCGCCGGCCGGACACTTCCCCGCCGCGGACACCCGGCGGGCCGCCACCCGCCCGGCTCGCCGGATTTCTTGCGCGGGACGCCCGCCGGGCGGCATACTCGACGGCGTGTTCGGTCAGCGCTACTACTTTTACTACGGCACCGGGAGTCCGGCAGCCGTGGGTCGCGCCTGATCAACCAGACCTACGAAAAAGCCCCGGGCTCCTGGAGCCCGGGGCTTTTTCGTCCCGGGATTCCGGCACCGGGCACCACAGCGCGAGGGGTACCCGATGATGACAGACGTGGTGGAGCAGAGCGGCGGCCCGGCCCGGCCCGGTGCGGGCGGCGCCGGCGCGGACGCCGACGCCCCGGCCGACGGCGCGGCGGCCAACGGCGCGCCGGGCCGGGCCGGCAAGCCCGGTACGACCGCCCCGGGCACCGGCACCGCGGAACCGTCCGCCGCCGCCCGGATCGTGGAGATCCGCGAACGGATCGACCAGATCGACCGGGCGCTCATCGAGCTGTGGCAGGAGCGGGCCCGGCTCTCCCAGGAGGTCGGCGCGACCCGGATGGCCTCCGGCGGCACCCGGCTCGTGCTCTCCCGCGAGCGGGAGATCCTGGAGCGTTTCCGGGTCGCCCTCGGCGCCGACGGCACCCAGTTGGCGCTGCTGCTGCTCCGCGCCGGCCGCGGGCCGCTCTGAGGGGTACGCCGGCCCGCCGGGTTCCACGCCACCTCGCCGGCCGGTCAACGCCCGCAGCCCACAGCCCGCAGCCCTCACCAGCGTCGGGCGGCCGGGGTCGGGCTGCCGTGCGGTCGGGCTGCCGTGCGGTCGGGCGGGCGGGCTGCCGTTCGGTCGGGCGGGCGGGCTGCCGTTCGGTCGGTCGGGCGGGCTGCCGTGCGGTCGGTCGGGCGGCTGCCGTGCGGTCGGGCGGGCGGGCTGCCGTGCGGTCGGTCAGGCGGGCAGCCGTGCGGTCGGTCGGGCGGGCAGGCTGCCGTGCGGCCCGGCGGTCGGGCTGCCGTGCGGTCGGGCGGGCGGTCGGGCCGGAAAACGCGGAACCGCCTGCCGGCGTCGTGACGACGCGGGCAGGCGGTTCCGGAGGTGTCACGCCTCGTGCGTGGCGACGATCTCCCGCTTCTCGGCGAAGTGGCAGGCGCTCGGGTGGTCCGAGTTCTGCCGGATCTCCAGCAGCGGCACCTGCTCGGCGCAGACGTCCTGCGCCTTCCAGCACCGGGTGCGGAACCGGCAGCCCGAGGGCGGGCTGACCGGCGACGGCACGTCACCGCTCAGGCGGATGATCGCCTTGCTCTCCCGCACGGTCGGGTCCGGCACCGGCACCGCCGACAGCAGCGCCTGGGTGTACGGGTGCGTCGGCCGCTCGTAGATCTCGTCCTCGGTGCCGATCTCCACGATCTTGCCGAGGTACATCACCGCGACCCGGTCCGAGAGGTGCCGCACCACGGACAGGTCGTGCGCGATGAACACGTACGAGAGGTTGAACTCGCTCTGCAGCTGCTCCAGCAGGTTCATCACCTGGGCCTGGATCGACACGTCCAGGGCCGAGACCGGCTCGTCGCAGACGATGATCTCGGGCCGCAGGGCCAGGGCCCGGGCGATGCCGATGCGCTGCCGCTGCCCGCCGGAGAACTGGTGCGGGTAGCGGTTGATGTGCTCCGGGTTGAGGCCGACCAGGTCGAGCAGTTCCTTGACCTTGCCCCGGCGGCTGCCCTTCGGCGCCACCTCCGGGTGGATCTCGAACGGCTCGCCGATCAGGTCGCCGACCGTCATCCGCGGGTTCAGCGAGGTGTACGGGTCCTGCATCACCAGCTGGATCTGCCGGCGCAGCCGCCGCAGCGCACCGCCGGAGAGCTTGGAGATGTCCTGTCCCTTGTAGTGCACGCTGCCGGCGGTCGGCTTCTCCAGGTTCATCAGCACCCGGGCCAGCGTCGACTTGCCGCAACCGGACTCGCCCACCACGCCCAGGGTCTCGCCGGCCCCCAGGTCGAACGAGACCCCGTCGACCGCCTTGACGTGACCGATGGTCTTCTTGAACACCACACCGCGGGTGACGGGGTAGTGCTTGACCAGGTCACGGACCTCGAGGATGTTCTCAGTCACGGTTCACCAGCTCCTCGGCGAAGTGGCAGGCGCTGGCCCGACCGGCACCCACCTGCAGCAGCGGCGGGACCTTCTCCCGGCAGACCGGCTGCGCCATGGGGCAGCGCGGGTTGAACGGGCAGCCCGGCGGGATGTTCATCAGGTTCGGCGGGAGGCCCTTGATCGTCCGGAGCTGCTGCCCCTTCTCGTCCAGCCGCGGGATCGAGTTGATCAGGCCGATCGTGTACGGGTGCGCCGGCTTGGCGTACAGGTCGTACACGTTGGCTTCCTCGACGATCCGGCCGGCGTACATGACCGCGATCCGGTCCGCGACGTCGGCGACCACGCCGAGGTCGTGGGTGATCAGGATCATGCCCATCTGCCGCTCCCGCTGGAGCTCGGCCAGCAGGTCCATGATCTGGGCCTGGACCGTCACGTCGAGCGCGGTGGTCGGCTCGTCCGCGATCAGCACCTCCGGGTCGAGCGCCAGCGACATCGCGATCATGGCGCGCTGCCGCATACCGCCGGAGAACTGGTGCGGGTAGTTGTTGAACCGGCCCTTGGCGTTCGGGATCTTGACCTGGTCGAGCATCTCGATCGCGCGCTTCTTGGCCTCGGCGCGGCCCAGGCCGCGCCGAACCCGGAACTGCTCGGCGATCTGGAACCCGACGGTGAAAACCGGGTTGAGCGCGGAGAGCGCGTCCTGGAAGATCATGGCGATCCCCTCGCCGCGGATGCGGCGACGCTCCTCGGCGGACATCCGGAGCATGTCCTTGCCGTGGAAGCGGACCTGACCACCGCTGACGAAGCCGGGGGGCGTGTCGAGGATGCCCATGATCGTCTGGGCGGTGACGCTCTTACCGGAGCCGGACTCGCCGAGCACGGCGAGGGTCTCCCCCGCGTCGACGTGGTACGTGACTCCGTTGATGACCTTGGCGACGCCGTCCCGGGTACGGAACTCCACGCGCAGGTCGTCGACCTCGAGCAGCCGGCCGGCGGGGCGCCCGGAGGTACCCGCCGCGGACTGCTCGGACACGAGAATGTCGGACAACTGAATCGCCCCTAGCGGAGTTTCGGATCGAGGGCCTCGCGGACCGCCTCACCGAGCATCACGAAGCTCAGCACGGCGGTGACGAGGAACGCGGCGGGGAAGAAGAGCAGGAACGGCGAGACGCGGATGTACTGCTGGGCCTCGCTGATCATGATGCCCCAGGACACCACCGGGGTCTTCAGGCCGACGCCCAGGAAGGACAGCGTGGCCTCGGC